>NZ_SPKJ01000086.1 GCF_009866965.1 Propylenella binzhouense | reverse complement strand
TCCGCCGGCCTCCAATCCGGCAGACAGCTTGAATCATCTCAGCGCTGATTTGGGAATCCCGATTCAATTAGGTCGGGTAACGCTCTAGTCCGTTTCTGGCCCCTGCCGCTTGTTCCGTTCCGACGTTTTGCCGCCCTGTTCCGTTTCGGGCCCCTGCCGCTTGTTCTGTCGTCCTGCCCGGGCTTGACCCGGGCATCCAGCGGCGCCTGGTCGCCACTTTGCCGAGGACGACGGAGAGGCGGCGCCTGGGCCGCCGCTCTGCTTCTGGTTCGCCGGGTCGAGCCCGGCGATGACGACAGGGGGAGGCGATGACGACAGGGGGCGAGGCGAGGCCGCGTGGATCGCCGGATCAAGTCCGGGCGATGACGACGGAGGAAGGCGATGGCGACACTGGGGAGGCGGGGCGGAGGCGGGCCGCATATCGGCGCCGAGGGGAGGCGGTGCGTCAGGCCTCGACTGGCGCCATCGCCTCCGCGAGGCGGGTGAGCTCCTCGACGAGGCGCGCGCTTCCCTCCGCGCCGAGCGCCCGCAGCGGCCGCCACTGCGCCTCGAAGACGAGCGGGATGACCTCGTTGATGACCGCCTCCCCGGCGGCGGTGAGCTGGATGCGGAGCGTGCGGCGGTCGCTCGGCTCGGGCAGGCGGGCGACGAGGTGCTGCGCTTCGAGGCGGTTGAGCCGGCTCGTCAGCCCGGCCGGGCTGAGGAAGAGGGATTGCGAGAGCTGCTTCGGCGTGAGGCAGTAGGGCGCGCCGGCGCGCCGCAGCGCGGTCAGCACGTCATAGGTGCCGCGGACCAGGCCGTAGGGCGCGAGCACCTCGTCGATGAAGGCGGTGGAGCGCATCTGGATCTGCGCGACGAGGCCGTAGACGTGAACCGGCGCCGGGTCGATGTCCGGCCGCTCGGCCTGCCATTGCCGGAAGATGGCATCGACCTTCTCGCGCGCGGCGCGGCCGCCCCTGGCACGGCGGCGGTCCTGCGGCGCCGCCTCGGGCGGAACGTCCGCCGCCGCGCGGTCGCGGCCCTCCGCGATCCCCTCCTTCATCCGATTGACCTCAGCATGGCCCTTTCATACACTCCTTTCATTCGGTGTCGAACGAATTGGCCGCCCGCCCGGGCGCTCCGATGCCGGACCGAACCCTCGCAGACGATACCCGTTCGGCTCGGTCGCACTCCGCTTCGCGGCGATCGCGCTGCCCGCAACACGCAGGTCCCGAGAGCCAAGATGCGCGATTTCTTCCGCCCCGGACGCAGCCCCGTCATGGCGACCAAGGCCGCCATCGCGACGTCGCATCCGCTCGCGACGGCCGCCGGCCTCGACATCCTGCGCGCCGGCGGGAATGCCGTCGACGCCGCGCTCGCCGGCGTCGCCGTGCAGTGCGTGGTCGAGCCCCAGATGACCGGCATCGGCGGCGACTGCTTCGTGCTCTACGCGCCGGCCGGCGGCGATCCGGTCGGCCTCAATGGCAGCGGCCGCGCCCCGGCGGCGGCTTCCGCGGCCCGTCTGCGCGAAGCGGGCTTCACGGTGCTGCCGCACGAGACGCCGCATGCCGTCACGATCCCCGGCGCCGTCTCGGCCTGGACGAGGCTTCATGCCGATTACGGCACCCTGCCGCTCGACCGGTTGTTCGCGGCCGCGATCGACTATGCCGAGAACGGCTATCCGGTGACGCCGCGCGTCGCCTCGGACTGGGCGGTCGCGGCGGCGCAGCTCGCCAACGGGGAGGGCACCGGCGATCTCTTCCTGCGCGGCGGCATCCCCTATGCCGCCGGCGAGCGGCACAGCCAGCCGCTCCTCGGCCAGCGCCTGCGCGAGATCGCCCGCGACGGGGCGGCGGCCTTCTATACCGGCGCCACGGCGAAAGCGCTCGTGCAGCGCCTGCGCGCGCTCGGCGGCGTCCACACCGAGGAGGATTTCGCCGAAGGCCTGGACGGGGCGAACTACGTGGCCCCGGTCTCGACCGGCTACCGCGGCTATGACGTGCTCGAGATCCCGCCGAACGGGCAGGGGCTCGTCGCGCTGATGATCCTCAACGTGATCGGCGGCTTCGACCTCTCCGCCGACGTGCCGATGGACGAGCGCATCCACATCCACGCCGAGGCGACGAAGCTCGCCTATCATCACCGCGACGCCTTCGTCTGCGACCCGGACCATGCGCCCTGCGCGGTGGAGACGCTGCTCGGGGCGGAGACGACGGCGGCGCTCCGGCGGCGGGTCTCGCTCGAGCGGGCAGGCGAGCCAGCGCTCTGGACCGAGCCCGAGCACCGCGACACGGTCTATCTGAGCGTGGTCGACCGCGACGGCAACGCGATCTCCTTCATCAATTCGCTGTTCCAGGCCTTCGGCTCCTACATCCTCGACCCGGCGACCGGCGTGCTCCTCCACAGCCGCGGCAGCTCGTTCCGCCTCATTGAGGGGCACCCGAACGAGCTCGCGCCGCGCAAGCGCCCGCTCCACACGATCATCCCGGGCCTGCTGCGCCGGGACGGGCGGACGGTGATGCCGTTCGGCGTCATGGGCGGGCACTACCAGGCGGCGGGACATGCGGCGTTCCTGTCGGGCCTCCTCGACCGCGGGCTCGACCTCCAGGAGGCGATCGATGCGCCGCGCAGCTTCGCCTTCAACGGCGAGCTCGAGGTGGAGCCCACGATCGCGCCCGAGACGGTGGCGAAGCTCGAGGCGAAGGGCCATTGCGTGAAGCCGGCGGCGCGGCCGATCGGCGGCGCGCAGGCGGTCTGGATCGACCACGAGCGCGGGCTCCTCCATGCCGGCTCGGACCCGCGGAAGGACGGCTGCGCGCTCGGCTTCTAGTGCGACCAGCGGACGATCCGCCGCTCCAGCAGCTCGATCCCGTAGAAGAGGACGATGCTCATGATCGTCAGCAGCGCGATCGCGGCGAAGGCGAGCGGCGTCTGCGACTGCGAGGTCGACATCAGGATGAGATAGCCGAGGCCGCTCTGCGCGGCGACGAACTCGCCGATCACGGCGCCGATCACCGCGAAGGTGATCGCGACCTTGCAGCCGGTGAAGAAGTGCGGCATCGCGGCGGGAATGCGCAGGCGCCGGAAGATCATCGTCTCCGACGCCTTCAGCGAATGCATGAGGTCGAGCATCGTCTTCGGCACGCTCTCGAAGCCCGCCACCACGTTGACGAGGATCGGGAAGAAGCAGACGAGCACCACGATCACGATCTTCGGCCATTCCGAGAAGCCGAGCCAGAGCGTGATGAGCGGCGCCAGCGCGACCTTCGGGATCGATTGCAGGCCGAGGAGAATGGGATAGAGGAGCCGGCGCGCCGGCTCGCTGAAGGCGATGAGGATGGCGAGCGGCAGCGAGGCCGCGAGCGCCACCAGGAAGCCGAAGACGGTCTCCCGCAGCGTCACCAGCGTGTTGGTGGCGAGCTCCGGAAGCCAGTCCGAGGCCGCGCCTGCGATCGCCGAGGGGGCGGGCAGGAGCCAGGCCGGAACCTCGAAGGCGCGCACCGCGGCCTCCCAGACGAGCACGATCGCGACGTAGCTGAGCGGCGTCAGCAGGCGGCGGAGGGCCGTGCCCGGCCGCGCAACGGCGGCGATGGTCATTCCGGCCTCCCCGGATTGAAGATGAGCTCCCGGATCGCCTGCTTGATCTCCTGGAAGCGCGGCAGCGCCGCCGTCCCGACATTGCGGGGGCGGGGCAGGTCGACCGCGATGTCGGCGCGGATCCGGCCCGGCCGCGGCGACATGATGAGCACCCGGTCGCCGAGAAGGATCGCCTCCTCGATGTCGTGGGTGATGAGGAGCGCGGTGCGGCCGAGCTCCTGCCAGATCCGCGAGAGCTCGAGGGAGAGCTCCTCGCGCGTCAGGGCGTCGAGCGCGCCGAACGGCTCGTCGAGGAGGAGGAGCTGGGGATCGGCGAGGAGCGCGCGGCAGAAGGCGGCGCGCTGCTTCATGCCGCCGGAGAGCATTTGCGGGCTGTGATGGGCGAAGTCCTTCAGCCCGGTGAGCTCGAGGAGATGATGCGCGCGCGCCGTCGCCTCCGCCTTCGGCAGTCCGAGCACGTCGGCCGGCAGCATGACGTTCTGGAGCACCGTCGCCCAGGGGAAGAGCACGTGCTCCTGGAACACGATCCCGGTCTGGCGCGACGGCCCGTCGAGCGGCTCGCCGTAGCGGTTCATGCGGCCGGCGCTCGGCCGGTCGAGCCCGGCCGCGAGGCGGAGCAGCGTGGACTTGCCGCAGCCCGACGGGCCGACCACGGAGACGAAGCTGCCGGGAGCGATCGAAAGATCGATCGGGCCGAGCGCGTGGACCGCGCCGGGCTTGCCTTCGCCGAAGACCTTCGTGACCCCCGCGACCTCGATCGCGGGGGCCGACACGGGCTTGCGGAATGCGGCCGCCGCCGGCTCCTCCGCCGCCATGGCGAAGGCCGGCGCGAGCGCGGCGACGCTCATTCGACGAAGCCCGGCGCGTACAGATCCTCCGGCGCGACGGCCGCGTTGAGCTTCATGTTCTCGGCGACCACCTTGATCGTGTTCGCAACCCGCTCCGGGTCGATCGCGCCGAGCGGCCGGCCCGGAACTTCGGCGAGCTCGGCGACGAGCTTCGTCTCGCCTTCGGCGACCGCCGGGTCGACCTGCTTCTGGTATTTCGCCATGATGGCGCCGGCCGCCGCCGGATCGGCGAAGGCGTCGCGCATGCCCTTGAGGGTGGCGCGGACGAAGGCCTTCACGAGGTCCGGATTCTCGGCGATGGTGGCGTCGGTCGCGATGATGCCGTTGCCGTAATAGCTGAGCGCGTCCTTGTAGCCGAAGCGGACCAACGTCTTCGGCGCGGTGACGGCGGCAAGGAGCGGCTCCCCGACCGTGAACTGGCCGATCGCCTCGACGCGGCCGGTCGCGAGCATGGTCGGCAGCGCCGCGCCGTCGGCGGTGACCCAGCTCACCTTGTCCGGATCGACGCCGACCGCCTTGGCATAGGCGGGGAAGAGCAGGCGGTTGGCGCTGAAGGCGGTGTCGGCGATGGTCTTGCCCTCGAGGTCCTTGGGCGACTTGATGTCGCCGCCGGCGAGCGCGAAGACCGCCTGCGGCGGCTGCGCGTAGACGATGGCCACGAGCTTGACCGGGACGCCGTCATTGCCGCGCGCGAGAACCAGCGAGCCCGCATCCGCGAAGCCGAGCGTCGCCGCGCCGGAGGCGACCTTCTTGATGGCGTCGGCGGAGCCCTGGCCGCGCAGGATCGTGACGTCGAGCCCCTCGTCCTTGTAGTAGCCCTTGTCGAGCGCGACGTAATAATAGGCGTGCCGGCCGTTGAAGCCGAAATCGGTGATGAAGTTGACCTCCGCCGCCCGCGCCGACACGATCGTGGCAGCGATGACGGCGAGCGCGAGCATGGCGGTGCGGAAAAGCAGACCCATTGCGTCACTCCTTCGGGACAGGACGAGCGGAGCGGCGCCAGGTCAGGCCGGAAGTGGCGTCGCGGCTCGGTTCTTTCGCTCTCGAACGAAAGGCTAGGCAAGTCTTCGGACGTGGTCAATTGCGCGTCAGCGGAAACTTTGAGCATGAGCTGCCGCGAATTTGCTGCCGTTCTGGGCATTCCCGAAGGGCTGTTCCCGTGCGGCGCCTGACCCCACACCGGGCTCTGCGCCATCGGATCGCGGCTCCAGCGGGCCGCTTGACAGGCTTCGAGGGCAGGAACTAGCGTTGTTCATTCGTGATCGAATGAATTTCCTCCCATTGCGTGCCCGCTCGCCCAGGCCGGCATGCCTCGTCCTGCGCCCTCTCCGGCGCCTCCAGAGGTCCGAATGGAACGTCAGACACGGATCGCCATCGTCGGTGCCGGCCTCGCCGGCCTGACGCTCGCCGGCCTGCTTCAGCGCGCCGGCTTCACCGTCGCGCTCTACGAGCAGGCGGCGGCCTTCGCCCGCATCGGCGCCGGCATCATCCTGAGCCCGAACGTCTCGAAGGTGCTGCGGCGGCTCGACATCGAGGACGAACTGGCGACGACCGGCATCCGGCCGGACGCCTTCGTCAGCCGTGCCTGGGACACCGGCCGGACGCTTTACGAGCTGCGGTTCGACCCGGCCGCGGAGGCCCACTTCGACGGGTACTTCATCAACATCCACCGCGCCGACCTGCACGACGTCCTGCAGAAGCCGCTGGCGCCCGGCACGATCCAGTTCGGCCATCAGCTCGCCGGGCTCGAGCCGCGCGGGGAGGCGATCCGGCTGCGGTTCGCGAACGGCGCCACCGCCGAAGCCGACATCGTGATCGGGGCGGACGGCATCCGGTCGCGGGTGCGGGACGCGATCCTCGGCAAGGAGGAGCCGCGCTTCACCGGCCGGATCGCGCCGCGGGCGGTATTCCCGACCGAGCGCATTCCCGGTCCCATGATCCGCGACTGCACGAAATGGTGGGGCCCGGACCGCCACGTGCTCACCTATTTCATGACCCCGCGGCGCGACGAGGTCTACGTGATGGGCGCCGTCCCGGCCGAGCGATGGGACGGCGGGGACAGCTTCGTTCCGGGCAGCCGGGAGGACTTCATCGAGGCCTTCGCCCATTTCCACGCCGACCTCAGGCGGGTCATGGAGGCGGCGACCGACGTGACGGTCTGGCCGATCCACGACCGCCCGCGGAACGACCGATGGAGCGAGGGTGCGATCGGCCTCATGGGCGACGCCTGCCATGCCGTGCGCCCCTTCATGGCCGCCGGCGGCGCCATGGCGATCGAGGACGCGATGATCCTCAGCCGGTGCCTCGCCCGGTTCGAGACCGCCGAGGAGGCGTTCGCCACCTATGCCGCGCTCCGCATCCCGCGGGTCGCCGAGGTTCAGCGGATCTCGATCGAGAACAGCTGGATGCACGGCCCGACCGAGGTGGACTGGTTTTTCGGGTACGATCCGTCGATCGTCGAGCTGATTCCGGCGGCCGCGTCCGCTCCGCTTAAGACGGCCGGCGCCGCGTCCGCTCGCCCCGCCACGGCCTGACCACTGGAGACCACACATTGCGGACCGCCATGCCCGACCCGATGATCCGCCGCGACCTCGTCGGCTATGCGGAATCCCCGCCCGATCCCCGCTGGCCCGGCGGCGCGAAGATCGCCGTGAACTTCAACCTCAACGTCGAGGGCGGCGGCGAGCTGACGCTCGCGAACGGCGACGAGACGTCGGAGGGCATGCTGAACGACATCGGCGTGCCGGCGAAGAGGGGCGTGCGGGTTCCGCTGGTGGAATCCGCCTTCGAGTACGGAAGCCGCAGGGGCGTCTGGCGGGTCCTCGACATCTTCGGGTCGTTCGGCGTGCCGATCAGCGTGCTCGGGGTGGTGCGGGCGCTCGAGCAGAATCCCGGCCTCGCGCGCGCCTTCGTGGCGCGCGGCCATGAGGTGGTGAGCCACGGCTACCGCTGGATCGACTATTGCGAGGTGCCGGAGGCGGTCGAGCGCGAGCACATCCGGCTCGCCGTCGAGAAACTGACCGAGCTGACCGGCGAGCGCCCGCTCGGCTGGATGACCGGCCGGCCGGGGCCCAACACGCGGCGGCTCCACGTGGAAGCGGGCGGGTTTCTCTACGACCGCGACTCGCTCGCCGACGAGCTGCCCTACTGGCTCGAGACCGAAGCCGGGCCGCATCTCGTCGTGCCCTATTCGTTCGAGACGAACGACAACCGCTTCAACGAGAATACCGGCTTCTCCACGGCCCAGCACTTCTTCGAATACATGCGCGACGCCTTCGACCTCCTCTACCGGGAGGGCGAGCGCGGCGCGCCGAAGCTCCTCTCGATCGCGCTCCACGACCGCCTGATCGGCCGCCCGGCGCGGGCGGCGGGCCTCGTCCGTCTCCTCGAGCACATGCGCCGGCACGAAGGCGTCTGGTTCTGCCGCGGCATCGACATCGCCCGGCACTGGCGCGCGGAGCATCCGGCGGAAAGGGCGGCGTGAGACGCTGCGCCGGCGCCGGCGCCGGCCTCCTCCCGGAACGCCGGCCGGGTGGCATGAAACCTGCACCGGCCCGGCGCGGGCGCCGGCACGACGGCGACCGCCGGCCGTGCCCCGGCAACCTCCCTTGCGGGCACATGCCGCCTCCGCACGAGACCCCTTCTTCCCGCTACAGAGGAGCGACGGACAATGGCTGAGCATGAACTCCGGGCAGGGCCGGAGACGGTGCACTGGGGCTTCTTCGACGCGGGGCTGAAGCCGGTCCTGGAGGTCGCGAGCGGCGACACCGTCATCGTGACGACCTGTTCCGGCGGCGAGCCGCTGCTGCCCAGGGAGGGGAGCGGCATGCATGTTCTCCCGGAGCACCGGGAGATCCTCGCCCGCCACCGGGATCCGTTCGGGCCCCACATCATGACGGGGCCGATCTTCGTTGAGGGCGCCGAGCCGGGAGACGTGCTCGAAGTCCGCATCAAGGCGATCGAGCTCCGCCAGGACTGGGGCTACAACGTCATCAAGCCGCTGGCCGGCGCCATCCCGGAGGATTTCGGCGAGACGCTCCGCGAGATCCAGATCCCCATCGACATCGCGGCGAAGATCGCCCGCACGCCCTGGGGGATCGACCTGCCGCTTGCCCCGTTCTTCGGCAACATGGGCGTCGCCCCGCCGGCCGCCTACGGCAAGATCACCTCCATGGTCCCGCGCGAATTCGGCGGCAATCTCGACAACAAGGATCTCGTCGCCGGCGCGACCGTGTTCTATCCCGTCTTCAACACCGGCGCGCTCTTCTCGGTCGGCGACGGCCACGGCGTGCAGGGCCATGGCGAGGTCTGCGTGACGGCCGTGGAGACGGCGCTCCGCGGCACCTTCGAGCTCATCGTGCGGAAGGACATGAAGCTCGACCTGCCGATCGCCGAGACGCCGACCCATCTCGTCACCATGGCGTTCGACGTCGACCTCGACGACGCGGCGAAGGACGCGATCCGGCAGATGATCAGGCTGCTCGGCGAGCGGGCAGGGCTGCCGCGCGAGGACGCCTACCAGCTGATGAGCCTCGCCTGCGACCTCCACGTCACGCAGCTCGTCAACGGCAACAAGGGCGTCCACGCCATGATACCGAAGGCGCTCTTCAAGAGCTGACGGCCGGAGCGCGGGCTCAGCTGCGGCGCCGCGCGTCGGCGGGCGGCGCTTCCCAACCGAAGACGCTGCGGCCGCCATATTCGTGCGAGCGCGCACGCTCCCCGGCGACGAAGGCGGAGAGCGAGGGACCCGTCGCCGTCCGCTCCAGCCGCCGCGCCTCCGCGTCGAGCCGGCGGATCGCCCCGAGGCGCTCGTCGTTTCCGAGCTTCGCCTGCGCGACCGCAGCCTTGAGGACCGCGACGGTCGCGTCATAGACCTTGGTGGTGACGGGGTAGGGATGCCTGTCCTTGCCGCCATGGGCGAGCGAGAAGCGGGCCGGATCGGCGAAGCGGCAGGGCGTGCCGTGGACGACCTCCGCCACCATCGCCAGCGAGCGGACGGTGCGCGCGCCGACGCCGGGGACGAGCAGGAGATCCGCGAAATCGCCGGGCGCCCGCTCCGCCGCGGCGGCGAGCGCGCCGTGGAGCCGGCGGATCATCACGTCGCCGGAGCGGACGTCGTGATGGGCCGGCATGACGAGATGCGGCAGGAAGGGCGCGTCGGGCGGCGCGGGCACGCCGCCGCCTTCGATCGCCGCCGCCTCCCGCACGATCCCGTCCGGACCGAGCTCGCGGAGGAGGGCGAGCTGGCCCCTTCGAGAGCCGGCGGCGCGCCGGTCCGTGAGGTTCACGATCGCGCCGCAGGCCTTTCCCTCGATCGCCGCATGCGGCGCCTCGACGAAGCTCCTGAGATCCTCGGAGAGCCAGTGATAGCGGCGCGCGAGCCGGGAATCGCCGTTCATGCCCTGCTGCACGACGGTCCACTTGCCGTCATCGGCGACGATGAAGCCGTGCAGATAGAGATCGAAGCCGTCCTGCACGGCGGCGCTGTCCACCTTCGCGACGAGCCGGCTCGCCCTGGCGAGGGCCGCGCCGTCGAACCCGATGCGGTCGGCGAGCGCGGCGAGCTCCTGCGGCGTCTTGCGGGAATGGCGCCCGCGCCCGCCGCAGACATGGAGGCCGAGTTCGCCCGCGCGCGGGGCGAGGCCGCGCTTCAGCGCGCCGATCACGCTCGTGGTGATGCCGGAGGAGTGCCAGTCCATGCCCATGACGGCGCCGAAGGACTGGAACCAGAACGGATGGGAGAGGCGGCGCAGGAACTCGTCGCGGCCGTAATGGACCACGATCGCCTCGGCGATCACCGCGCCGAGACGCGCCATCCGCTCGGCGAGCCAAGGCGGCACCCGCCCGCCATGGAGAGGTAGATCGGCGCTGCCGGAACGTCTGGCCACTTCTTACCCGGAACGAAGCAGGAACCGAGCACTATCACGGAAGCGGCGCGGCAGGAAGGCCGGGCGTGCGGCGGATGCCGGGGAGGGCCCCGGGTCCGATCAGGACGCGGAGGGCGTCCGCCGGCCCGCGCCCTCGCCCGCCTCGGCGAGCAGGCGCATGGCCTCGACGGCGGCCTTCATCACCTCGGAGCGGGCGACCGCCTCAGCCCCTTCCGAATCGCCGGCATCGATGGCGCGCACGAGGGTGCGGAGATTGTCGATGCTCTCCTGCGAGCGGCCGGGCGAGCGCTGCGGATGGGCGAGGCCGAGCGCCCGCCAGCGCCAGATCCGGGCATGCAGCGAATCGATCATGCTGCGGAGCGTCTCGCTCTGCGCGCCGCGGAAGAGCACCTCGTAGAAGCGGTTCTTGGTTTCGAGGACGGTCTGAGGGTCGCCTTCCTCGTAGGCCAGGACCGTCTGCTCGAGCGCCTCGGCGAGCTGGCGCCGGGCGCGCTCGTCGGCATTCTCCACGAAGAAGCGCGCGGCGAGCCCCTCGAGCACCGCCCGGATCGAATAGAGGTCCTTCGCCTCGGCGAGCGTGAGCTTGCGCACGACGGCGCCCTTGTTCGGGACGACGTCGATCAGCCCCTCCGATTCGAGCTGGCGGAGCGCCTCCCGGATGACGGTGCGGGAGACCCCCATCTGGTCGATGAGCTCGCGTTCCACGAGCCTGGAGCCGGGCGGCAGGCGGCCGTTCACGATCGAGACCCGCAGCGCGTCGACGACCTGCCGGCGCAACGGCGCCGCCGCCTTCTGGATCTGGTCCAAGGTGCCGGTCCGCACCTCTAGGTCGTCCATCGTCCCGTCCTGATCATTCCGCATCGCGACAGGAAAGCTGTGCCACGGCGCGGTCCGTTTGTCAGTATACGCGATAGAGCGGCGGCTCGTTGCGGATCACCACGCGCTCGACATTCTCCCAGGCGACGCGGAAGAGATGGGCGGCGGACTGCCGCGTCACGCCGGCGATATGCGGCGTGAAGACGAGCTTCCGGGCCGCCTCGCCGTCAAGCGCGAAGAGCGGATTGTCGGCGCCGGGCGGCTCCGTCGAATAGACGTCGACCGCCGCGCCGCCGAGCGGGCCGGAGCGGAGGGCCGCGGCGAGCGCCGCCTCGTCGACGATGCCGCCGCGCGAGGCCTGGATCAGCACCGCGCCGGGCTTCATCCGGCCGAGCTCGGCCGCGCCGACGAGGTTCCGCGTCTCGGGAAGGAGCGGCAGATGCAGGCTGACGATGTCGGCGCTCTCGAGCAGCGTGTCGAGGTCCATGCCCTCCGCCCCGAGCCGGTCGGCCGCGGCGGGCCGCCCGGGGGCCGGGTCGTAATAGCAGATCCGGCAGCCCCAGCGCGCGAAGGCCTCCGCGACCGCGCCGCCGATCGTGCCGAGCCCGACGATGCCGACGAGAAGCCCTTCGAGCCCGCCGACATTGTCGGCGAGAAGCCGCTGGCGGATGCCGCCGTAATTCCCGGCGCGGATCTCCGCATCGGCCCAGCCGAAGCGGCGGAGCAGCATCGAGGCGAGCGTCACGGCATATTCGGCGACGGCGAAATTGCTGCCGCCCGGGACGTTGGCGACGGCGATGCCGCGATGCTCGAGCGCGCGCCGGTCGAGCCTGTCGAGCCCGGCGCCGGTGACCTGGACGAGCCCGAGCGCGGCGCCCTCGAAGAGCTCCGGCGGAAGCTTCGGCCCGACCGCCGGGATCACCAGCGCGCGGGCCGCGCGCAGGAGGCCCGGAACGTCGTCGTCCTGCGGGGCGCGATAGGCGACCGTGAAGCCGGCCGGGGGCAGCGAGCCGACGCGGGCGAAATCCGCCTCCGGACGAAGGCAGAGGACGTCGGCTGTCATGCGATGGCCTTCTCTATGGTGCTCATCGGCTGGTCTTCGGTGCCCGGCCGGATGTCGGAAACGGGGAAAAAGCAGAGGAGGACGAGCGGCGCCGCCCCGGTGTTGCGGGTCATGTGGCTCTCGCCCGGCGGGATGAGGATGACGTCGCCCGCCCGCAGCTTATGGGCCCCGGAGGCGGCGAGCGTCGTTCCCTCCCCGGAGAGGACGTAGATGCATTCCTCGAAGCCGTGATGCACGTGCGGACCGCGATCGGTCACGCCCGGCTGCGGCACGGGGATCTCGACGACGCGCATGGTGATCGCGGCGGACCCGAACTCCGCGGAGACGAATTCGAGGGCCGTGCGGCCCGGCAGCCCGAGCCGCCTGGCCTCGCTGCTGGTGACGACCCTCGCCATCACACCACTTGGCGCAGTCGCGTCACTTCCGCGGTGCCGCCCTGGACGGCATGGAGCTGCTCGAGGATGGCGCTCACCTCGGTCGCGATCGTCTCGGTGATCGTGTTCAGAACGCGCTCGGCCTTCTCGGCCGTCGCGTGCTGCGGCGAGCCGTACCAGCCGGTCGGCGCGATCGAGCGGATGTCGGTGAGGACGGGCTGGTAGCGGCTCGTCCGGCGCAGCTTGTCCATCTTGCTGCCCTGGGAATGGTCCGACGAATAGTCGATCCGGTCGAGATGGACGAGATCGGGGCGGGTCGCCATGACCGCGAGCGCCTCGATCTCGCCGCCATGGGTCAGACCGTTGCATTCGTGGCCGAACAGCTCGGCCGCGACGTAGCAGGCCTGGACGGTGACGACCGTCATGCCGTGCTCGCGGTGCAGCGCCTCGGCCGCGATGGCGAGCGAGGGGATGTTCCCCTCGTGCCAGTTCATGATGAGAAGGGTCTTCGCGCCGTGCTTCGCCGTCGAGGCGCAGGTCTCGATCGCCACCCGCATATAGGTGTCCGGCGTCAGCGTGATGGTGGCTTCGAACGGCATGTGCATCGGCGTGACGCCGAGCGGGACCGAGGGCAGGACCAGGCCGTCGAGGCGCTCGGCGACCGCATGGCTGATGACGTTGGCGGCGATCGTGTCCGTGCCCGCGGGCAGATGCGGGCCGTGCTGCTCGACGCTTCCCGCCGGGTAGATCACCAGCGGGCTGGTCTGGAACTGCCGGGCGATCTCCGGCTGCGTCAAATCGGCGAAATAGCGGCTAGGCAACATTGCGACTCTTTTCCGCCACGCGATTGCGGGCATCTCGGTAGACCTCGTCGAGCTTCACGGCCTGGCCGTTCTTCTCGATCGAGCTCAGGGCGGCATAGAGGCAGGCGACGGCCACGTTGCCGTTCTCGGCATCGAGCTCGCTGCGCTCGCCGGTGCGGCAGCTCTTGGCGAACATCTCGAGCTCGGCGCGGAACATGTCGCTCTCCGGCTCCGGCAGGATCTCGCGGCTGCCGTAGCCGTCCTTGCCGTGCTGCATGTAGAAGGCGGAGCTCTCGTGGATCTTCTCGGGCGTGTCCCACACGCCGAAATCGATCTCGTAGTGCATCAGGCCCTTGGAGCCAAAGACGCGCACCGAGAAGATGCCGGGCGAGGTCCAGCACGAGCCGACATAGCCGAGCTTGCCGTCGGCGAAGCGCAGCACCGTCATCGACTGGTCGTCGACCTCGGCGCCGACCGGCGACAGCTTGGACGCGGTCGAGCTCGCCTCCTGGATCTCCCCGCCGAGATAATAGAGCAGGTCGAACATGTGGATCGCGAGCTGCGAGAGCGGGCCGCCGGGCGCGCGGTGGCGGTACCAGCGCCAGGTCTGCGGCGTCAGCTCGAGGGCGCGCTCGTTGGAGAAGTTCGCCTCGATGAAGGCGACGCGGCCGAGATCGCCGGCGTCGATCCGGCGCCGGATCTCGCGGATGCCGGCCATCAGCCGGGCGCTGTGTCCGACCGTCACGGTGACCCCGTAGCGGTCGCTGAGGGCGGCGATCTGAAGCCCGTCCTCCAGCGTCGCGGCGATCGGCTTCTCCGTGTAGACGTGCTTGCCGGCGCGGGCGACCTCTTCGGCGACGGGCAGGTGCTGCTCGTTCGGGACGGTCAGGATGACGCCCTTGATCTCCGGGTCGGAGAGCATCGTCTGCAGGTCGGGAACGACGGGAATCCCCATCTCCTTGCCGAAGGCGTTCCGCTTTTCCTCGGACCGGCTGAAGGCCGCGACGATCTCGATCGCGTCGGACTTCTTCGCGGCGCGCGTCAGCACACGAGCCCAGCGACCCAGGCCGACAATTCCGACTTTCACGCGTTCCGCCATGCGACTCCTCCCCAGACTTCGGCTGTTTCCGTAGTGGATTGTCATACGGTATGATGGATTGAAGCGGCGCCGTCAACCGGCTTTGCGAGGCGGCGGAGAAGGACCGCCTCGATCCGCAGCAGGGCCCGATCCGCAGCAGGGCAGGGAAGGATACGGCCACAGGCCGGGCGGGGGCGGCCGTGCTCAACCGTCAGCGCATTCCCGCGCTCCGGCTCCGGCCATGGCGCCGCCCTTCATATGCGGGCGATCGGCAACCTGGCGAGATGTGCATCGATCGCTTCGGTGACCCTGCCCGCCTGCGGCAGGTGCGCCTTTTCCTTTGCCCAGACCTCGTTGAAGCGGGCGACGGTATCCTTCGCGGCATCGATCACGGGCTTTTCCGGCAGGTGCGCCTTGGCGGCCAGGTAAGCGAGCTCGTCAAGATCGAAGGCATCGAAGCGCTTCTGCCTCGCATATCTCAGCGCGGCCTCCTCGTCCGGGATATAGGCGATCGTCGCCACGAAATCGTAGGCAGGGGAGAGCGCGGGTGTGCGCCGGTCGGGATAGATCAGCGACCAGTTCTTCAGGTGCAGGTCGGCATTGCCGATCAGCGTGTTGAACACCAATCGGCGGGTGAACTCCCTTATATCGTCTTCCGCGCATTCAGCGCCGATCACCGCGGCGATGCTGCGATAGCTCGCACTGCCGTATTTCCTTTCCGGATAGACGCCATAGACCTGCGCGAAATCCTCGATATGGACCGGGCCGCCGGGCGTGCGGTCGAAGCGGGCGACGGCATAGGCCTTGCCCTTCAGGTCGCCGAGGCCTTCCGGCAGGTTCCCGATTGCATCCAGATCGACCAGGTCGATCTCGGGGACGTCGATGCCGATGCCTCTGGCGAGCGTCATCATCGCGAACTCGTTTTCCGGCACGCCTTCGAAGCGCGCCGAGGGCAGCTTGACGATCCACGACCCGCCGACGCCCTGCGCCGGGATCGTCAGGCCCTTATTGGCCTCGCGACCGCCGAGCGCCGAGAATTTCAGCTGCACGCCGGCAAGGGAGAAGCGCAGCGTGTCCTGGCGCGCGCGGGCATCGTCGGCGATCCTCTCGTCGGTTCCGGGCGGCCAGGCTTCCCCTTCGGCAGGTTCTATGGCGAGCGCACCCGCAAGGTCGCGGCCGAGCACCCAGAGCAGGAAGAATTCCCGCTGCGGATTCACCCCGGCGCGTTCGGCAAGGTATGTGCGCAGCTGGCCTTCGGGCAGCAGGTTCGAGAAGAACGGCAGCACGCGCGTCCGCGTTGCCGGAAAATCAGTGATGAGATGGCCGAATTCATCCTTGAAAGACAGGCTTAGCGTCGGCCGGCTCCGGCCGGCGGCATAGGCCTCGGTGAAGCTGAACAGCGTGCGGTCACCCTGCAGATGGGTGAGGGTGCCGATGGTTTCGCCATGGAGCCGCACGTCGAGACGGGAGACGTCAGCCATCGCCGTCCTCCTCGTCGTCATCGAGGCGATAGGCCGGACGCGGCGCCGCATCGGCGCTCTGCGGGCCGTGCACGAGACGGTTGCGCAGGTGCTGCGCGGCACTGGCAGCCTCCCGGATCTGCCGCAGCGCCTCTTCCGGCAAGGCGGCGGCTTCGCGCGGCGGCTTCAGCCGGTCGGCCTGTTTCCGGATGTCCCGGAGCGGCCCGGCAATGCTGCGCAGCTCGTCGCAATATCGGCCGAGGTCCTTGAAGCTGCCGACGACCTGCAGGTTCTCCTGAAGCGTGCGCAGGTCGCTCAGCGCGGGAAAGGCATCGCGCAGCAGCCTGACGGTAGCGAGCGAGCGGCGCAGCTCCTTGAGCGCGTCGATATCGGTCGCTCCGGCAGGTGGGCGCGGGGCGACAGCACGCACGACGCTCTCGACGGCCGGGAGCGCCTTGCGCGGCACGAGCTTGAGCTCCAGCTCGAGAGCGCGTGCGAGCTCGACCAAGCTGGAGAGCCGGATATCGGCGTTTCCCCGCTCGATCTTCGAGATGTGACTTTGCGGCACGCCAGTGCGGGCGCTCAATTCCCGCTGGCTGAGCCCCTTGGTCTCCCTCGCGCTTCTCAGCGCCTTGATGATCTCTTCGCCGGCAATGACCATGAGCCGCTATTCTATATCAAAATGCCTGCTTGATATAAGATGGCACATCGCATGTTCAACCTGAGTTGATATGTTTTCGCATGTCGAGGTCGCAATTTGATGCGCAATTGCAGATCGCTCCGGCCCTTCCTCGGAACCGGTTGGAAGGAGGGGTGGCGGCACGCACGACGCTCTCAACTGCGGGACGCCTGCGGGCTGGCGGCCTATGACGGGACCCGGTGCGCGCGAAATCCGAGTGGCCGGACACGAAGGGGCCCGGGGCGGCTGGTGCGCTCCCGGTCGATGCGGCCTGAGGGACGGGGCTCGCGGCGGGCGGAAGCGCCGCCGGCGGGCGCTCGAGGCTCAGGCGACGCCGAGGATCGCGCGCGCCTCGGCGCCGGTGGCGAGGCGGCGGCC
>NZ_SPKJ01000085.1 GCF_009866965.1 Propylenella binzhouense | reverse complement strand
CCGGCGCGAGGACCGCGCGCGGGCACGCCGGCCTCGAATCCGGACCGGCGCCCGGCCCGACACCGCCGGCTCGATGCTTCAGCTCGCGGGAGCGCCCTCGCCGCGGCCCGCTTAAGGCACGCTCAGCGTGCCGTCAGGCCGCGAGCCGCACCGGCCGCTGCCCGCGCGCGATCACGCGCCCGGAAGACGAGGATCGGCGCCCGCTGCCGCGAGCGGGCTCTGCACCCACGCCAGCTCACGGTTCAGCGCGTGTGTCTGTCCGCACGCAATGCAGTGAAACTCGCCCTCGAGCTCGTCCGATTCGGAAGGATCGGGACCCTTTGCAGCTCTTCCCGTCGGCACCGGGACATTCATGACCGGACATTTCATCAGGATAGCGCCCGGCTTCCAGAGCGTTTCCGCCAATCTTCTTGTCCCCCTTGTCGACTTCAAATTTCCGCAACATACGCTGCTGCTGTGATTCCAGCGCGGCTGCAGATTTCTTCGACGTAGGGTCCGGCGTGCGATCCGTCCAGCATTTCGTCACCTCGCTGACACAATGCCGGCGATGGGAGCGGAAACGGGCAAGGCGGGGCGGGGATGCGCCGGCCTCGAATCCGCTCTGGAGGTCCGGGTGCCGACGCCCGGACGCATGGCCGATCCCCGAGCAATGCGCGCGCGGATCGGGAACGCGAAGCCGGAGGAGGATCCCGCCGCGCGGGTGCCGGAACACGGCGAAGGCTCCGCCTCTCCGGTCCGGACCGCCGGTGCGTTCCACGTTCGGCCAGGTCATTGAAATGAATGGCGGGAGTGACGGGGCTCGAACCCGCGACCTCCGGCGTGACAGGCCGGCATAGGCGGCCGCGACCGCGTCGAAGATACGGTCCCAGACGCCCAGCTTCCGCCAGCGCACGAAACGGTTGTAGCAGGTCGTCGGTGGACCGTAGCGCATAGAGGCAATCATCCAGCGGCAGTAGCGTGCGTCGGTGGAAGGCGATGACGATCGCCTCTTCTTCCAGCGACAAGACCGTGGAATGAGCCTCCCTTGGCCCGGTTGACAGATCGGCGACCGAAGACCGCTTCTTCCACTTCGCCACAGGCTTCTGGTTGATGCCCTAGCGCTTGGCCAGTGCTCTCAGGCTCTGTTGACTTATGCTGTATCGCTCGACGGACCGCCTCTGGTCGTGGCGCTGCCGTGTAGAACCTGCCCCATAGTGGGTCCCTCCATTCCTGCGAAAAGAGTGCACCATCAAGAACTGGGATCAAACACCTAGGGTGGGATGTTCGACCCGGCTCTCCACCCAAACGCCCGCCGGATCCGCGACTTGGTCGAAGGCGGCGTTTTGCTCGGAATCCACTGCATTTGCTGCGGCAAATTCAGCACGGGCGACGTGGGCAGCCTGGGACTCGATACCCACACCTTCGTCCAAGCGGGCCCCGAAGCCGGGTTCTCCCGGCCCCCGCCATTTCGCGGGCATGCGGCCGCGGGAGTCACTCCCGAGGCAGGTCAGCCGGTCGACTGCGCATCCAACGGCACGGCTGAAGTGAACCGCTGTCGAGGCGGGCCTGTCTTCTGGGTTCGTCTTCCCCGAACGCTTGGTGTTGTGCGTATTCTTGGGATTATACACTAGCTATTTGCAGCCATATTGTAAAGCGGTAGCAAGTATGGCAGGATAACGGAAGTGGCTTTTGGCGCCCCTGCTTGACGAAAGCGGAAGGGCAGCTTGAAAGCCACTGCCATTACAATGAAGTGATTACAGGGAGGAGTGGATGAAGTGTGCCGGTGTGGTGGCTCTGACGCTCGCCCTCTTAGCCGCAGCGGAAGCCGAAGCATCACAGGACCTCTGCAAGGACGTTCTCGTGAACGGAACCATGGCCGTCAGTTCCTGGACAAACGATATTTTCCTCTCACAGGTGCTGCAGTCCCGGGAGCTCACCGAGGCGGAGCGGGGCCGAGCGACGGGAATCCAGACCGGCATGGAGGTGCCGATCGAGGGCTTACCTGTGAGCGGCCATGGCAATGCAAACGATCGACGGCGATACTACGAGAGCGCGCAAAAGTTCATTGATTTCAGGCGCCTTTACAAAGACCAGAGCTCTGCAATGATCGCGTCGGGAGATCCGACGATCGTCGGGGCCTGGCGCGACTGCATGCGAAGCTCGAGAGGCCTTTTCGTCCACTTCGAGCCGGTGAGTGCTGGGACAACTCGTCTGCATGTCGAATGGCACAGCTACCCGGTCGTGAAGGGCGTGTCCTCCTCCACCCTTATCACCTCCGCGCTCCTGTCTTCCGACCGGGAGAGCAAACTCGAAGATATCGAGGGGTGCTTGCAAAAAGGATTCGAGTTTCGAGATCAGCAGAGATGTACAGTCACGATAGCCGCACCGCCGGAAGCGTGGCTGACCGTGACGATCCACAGCGAGCATGAGGCTGCCTCGGCTGAGCTGCCGCCACGGTTGCGGATGGAGGCAGAGCGCCAGCCGTTCAATCCTCCCGACGAAGCGGGAGTGTCCGCATACGACCAGGGCCGGAGCGGCCCAGAGGTCTGTGTGGATGCTCCTGAAGGCTGGACGATCGTGGAAGGGAGCGTCTTCCAGCAGACAAGGGTGCGCGGAAAGTTGCCAAGCAGCAGCTGCAATTGGGCGGAGAACCCAAAGTTTCTCGGAGACGCAAAGAGGGTGTGCTGGAGAGCGAAGGCAGGGCCGGTAAGGGCAAAAGGCGAGAACCGCTGCTTCGTAAAGGTGGCAGGTGATCTGATCCGGTGGAAGCCTGTCCCGTCACTCCCCTGAAGCTTCCGGCCAGACGCTCGTGATTGCCGGCGCGAATAGGAGGCCGTAGCCTCACCCGCTCGCGCCGTGAGCTCGGCATCAATCGGCTTCAGCCCGATGCCCTCCCGCCCCGGCTCGAACTCGATCCCGGGCACCTTCGCGACGAGCTTGGGTTCCTTCGCCACCGCCGTCCTGTCGATCTCCTCTTTGGTGCGGACGAAGCGCTCGAGGCCCGAGCTTCTTCAGCTTGCGATCGCCATCGCTGCGAGGCTCACCTAGACGCCGAGGCTCGGGCACCCTATGCGCCAGCTGATTTCTCCGGCACGCAGGCCCGCCGTCGTCGAGCGGTGGCAGTCGGTCAGCCGCTCGCGATACACCTAAGCGTCCGGACTCAATCAGCACCAGAAGGCGAGTACGCGGCCAGCTTATCGTAGCGTGTTGCGAGGCGGCGGAAAGTCCTTCAGCCGGCAGAAGGTCGCCTCGATTCATTAGCTAGTGGTTCGGATCGTGCCGCACGGCACACTCCGCTCCTGCCCCCGCCTCCCATCGTGCCAATTGTCCAGCCGGCCCCCAGATGCCGGATTTCCTCGGTGATCGAGCTCTGGATGTCACGCATATGGGCCTGGGAGACGTACTCCCGAGCGACGATCTCCCGGAACTCGGCGAGCGCGACGAAGGCGGCCCGGACCTCGATCTGGGCCGCCGCGGCCGCTTCCTTCGCCTCAAGGATGCCGGCCTTACTGCTCGCCTCGATCTTGGACCGGCCGCGATGAGCTCGGATTCGAGCTTCTCGATGGATTCGGCGAAGCGCCGCGTCATGCGCTGCGGAAAGGGCGCGCGAGAATGCGTGACGGCGACTGATCGAGAACAAATGCCTGAACCACCCGGTCCGGGTTCAGACTTCTCGTCTTGCCGACATCGGCTAGGTCATCGAGATGAATGGCGGGAGTGACGGGGCTCGAACCCGCGACCTCCGGCGTGACAGGCCGGCACTCTAACCAACTGAGCTACACCCCCGCGAGGTGCACCGGGGCGCGTGGCGCCCGGCAGCGGTGCGGCGGAGATAGGCTGGCGGTCTGCGGCTGTCAAGCACGATGGCGCGCCGAAGTGCGTTGTCCCTCCGGCATTTGCGCCGCGGCTGCTTGCCGCTATCACCGTCCCATGAACATTCCGATCCGCGGGCGGTGAAGCCGCGATGCTGCACCTGCTCAACATCTCCATCCTGACGGGCGCGGTGCTGGTGGCGGCCGCCATCTTCAGCAGCCTCGCGGCCCGGCGGTTCGGCGCCCCCCTCCTCCTGATCTTCCTCCTCGTGGGCCTCGTGGCCGGCGAGGACGGCCTCGGGCTCGAATTCGACAATGCCGACCTCGCTTATTCGATCGGGACGGTGGCGCTCGCCATCATCCTGTTCGACAGCGGCTTCGGCACCCGCCTGTCCACGATCCGGCAGGCCGCGCTTCCGGCGTTCGTGCTGGCGACCGTCGGCGTTCTCCTGACGGCCGGCCTGACGGCGCTCGCGGCCGCGTTCCTGTTCGGCTTCGGCTGGCTCGAGGCGCTGCTCCTCGGCGCGATCGTGAGCTCCACGGATGCCGCCGCGGTGTTCTTCCTGCTCCGGGTCGGCGGCATCCGCCTGCGCGAGCGCGTCCGCTCCACGCTCGAGATCGAATCCGGCTCCAACGATCCGATGGCCGTCTTCCTGACCGTCACGCTGGTGGAGCTGATCGGGGCGCGGTCGGGCCTCGCGGATGCCACCGGCGCGCTTCTCGGCGCCTTCGTCCTGCAGATGGGGCTCGGCCTCGTCCTCGGCGCGCTCGGCGGCGTGCTCCTGGTGCGCATCATCAACCGGCTCGACATGGATCCGGGTCTCTATCCGATCCTCGCCCTCGCCGCCGCGCTCGTCCTCTTCGCGCTGACCTCGCTCCTCGGCGGCAGCGGCTTCCTCGCGGTCTATGTCGCTGGCCTCTACGCCGGCAACAAGCGGCTCAAGAACCTCGCCTCCCTCCAGCGTTTCCAGGAGGGCATGACCTGGCTCGCCCAGATCGTCATGTTCCTCGTGCTGGGCCTGCTGGCGACGCCCTCCGAGTTCCCGGCCATCGTGCTGCCGGCGATCGCGCTCGCCGTCTTCCTGATCTTCGTCGCCCGGCCGGTCGCGGTCTGGCTCTGCCTGCTGCCGTTCCGCTTCCCCCGCAGCGAGTCGGCCTTCGTGGCCTGGGTCGGCCTGCGCGGCGCCGTCTCGATCCTGCTCGCGATCCTGCCGCTTGCGGAGGCGATCCCGGACGGCCAGCTCTACTTCAACGTCGCCTTCGTCATGGTGCTCGTCTCCCTCGTCGTCCAGGGCTGGACCATCCGGCCGATGGCGAAGCGTCTCGGCCTCATCGTGCCGCCGCGGATCGGGCCGGTCGACAAGGTGGAGCTCGATCTTCCCGGGCGCAGCACCCACGAGCTGGTCGTCTACCACGTCGCCGCCGACAGCCCGGTCGCCCGCGGCGGGCGCATCCCGCGCTGGGCGCGGCCGTCGCTGGTCGTGCGCAAGGGCCAGTCGCATCGCTACGCCTATGCCGGCCGGGTCGAGCCGGGCGACCATGTCTATATCTTCGCCGCGCCGCGCTACGTGCCGCTCCTCGACCGCCTGTTCGCGAACCCGGCCACGCTCGACCCCGAGGACGAGCACTTCTTCGGCGCCTTCTTCGTCGATCCGCAGCACACGGTCGGCGAACTCCAGATGGCCTACGGGGCCGATCCGGGCGCCGCGCCGCCGTCGACCCCGATCGGCCAGTTCATCGCGGAACGGCTCGGCGGCCGCGCGGAGATCGGCGACCGGGTCAGCTGCGGGACGATCGACCTCATCGTGCGCGAGATCGATCCCGACGGGCGGCCGACCGGCGTCGGCATCGTGATCGAGCCGGAGCCGGAGGAGGGCCTGGCGCGCTCGCCCCTCCTGCGCAACCTCGTCGAGATCGCCGCGATGGTCCGGCAGCGCATCCGCCGCTGAAATCCTCGCCGGGGCGAGCGCGCGCGTCCTCACGCGAAGTGGAAGTCGCCGGTATCGAAGTCGCCGATGTCGGCGCCCGCGACGAAGAACGCGCCGGTGCCGTAATCGACCAGCACGCCGCCGGCTTCCGTGGTGAAGACGAGATCGTCGAAATCCGACGCCCCCGTCTGGGCGCTCAGGTCGAACCAGTCGATGCCGTCGAGATAGTCGCCGACCGTGTCGTGCCCGCCGCCGTCGCCGAACGCGAAGACGTCCGCCCCGGCCTCGCCATAGAGCCAGTCGTTGTCGGCCCCGCCGGAGAGCACGTCGTCCCCGTCCCCGCCGCGCAGGACGTCGATGCCGGCGCCGCCATGGAGCGTGTCGGCATCCGCATTGCCGAACAGGCGGTCGTCGCCGCCGCCGCCATCGATCTCGTCGGCGCCCGCGCCGCCGGAAAGCTGGTTGGCGATGCCGCTGCCCCGAATGACGTCGCCGAAATTCGAGCCCGTCACGTTCTCGATCCGCAGCAGCGTGTCGGCGCCATCGCCGGTCGCGGTGCCGAGCGCGAGGTCCACCGTCACCGCACCGGTCGCATAGACGTAGTTTGCCGTGTCGGTGCCCGCGCCGCCATCGAGCGTGTCGTCGCCGCCGAGCCCGTAGAGCGTGTCGTTGCCGCCCGCTCCGAGGAGCGCATTCGCGCCCCCATTGCCGAGCAGCTTGTCGTCGAAGTCCGAGCCCGTGACGTTCTCGATCCGCATCAGGCTGTCGGCGCCGTCTCCGGTCGCGGTGCCGTTCGAAAGGTTCACCGTCACGGCGGAGGTGGCATAGGCGTAGTTCGCCGTGTCGGTCCCCGCGCCGCCGTCGAGCGTGTCGTCGCCGCCGAGCCCGTAGAGCGTGTCGCTGCCCCCTGCCCCGATGAGCACGTTCGCGCCGGCATTGCCGAGCAGCCTGTCGTCGAACCCCGAACCCGTCAGGTTCTCGATGCCGATGAGCCTGTCGGTGCCGTCGCCGGTCGCGGTGCCGTTCGAAAGGTTCACCGTCACGGCGGAGGTGGCATAGGCGTAGTTCGCCGTGTCGATCCCCGCGCCGCCATCGAGCGTGTCGTCGCCGGCAAGCCCGTAGAGCGTATCGTTGCCCGCCCCGCCGGAAAGCGCGTTTGCGAGCGCGTTGCCGAGCAGCTTGTCGTCATAGGCCGAGCCGACGACGTTCTCGATCGCGACGAGCGTGTCGGTGCCGTCGCCGGTCGCGGTGCCGTTCGTGAGGTTCACGGTGACGGCGCCCGTCGCATAGACGTAGTTCGCCGTGTCTCTCCCCGCGCCGCCGTCGAGCCTGTCGTTGCCGCCGACCCCGAAGAGCGTATCGTCGCCGGCCTCGCCGGAGAGCACGTTTGCGAGGCCGTTCCCGAGCAGCTTGTCGGCGAAGGCCGAGCCCGTCAGGTTCTCGATCCCGGAAAGGGCGTCCGCCCCCTCGCCGCTCGCGATGCCGGTCGTGAGGTTTGCGGTCACGCCGGCGCCCGCCGCCGCGTAGCTCACCGTGTCGATCCCCGCCCCGCCGGTCAGGGTGTCGTTGCCCGCGCCGCCGGTCAGGGTGTCGTTGCCCGCCCCGCCGTCGATGATGTCGTTGTTGTCCGCTCCGTTCACGACGTCGTTCGCCGATCCCGCGGTGATCCAGTCCCGGCCGACGCTGCCGTTGATCGTGCTCGCGACGTTCGGCCCGACCGTCTGCACGATGCCCGCATAGGTCGTGCCGACATTCAGCGTCGCCGTGTCGACGCCCGCCGTCCAGTTCGTGAAGACGAAGCTGCTGACGTCCATGTAGTTCATGTTCGTGAGGATCAGCGCGTTCGCGCCGGAATCCCCGACGATCTCCGTCCCGGCCGTCATGCCGAGCGACGATGCGCCGCTCTCCGTCTCGCCGATCCCGAACAGCGCGTTGCTGAAGGTGATCGTGTTCGCGCCGTTGAAGACGACGCGGTTGATCAGGTGCAGGTCGGCCATCGAGGAGAAGTCGACGTCGACACGCGCTTCGATCGTGTTGATCTCGCCCACGCCGAGATCGGAGCCGAAGCCCCAGGTGCCGTTCACCCGCTCGCCGGCCTCGAAATCGCCCGCCTCGAACACGAACGTGTCGTTGCCCGCGCCGCCGCCGACGGCATCGGCTCCCGCCCCGCCATAGATCGTGTCGTCGCCGCTGCCGCCGGCCATGTAGTCGTTGCCCTCATAGCCGCGTATGGTCTGGTCTTCCGTGATGCTCGGATCGGGCTGGGTGCCCACCCGGCCGAACACGAAATTGTCGCCGGCAAGCCAGGTCTCGACGAAGTCGGGCGCGAATACGGAGCCGCTCCAGTCGTGCCATCCGCCGAGCGTGACCAGCGGGACCGCCGGGTCGATGAACTCGTCGGGGCTGGGCGCGGTGCCCGGCGCATAGACGCCCACGAACGTGATCTCGTGGGCCGCCACCAGGATCAGCTGGCCTTCGCCGTTGGTCGTGAACTCGACGCCGTCTGTGCCCGGCATCGCGAAGATGACGACCGAGCCGTCCTCGAAGGTCACCACGTAGCGCCAGTCGAACAGGCCGGCATTGTAGAACTCGGTCGAGGCGATCTCGCTTTCCGGCAGAAAGCCCGTCTCGAAGCTGAAATAGTCGGTGTATCCGGGGGATAGCGTAACGCTCGTATTCGAAACCATGGTCGGACTCCACTCGTCGCCACGACCGGCTGCGGGCCTCAACGCCGCCGTTAACGGAAAATTGATAGCGCAAGCCCCGGCGCTCCGCATCAGTCGATTTGGAAATGTGCGCATCCGCGACGTCGCTCGGAGCTTCGGACGGGGCGAGCCCCAGCCGCTCGCAAAGCGCGCCTCATCCGCGCTCCGGGCCGCGACGTCCCCGTGGCCGAGGTGGACGCTCGCGAGGGCTGCGCGTCCGCATGGCGCCTGAACTCGGGATCCGTCTTTACGATTACGGCGATGAGAACATCCGGTCGCGCCCGTCGGCGTTGACGGGCGCCATCAGGAGCGTCGCACGGCCGCAGGTGATGATGAGGATGTGCCGGCGGGCCATGGCGAATCCGCCCGCGCGTTTCCGGAAGCGGCCCTGCCGCGCGCTCCCCTCAGGCGCCAGACCCGCGCCGCGCCCGGGGCAATGCGCGGTCCGGCGGAACGGCGCCGATGGACCGGCGCCGGCGGATCGCACGCGCTCCATGGTGCGACCTCTATGGTGGGCGGTGACGGGTTCGAACCGCCGACCCCCTGGGTGTAAACCAGGTGCTCTTCCAGCTGAGCTAACCGCCCGATCGCTCACGCTCTAGGGCGCGGCGGGCGCCGTGACAAGCATGCCGGTTCGGCCGGTCTAAGCGTGGCCGAACCGGAACGTCGGATCAGCCGTTCACGGCGTCCTTCAGCCCCTTGCCGGGCTTGAACTTGGCCTGCTTGGAGGCCTTGATCTCCATCGGCTCGCCGGTCTGCGGGTTGCGGCCGGTGCTGGCCGCGCGCTCCGAGACCACGAAGTTGCCGAATCCGAGAATGCGAACTTCCTCGCCCTTCTTCAGCGTGTCGGTGATGCACTCGAACACAGTCTCCACGGCCTGGTTGGCGGCCGATTTGGACATCCCCGTCTTCTCCGCCACGGCGGTGGCAAGGTCGCCCTTGTTCATCCTCGTTCTCCTTTTCTGCGAGACCGCTCTTGCTTCCCCCCTGGCCGCGCCGCGCGACCACGGGTTCATCACGGCCTACTTTTTCGGCCCGAGCAAGCCTGCAAAGCCCGGAAATCCGCGGAAGGCAACAAAAAAAGCCGCCCGGCGCACCGGGCGGCCCGTCTTTTTCACATGTCTCGGCCTCAGTGGGCGACCATCCCGGCGGACGGCTCCTCCTCCGGAACCCGGGCCTTCGCAGGCTCCTCCTCCGGCTCGGTCCACTCGATCGGCTCGGGCGCGGAGAGCAGCGCGTGCGTCAGCACCTCGTCCATCCGCGAGACCGGGATGATGTCGAGCCCGCTCTTCACGTTGTCCGGAATCTCAGCCAGATCCTTGGCGTTGTCCTCCGGGATGAGCACGGTCGTGATGCCGGCGCGGAGGGCCGCGAGCAGCTTCTCCTTCAGCCCGCCGATCGGGAGCACGCGGCCCCGCAGCGTGATCTCGCCGGTCATGGCGACATCCTTGCGGACGGGAATGCCCGTCATCACGGAGACGATCGCGGTCACCATCGCGATGCCGGCCGAGGGGCCGTCCTTCGGCGTCGCGCCCTCCGGAACGTGGACATGGATGTCCCGCTTGTCGAAGAGCGGCGGGCGGATGCCGAAATCGACGGCGCGCGAGCGGACGTAGGAGGCCGCCGCGGAGATCGATTCCTTCATCACGTCGCGCAGGTTGCCCGTGACGGTCATCTTGCCCTTGCCGGGCATCATGGCGCCTTCGATCGTCAGGATCTCGCCGCCGAACTCCGTCCAGGCGAGGCCGGTGACGACGCCGACCCGGTCCTCGAGCTCGGCCTCGCCGTACCGGAAGCGCGGCACGCCGAGATAGTCGGCAAGCGTCTCCCCGGTGACCTTGATCGCCTTCTTCTCGGAGGTCAGCAGCTCCTTCACCGCCTTCCGCGCCAGCGTCGCGAGCTCGCGCTCGAGATTGCGGACGCCGGCCTCCCGCGTGTAGCGGCGGATGACCTGGCGGAGCGCCCCCTCGTCCACCTCGAACTCGCCGGCCCGCAGCCCGTGGTCGCGCTCGGATTTCGGCAACAGGTGGCGATGCGCGATCTCGACCTTCTCGTCCTCGGTGTAGCCGGCGATCCGGATGATCTCCATCCGGTCCATCAACGGGGCCGGGATGTTGAGCGTGTTCGCCGTGGTCACGAACATCACGTCCGAGAGGTCGTACTCGACCTCCAGATAGTGGTCCATGAACGTCGAGTTCTGCTCGGGATCGAGCACCTCGAGGAGCGCCGACGACGGATCGCCGCGGAAATCCATGCCCATCTTGTCGATCTCGTCGAGCAGGAAGAGCGGGTTGGACTTCTTGGCCTTCCGCATCGACTGGATGACCTTGCCGGGCATCGAGCCGATATAGGTCCGCCGGTGGCCGCGGATCTCCGCCTCGTCCCGCACGCCGCCGAGCGACATGCGGACGAACTCGCGGCCCGTCGCCTTGGCGATCGACTTTCCGAGCGAGGTCTTGCCGACGCCCGGAGGACCGACGAGGCAGAGGATCGGCCCCTTCAGCTTGTTCGCGCGGCTCTGGACCGCGAGATACTCGATGATCCGCTCCTTCACCTTCTCGAGGCCGTAATGGTCCGCGTTCAGCACCTCCTCGGCGAAGGCCAGGTCGTTGCGGACCTTCGAGCGCTTCTTCCACGGGATGCCGAGCACCCAGTCGAGGTAGTTGCGCACCACCGTCGCCTCGGCGGACATCGGGCTCATCTGCCTGAGCTTCTTCAGCTCGGCCTCGGCCTTCTCCTTGGCCTCGCGGGAAAGCTTCGTCTTGGCGATCCGCTCCTCGAGCTCGCGCAGCTCGTCACGGCCTTCCTCGCCGTCGCCGAGCTCCTTCTGGATCGCCTTCATCTGCTCGTTCAGGTAGTACTCGCGCTGCGTCTTCTCCATCTGGCGCTTGACGCGCGAGCGGATCCGCTTCTCCACCTGGAGCACGGAGATCTCGCTCTCCATCATGCCGAGCACCTTCTCGAGCCGGTCGGCGACCGAGACGAGGCCCAGGATGTCCTGCTTGTCCGGGATCCGCACCGCCAGATGCGAGGCGATCGTGTCCGCGAGCTTGGAATAGTCCTCGATATTGGCGACCGCGGAGAGGACCTCCGGGCTGACCTTCTTGTTGAGCTTGACGTAGTTCTCGAACTCGCTGACCACCGAACGGGCGAGCGCCTCGACCTCGACCTCCTCGCCGATCGTCTCGGCGAGAACGCGCGCCTCGGCCTCGTAGAACTCGTCGCGCTCGCGATACCGCACGATCTGCGCGCGGTCGCGCCCCTCGACCAGCACCTTGACGGTTCCGTCGGGCAGCTTGAGGAGCTGCAGGACGGTCGCGAGCGTGCCGACCTCGTAGATCGCCTCGGGCGCCGGATCGTCGTCGCCGGCATTCTTCTGGGTGGCGAGCAGGATCTGCTTGTCGACCCGCATCACCTCCTCGAGCGCGTTGATGGATTTTTCGCGGCCGACGAAGAGCGGCACGATCATGTGGGGAAAAACCACGATGTCGCGGAGGGGCAGGACGGGATAGACCCCCTCGCCGGACGGAACACCAATGAGGCGCGGATTCTCGGTCATGGGTTTTCCTTTGAAAATTGCCGGGCGCCGCAAGCGCGGGCCCCGCAAATCGGAGTGTAGTGGCGGCTCGCTTCCGGGGAAACCGCCGTCCGGAGAGGACGGCATGTGCTGCGGGGGGCCGGTGCCGGCGCAAGCCGTTTGTTGCGGCTTAGGTGGAAACCGCGGACCCCGAATTCAAGGGTGCCCGCACCGGCGGGCACCCGCGCCGCGGACCGTGCGGGTTCAGGCCGAGCGGCCCGCATTCTGATGATGCTCGTCGGCCCGCTCGCTGTAGATGTAGAGCGGACGCGAATTGCCGTTCACGACGTCGGCGGAGATGACGACCTCCTCGACCCCGGCGAGGCCCGGCAGGTCGAACATCGTATCGAGCAGGATCGCTTCCATGATGGAGCGCAGGCCGCGCGCGCCGGTCTTGCGCTCGATCGCCTTCTTGGCGATCGCGTTCAGCGCGTCCTCGTGGAAGTTGAGCTGAACGCTCTCCATCTCGAACAGCCGCTGATACTGCTTCACGAGCGCGTTCTTCGGCTCCGTCAGGATCTGCACCAGGGCGCCCTCGTCGAGATCCTCGAGCGTCGCGACCACCGGCAGCCGGCCGACGAACTCGGGAATGAGGCCGAATTTCAGCAGGTCCTCCGGCTCGACCTGGCGGAACAGCTCGCCGGTCTTGCGGTCCTCCGGCGCCGCCACGCGCGCGCTGAACCCGATCGAGGTCTTGCGGCCGCGGTCGGAGATGATCTTGTCGAGGCCGGAAAAGGCGCCGCCGCAGATGAACAGGATGTTCGTCGTGTCGACCTGCAGGAACTCCTGCTGCGGGTGCTTGCGCCCGCCCTGGGGCGGCACGCTCGCGACCGTGCCTTCCATGATCTTCAGGAGCGCCTGCTGCACGCCCTCGCCCGACACGTCGCGCGTGATCGACGGATTGTCGGACTTGCGGCTGATCTTGTCGACCTCGTCGATATAGACGATGCCGCGCTGCGCCCGCTCGACATTGTAGTCCGCCGCCTGCAGCAGCTTCAGGATGATGTTCTCGACATCCTCGCCGACATAGCCGGCCTCCGTCAGCGTGGTGGCGTCGGCCATCGTGAAGGGCACGTCGAGGATGCGGGCGAGCGTCTGCGCGAGCAGGGTCTTGCCGCATCCGGTCGGGCCGATCAGCAGGATGTTCGACTTCGCGAGCTCGACGTCGTTGTTGCGGGCGGCATGGTTCAGCCGCTTGTAGTGGTTGTGGACGGCGACCGAGAGCACCTTCTTGGCGTGCTCCTGCCCGACCACGTAGTCGTTCAGGACCTCGTAGATCTCGAGCGGGGTCGGCACCCCGTCCCCCGATTTCACCAGCGAGGACTTGTTCTCCTCGCGGATGATGTCCATGCAGAGCTCGACGCACTCGTCGCAGATGAAAACCGTGGGGCCGGCAATCAGCTTGCGGACCTCGTGCTGGCTCTTGCCGCAGAAGGAGCAATAGAGGGTGTTCTTGCTCTCGCCACCGCCGCTCCCGCTGATCTTGCTCATATCAATCCTCGTTCACTGCGTCCGGCGCCATCCTCCGCCCCGGCCGCTCGCGCCCGTCTTGACGGTACCGAACCATCGTTCCGCGCTAGGTTTCAACATTAACTTAACGTCGCATACCCACCTTGTGTAGGTCATTTCTCGCCGCCGGGGCCCGCCTGCTCCAGCGCGCTCCGGCTCGTAATCACCTGATCCACCAATCCGAAATCACGCGCCTGCTCGGCCGACATGAAGTAGTCGCGGTCCAGCGTCCGCTCGATCTCTTCGTAACTACGTCCCGTGTGCTTGACATAGGTGTCGTTCAGCCGGCGCTTCATCTTGATGATGTCTTCCGCATGCCGCTCGATGTCCGACGCCTGGCCCTGGAACCCGCCCGAGGGCTGGTGGACCATGATGCGCGCATTGGGCAACGCAAACCGCATGCCAGCCTCGCCGGCGCACAGCAGCAGCGAGCCCATCGAGGCTGCCTGGCCGATGCAGAGCGTCGAGACGGCCGGCTTGATGAACTGCATCGTGTCGTAGATCGCCATGCCCGAGGTCACCACGCCGCCCGGCGAGTTGATGTAGAGGGCGATCTCCTTCTTCGGGTTCTCCGCCTCCAGGAACAGAAGCTGCGCGCAGACGAGCGCCGCGCCGTGGTCCTCGATCGGCCCGGTGACGAAGATGATTCGCTCCTTCAGGAGGCGCGAATAGATGTCGTAGGCGCGCTCGCCGCGATTCGTCTGCTCGACGACCATCGGCACGAGCAGGTTCATATAGCTGTCGACGGGATCTCTCATAAACGTCACCTGGCGCTGGCGCCGCCGGCTTCCGCGGCCGGCTTCTGCGATTCTTCCTACATAGGACTGTTTGGGAGCTTACCCAAGGGCGCTGTCCGGCGCGCGGCCGGGCCTGTGGACCGATGGTCGCGCCGCCGTCTCCCCTCGGCTGCTCCTCGTCCCGGAGCTGGCGATCCGCCGGCCGGACCGCAACCCGCACAGGAACGAAAAGGGCGGCTCCGTGGAAGCCGCCCCGGTTCGAAGCTCCTCGCCGTCCCGCCCCTAACGGTCGTGATCGTGGTCGTGACCATGGTCATGGTCATGGTCATGGTCATGGTCATGGTCGTGGTGGTGATGGTGCTCGTGGCCGAGACCGTCCTCCTCGTCCTCCTTCAGGAGCTCCTCCTTGGAGACGGTCTTGTCCGTCACGTCGGCGAGCTCGAGGAGGTAGTCGACGACCTTTTCCTCGAAGATCGGCGCGCGCAGCGCCTGGAGCGCCTCGGGCTGGTTCTTGTAGTACTGCAGCACCTGCTGCTCCTGGCCCGGATAGCGGCGGATCTGCTCGTACAGCGCCCGCTGCAGCTCCTCGTCCGTCACGCTGACATTTGCCTTCTCGCCGAGCTTGGCGAGCACGAGGCCGAGCCGCACCCGCCGCTCGGCGATCTTGCGGTAGTCGGCGCGCGACGCTTCCTCGGTGGTGCCCTCGTCCTCGAAGGAGCGGCCGTGATGCTCGACGTCGTGCATCACCTGGCGCCAGATATTGTCGAACTCCTGCTCGACGAGGTTCCCGGGGAGCGCGAAATCGTGCATCTCGTCGAGCTTGTCGAGGAGCTGCCGCTTCACCTTCTGCCGGGTCGCGCCGCCGTACTCGCTCTCGATCTGGCCCTTGATGAGCTCGCGCAGCCGCTCGAAGCTCTCGATGCCGAGACGCTTGGCGAACTCGTCGTCGAGAACGAGCTCGCCCGGCGCCGCCACCTCGGCGACCGAGACGTCGAAGGTCGCCGCCTTGCCGGCGAGCTGCGCGGCCGGATATTCGTCCGGGAACGTGACCTCGATGGTCTTCTCGTCGCCGGCCTTGAGGCCCTTCAGCTGTTCCTCGAAGCCCGGGATGAAGCGGTTGGAGCCGATCACGATCTGGGCGTTCTCGTCGGTGCCGCCCTCGAACGGCTCGCCGTCGAGCTTGCCGACATAGGAGAGCGTCACGCGGTCGCCGTCCTCGGCCGCCCGCTCGGCCTTCTCGTAGGACCGGTTGCCCTCGGCGATCTGCTCGAGCCGCTCCTGCACTTCCGCGTCGCTCACCTCGGCCACCGGCCGCTCGATCTTGAGCCCGCTATAGTCCTTGAGCTCGAAGTCGGGCAGCACCTCGTATTCGAGCGTGAAGGTCAGGTCGGCCTCGCCGTCCAGGATGCGGTTCGCCTCGGCCTCGTCCTCCGGCAGCTCGATCTTCGGCTGCATGGCCGCCCGCTCGCCGCGGTCGGTGAGCGCCTGGCGCGAGGTTTCGCTCACCATCGTCTCGACGATCTCGGCCATCGCGGCCTTGCCGTAGATCCGCTTCAGATGGCCGACCGGCACCTTGCCCGGGCGGAAGCCGTTGATGCGAACGCGGGCGCGAAGCTCGTCGAGCTTCTGCGACAGGCGCGAATCGAGCTCGGTCGCCGGGATCGTCACCTTGAGCGCGCGCTTCAGCCCTTCAGAGAGGGTCTCGTTAACCTGCATCGTCACATCCTGATCTTGTCTAGCCGCACCGTCGGCCCGGTGCCCACCGCTTCTCCGCGCTCTACAGAGATGGTGCGGGCGGAGGGACTTGAACCCCCACGGGCAAGCCCACAGGAACCTAAATCCTGCGTGTCTACCAATTCCACCACGCCCGCGCCGGACCGCTGGCCAGCGCGCTGTGCTCGCGCGGGGCTCTAACGTAAGCCCGCCGGCGGGGCAAGCCTTTCCTCCGCGCCGTCCGGCGCCGCTCAGATCCAGCGCAGCGAATAGACGACAGCCGCGAGCGCGCCCGCGAAGGCGACGAGCGCGAGCGGGATCCTGGTCAGGTCGAAGCCCGCGATCTCGCCGCCATTCGCGAGGAGGAAGACGCCGAGGCCGGCGCAGAGGAGAACGAGAACGAGGCGCAACATTCCGGACACCCTCCCGGTATCCCGGACGAGCCTAGCCGGTTCGCGCGCGCATTTCATAAAATTCTTATGATCTGGTTAACCCTGCGGCAGCAATCCGGCGAGGACGGCCGGCAGCATTTCCGGCAGGTCCTCGGAGATCAGCCCCGGCCCGAACCGCACGGAAGCGTCCGCATGGAGCCAGACCGCGGCGCAGGCCGCCTCGAAGGCCGGCATGCGCTGGGCGAGGAGGCCGGCGAGGATGCCGGTCAGCACGTCGCCGGTGCCCGCCGTCGCGAGCCAGGGCGTGCCGTGGTCGCAGATCGCGCCCCGGCCGTCGGGTGCGGCGACGACCGTGTCCGCGCCCTTCAGCACCATCACGGCGCCGGAGCGCCCGGCCGCGCGCCGGGCCCGCTCGAGCTTGCCGTCGGCCTCCGGCAGGTCGGGAAAGAGCCGCACGAACTCGCCGTCGTGCGGCGTCATCGCGACCGGCGCGGCGCGCCCGCCGATGCTTCGGAAGAGCAGGTCGGGCCGCCCGGCGCAGACGGTGATGGCGTCGGCGTCGAGGACGACGGCCGCCTCCGAGCCGAGACAGGCGAAGACGTTCGCGCGGGTCGCCTCGTCGACCCCCGCGCCCGGGCCGATCGCGACCGCGTTGAGGCGGCGGTCGGCGAGAAGCGCGCCGAGCGCGCCGGCATCGGCGAACGCGCGCACCATGATCGCGGTGAGCTTCGCGGCATTGACGGCAAGCGCGTCGGGCGGCGAGGCGACGGTGACGAGCCCCGCGCCGGCCCGCAGCGCGCCGCGGGCGGCGAGCCGCG
>NZ_SPKJ01000084.1 GCF_009866965.1 Propylenella binzhouense | reverse complement strand
ACTGGCTGAGGCCGCCGAGCGGCGCCGGCTCGCGGAGGCGGCGGCCGCGGCCGCCCCGCCGAAGCCGGCCGAATTCGAGGGGCCGGCCGGTCCGGAGCCCGTCCGCTACGGCGACTGGGAGCGCAGCGGCCGCGCCTCGGACTTCTGACGCATCGGGGTGCGGCTGGCGGACGGCCCGGGCGCTTCCCAAATGTCAGCCGACGAAGAGGTGATCCGATGTCGGAAGTCGTGAACGTCGTCTGCCCGCATTGCGACGCGGTGAACCGGATCCCGCGCGTCCGGCTCGGCGGCACGGAGCGACCGGTCTGCGGCAGATGCCGCAAGGCGCTCTTCGACGGCCATCCCGTGGCGCTCGACGAGGAGGCGCGGTTCCGCCGCCACCTGGAGCGCACCGAGCTGCCGGTGCTCGTCGATTTCTGGGCGCCCTGGTGCGGGCCCTGCCGCATGATGGCGCCGGAATTCGAGGCCGCCGCGGGCGAGCTCGAGCCCCATGTCCGGCTCGCCAAGGTCGATACCGAGCGGGCGCAAGGCGTCGCTGCCGGGCTCGGCATACGCGGCATCCCCACGCTCATCCTGTTCCGCGGCGGCCGCGAGATCGCGCGCCGGAGCGGCGCGATGAACCGGCAGGGCATCGCCCGCTTCGCCGAGGCCAATCTGCGGACGTGAGCGGCATCCTCCCGGCCGCGCCGCTCGGCCGAACCTGTCCGGACGCAGCGCGTCAGGTCCCCGACGCCGCGCCCGGCTCGGCCTGCCCCGGCGCGCTTGCGATCTCGGCGACGAGGCTCGCCATCACCGTCGCCTTGGCGGCGCTCGGGCGGCCGTCGGCGATCATCGACCTCAGATGCGCGAGCGACTGCCCGACCTTCGGCCCGCGCGCCTGTTCCCAGCGGGCGAGATCGGCGGAAGGTCCTGCCGCGAGCACCTGCCGCGCCAGCGTCCGGTGCGCCCCGGCCAGCGTGTCGGCTGCCTGGTCGAGGGCGAGGCCCTCGTAATAGTCGCGCGCCTCGACGCCGGCGAGCATCGCCTCGACCTCGCCGAGCCCCAGATGGGCGGCGACGCCGTAATAGGCGCCGGCCGCCGCGGCGAGATCGCGGCCGGTGTCGCGGGCGACGAGCACGATATCGGAGGCGGCGGCGAGATGGGACAGCAGCGCGATCTCTGAGGAGAGATCGGCCGGGACGCCCCCCGCCGTGAAGCGTTCCGCCCACGATTTCAGGAGATTGGCGGGGGCGGGCGAGAGCAGCGGCGGGATCAGCGGGGCGAGGGCGGCAAGTGCGGTCTGGTAGTGCGCCACGACCTCGGCCAGGCCGGTGCTTCGATCGACGTGGCGGATGAACCAGACGATCCGCTCGACCGTGACGTCCTGCACGATCCGGTAGAGCTCGAGCTGGAGCGCGCCGGAGATGCAATTGTCGAGCGCGTCGATGCGGGCATGCAGCTCCTGCAGCCGGAAGGAATCGCGGGCTGCCGCGAAGCCGCGCGCGAGATCGGCCGCCGACGCGCCGATCCGGTCGCGCAGGCGCACGACGAGCGTCGGCCCGCCGCGATTGGCGATCGAGTTGGCGAGCTGGGTGGCGATGATCTCCCGGCGGAGCCGATGCCCGGCGATCTCCGCGGCGAAGTCCTGCCGCATCCGTTCCGGGAAATACCGGGAGAGTTCGCGGCCGAGATAGGGGTCGTCGGGCACGTCCGACCCGACCAGCTCGTTGAAGAGCTCGATCTTCGCATAGGCGAGGAGCGTTCCGATCTCGGCGCGGGTGAGCGGCTCGCGCGCGGCCCGGCGCTCCTCGATCGCGAGGGCGTCGGGGAGCGCCTCGACCGTCCGGTCGAGCACGCCCTCCGCCTCGAGCGAGGACATGAACCGCGCCTGGAAGGACAGGTTGTCCAGGCCGCGCGCGCTCTCGAGCGAGATCGCGAGCGTCTGCTGGTAATTGTTGCGCAGGACGAGGGCGGCGACCTCCGCCGTCATCGATTCCAGGAGGGCGTTGCGCGCCGGCATCGCGAGCCGGCCGGAGCGCACCGCCGGCGCCAGCGCGATCTTGATGTTCACCTCCAGATCGGAGGAGTTCACGCCGCCGGAATTGTCGATCGCGTCGGAATTGCAGCGCCCGCCCGAAAGCCCGTAGGCGATCCGCGCCCGCTGCGTCATGCCGAGATTGGCGCCCTCGCCCACCACCTTGGCGCGGAGCGCGTCGGCGGTGATGCGGATCGCGTCGTTCGCCTTGTCGCCGACGGCGGAATCGGGCTCGTCCGGTGCCCGCACATAGGTGCCGATGCCGCCGAACCAGAGCAGATCGACGGGCGCCTCCAGGATGGCCCGCATCACCGCCTGCGGCCGCTGGTGCGGGTTCGCGAAGCCGAGCAGGAGGGCTGCCTCGGGAGAGAGCTCGATCTCCTTCGCGCGGCGGGAATAGATGCCGCCGCCCTTCGACAGCACGGTCCGGTCGTAATCCTGCCAGCTCGACCGCGGCATCCCAAAGAGCCGCTCACGCTCCGCGAAGGAGGCGGCGCAATCCGGATCGGGATCGATGAAGATGTCGCGGTGGTCGAAGGCCGCGACGAGCCTGATCGCGCGCGAGAGCAGCATGCCGTTGCCGAACACGTCGCCCGACATGTCGCCGATGCCGGCCACCGTGAAGGGCTCGGCCTGGATGTCGACGTCCATTTCCCGGAAGTGCCGCTTCACGGCCTCCCAGGCGCCGCGCGCGGTTATTCCCATCGCCTTGTGATCGTATCCGGCCGAGCCGCCGGAGGCGAAGGCGTCGCCGAGCCAGAAATCGTGGCCGGCGGCGAGCCGGTTGGCGGTGTCCGAGAAGGTGGCCGTGCCCTTGTCGGCGGCGACGACGAGATAGGGGTCGTCGCCGTCGTGGCGGACGATCCCGGCGGGCGGCACGACCCGGCCGCCCTCGAGATTGTCGGTGAGCGCGAGGAGCCGGTCGATGAAGCTCACATAGGCGTCCTGCCCGGCCTGGAAGATCGCGTCCCGGCCGGCCCCGGAAGGAAGCCTGAGCGGCACGAAGCCGCCCTTGGCGCCGACCGGCACGATCACCGCGTTCTTCACCTGCTGGGCCTTGACGAGCCCGAGAACCTCGGTGCGGAAGTCCTGCGGCCGGTCGGACCAGCGGATGCCGCCGCGCGCGATCGGCCCGAACCGCATGTGGAGGCCGTCGACCTGGGGCGCGTGGACGAAGATCTCGCGGTAGGGCCGGGGCCGCGGCACGAACGGCAGCTGGTGCGGCGCGACCTTGAAGCTGATCGGCCCCGGCGGGCTGCCGGCCGCGTCGCGCACGAAGAAGTCGGTGCGAAGCGTCGCCCGGATCACCTGCGCATAGCCGCGCAGGATGGTGTCCTCGTCGATGCCGGTAATGGTGTCGAGCGCCGCGTCGAGGGCCTTCTCGGCCGCCGCCTCCGCGCCCTCGCGGTCGCCGATCCCCGGATCGAAGCGCGCCGCGAAGCGCCTGACGAGGAGCGCCGCGATATCGGCCCGGGCGGCGAGCGTGGTCCAGAGATAGTCGATGGAATAGGGCAGCTCGGTCTGGCGGAGATAGCGGCCGATCCCCCGCAGGAGCGCGGCCTCCCGCCAGTCGAGCCCGGCGGCGAGCACCAGCCGGTTGAAGCCGTCATTGTCGGCCCGGTCGGCCCAGACCGCGAGCACGGCCTCGCGGAGCCGCTCCGCCGCCGCGTCCGGAACGGGCGTCCCGTCGTCGCGCGCGAGCATCATGTCGTGGAGGTAGACCGGCTCGCTTCCCTCCGGCGTCAGCCGATAGGTCCGTTCGTCGATGACCGAGAAGCCCAAGTTCTCCAGGAGCGGCACGCGGCGGGAGAGCGGCACCGGGCTGCCGCGATGGTGGAGGCGCAGCCGGATCCGGTTCTCCGCGTCAGCGGGATCGCTCCGGAAGCGCCCGCTGATCGCCGTCTCGCCGCGCAGGTCCTCCAGCACCGCGATGTCGGAGACCGCCTGCGCGGCCGAATAGGAGGCCCGGTAGCCGCCGCCGAACGCGCGCCCGTAGAGCGCGAGGAGCCGCGCCGCCTCGTCGGGCGGATAGGCCGCCTCGAGCGCCTCGGCGAGATCGTCCTCGAAGGTCCGCACGATCGCTTCGATCGCCGCTTCCACCTCGAGCCGGTCCGGCACCGGCTGCCCGGTCTTCTCGAGGCCGACAATGTACTGCACGCGGGCGAGGCCGAGTTCCGGGAAGGCGGGAAAGGCGGCCGAGATGTGGCCGCCGTAGAGCTCCGCCACGGCAGCCCCGACGCGGGTCCTGATATCGGAGGAATAGCGGTCGCGCGGGACGTAGACGAGAACCGAGACGAACCGCTCGAAGCGGTCCCGCCGCTCGATGACGCGGATGCGCGGGCGCTCGTGGAGCTCCAGCACCGTCATCGCCGACCTGTAGAGCGTCTCCGTGTCGGCCTGGAACAATTCGGTGCGCGGATAGCTTTCGAGGATGTTGAGGAGCGCCTTGCCGGAATGGCTCACCGGGTCGAACCCGGCATGCTGGAGGATGTTCTCGGTCTTGCGCCTGAGGATCGGGATGCGTTCGACCGATTGCGTGAAGGCCGACGAGGTGAAGAGCCCGACGATGCGCAGCTCGCCGACGACGCGCTCGCGGTCCTCGAACAGCTTCACGCCGACATAGTCCATGTAGTCCCGGCGGTGGACGCGGGACTTCACGTTCGCCTTGGTGATGATCAGGGGCTCCGGCGCGGACAGGAACTCCCGGATCTCGGGGGTCATGGTGACGAGCTCGGCGCCGCGTCTCAGCACGCGCACGCCCGGGTCCCGGAGAAGGCCGAGCCCGCCCTCCGTGTCGGCCTCGGCGGCTTCCGAGCCGATCGCCCCGTAGGCGTATCTGCGCATCCCGAGAAAGGTGAAATTGTCGTCCTCGAGCCATTCGAGGAAGGCGATCGCCTCCTCGATCTCCGCTTCCGGCAGCGCCGGCGGATCGACACGGAACTCGAGGATCGCGTTGCGCAGCCGCTCCCGCATGGCCCGCCAGTCGTCGGTCGCGAGGTGGACCTCGACGAGGAGCGACCTGAGGCGTTCGAGGAGAGCCGCCCGCGCCTCCTCCGAACGGATCAGGCCGACATGGAGATGGATGAAGCTCTCGCGCGGGAGGTGGGAAACCACGCCGCGCCGGCTGGCGCTGTATTGCTGGAGCCGGCCCTCGCCGTCCCGGGTGACCTCGAAGACGGGATGCAGAACGAGCTCGACCGCGTGCCCCGCGGCCTGGATCTCGCCGATCACCGAATCGAAGATGAAGGGCCGGTCGGTGGTCAGGATCTCGATCGCGGTCTGCCGCGCCGCGCCGCCGGCTGCGGGCGGCACGTCCGCGATGCGGAGCGCGGTCCGCTCGGTCCGCACCGCGAAGAAATCGAGCGCCCGGCGCGCGATCTCGGCGAGCTGGCCCGGTTCGTATGCGGCGAGATCCTCCGCGGCACCGTTGCGGAAGAGCTCCCGTGCGAAGCGGGCGGGAGCCTGTTCCGTCGCCAGAAGCGCCTCGACCTCTTCAAGCCGCCACGTCCTCTCGGCCTCGAAGTGATCGGGCACGGCTGTTCTCCGGCTAGCTTCTGGGCTGATGCTCTCAGGCACTTGCGCCGACAACATGACGCGAGGGCAGTGACAATGGCGCGAAGGCGGCGGGAAGGAAACCCCGGACGGGGTCCGCCGCAATGCGAGCGCCGGCCCGCCGGCCGCAATGCCGTGCGGCGGATGTTCGCGGAGGGGAGGAGAGGCGCCGAAGCGCCTCTCCGTGCCGGAGCGCGGTCAGAGCCCCGGGAAGTACGGATGCCAGGTGTCCGCCCACCAGGACAGGCTGTCCGAGCTCTCCTCGACGCTCGAACCGAACTGCGTCGCATCCCAGACGGCGCCGAGCTGGCCCGGATCGCCGCCGGCGGCACCCCAGGCCGACCAGCTCCACGTGCCCCACCAGACCTCGAAGCCGTACTGCCAGTAATGGCCGTCGCTCCACGCCGGGTTGCTCCACGCCGCATGCTGCAGGCCGTCGTAGGCCCAGTAATAGGCGTAGTACGCCCAGCCGCCCCAGCTGTCGGTGTGGTCGATGGTGTAGGCGCTGTCGGAGTAGGACCAGCCGCCTTCGACCCAGGACCAGGTGATCCAGCCCTCGCCCACCCAGGAATGGCTCCACCACCAGCTGCCGACGCCGGCCCAGTACCAGTCCTCGGTATACTCGCTCGTCCACCAGCCATAGGTCCAGCCGACGAACCAGCCGTCCGAATTGTAGTAGAGGCCGTATTCCCAGGTGAAGTTCCAGCCGTAGTTCCAGCCGTAGTGCCACCCGTACTGCCAGCCGCCGGACCAGTACCAGCCGACGCCGCCGCCGACATACCAGCCGTAGTCCCAGCCGCCGTCCCAGCCCCAGTACCAGGCTTCCTCGTTGCTCCAGCCGTAGATCCAGCCCCAATGGTAGACGGTCGCCTCGATGCTGTAGCCTTCGGCCGCCCACCAGGAGCCGAACTCGAAGCCCCAGGCGGTGAGCATGCCCCAGTTCGTCGTCCAGGCCGAATCCCAGCTGGTGTAGGCCCAGCCCCAGACCGATCCGCCGTAAGCGCCCCAGCCGCCGCCCGCTGCCCAGTAGTCGATCGTGGCATAATACCAGCCATAGGCGCCGAACTGCCACCCGCCGGACCAGTACCAGCCGTAGTTCCAGCCATAGAGCCAGCCGGACCAGGTGAACGACCAGTCGTACTGGTAGCTCCCCCACCAGCCCCACCACGAGGTGAACCAGCCGCTCTCCCAGCCGGTTCCGGAAACAACATTCTCGTCCTGCCCCTCCCAATCGAAGGAGCTGGGGACATAGGTCCAGGATCCACCCCAACCCGGAGGATCGAATACATAGGCCATTCTGATTTCCTCCCGTTTCCGGCGACGCGCTCCCAGTCGGCGGCCGCTTGGACCGAACCGTCGCTCGCCGATCGCCGCGGCGCGTCTTCTTGAGAGCTAAAGCCATGTGGCCGGATGGCAACAAAGAGCCCGGCTCGCCGGGCGGCCCCTGCCAAGTCGTTGTAGCCAAATGGATTTCAGGCGTGCCTCGGAGGCGTGTAGTGCCACGCCGGGCGCAGCGGCGCCCGTCGGGAGACCGGCCGCGCGGCCAGGCTCGATGGGAAAAGGAGGGCTTCCAGGCGCCGGACCCGCGGCGCCCGGGCCGGCATCACGCGCCGGTTGCCCTCATCGAGCGCGCGAACTCCACGTTCGCCTTCAGTCCGGCCGCGCGCAATTCCCGCTCGACGGCCTCCTGGCGGGGGCCGTAGATGAGAGCGATCCGGTGCGCCTCGCGCTCGATGTCGAGCGGCGCGCCGCTTTCGATCGCGGCTGCGACGGACTCGCGGATCGCCGTAAGCGGGATCTCGGCCATGCGCACCTCTGTGCCGGTAGCCGGAATTCCGGCGTCGGCCATAAAGCCGGCTCCGCCGGAAAGGTTCCCGCAGACGGTACGCGATCGTCCAAATCGTCCCGCCGCTACTGGCTCGCCCAGAGGATCCGCGCGATCCAGGCCACGTCCCTGAGCGGCACGGTGCGGGACGGGTGCTCCGGATTGAGGGATTCGAGCTCGATCACCCGCGTCGTCTTCCGCTTCAGGACCTTCGCCATCACCTCCCCTTCGGCGGTGCGCACGACGACGCGGTCGCCGCTGCGGATCTCGGCCGTCGGCGACACGATGATGGTGTCGCCGTCCCGGTAGACCGGCAGCATGGAATCGCCGGTGACGGAGAGCGCATAGGCGCTCTCGTCCCGGACCGCGGGGAACGGAACCTCGTCCCAGCCCTGGCCGGCCGGGTAGCCGCCATCGTCGAAGAAGCCGCCGGCGCCGGCGCGGGCGAAGCCCAGGAGCGGAAGCGGCCGTGCCTCCGGCGGCGGCCGGCGGGGCTCGAACGCGGCGCCCTTCGTGGCGCCCTGCGCGGCGAACCGGCCGGCGACGAGACGCATGAGGTCGTCGAGGCTGGCGCCGGTCGCCTCCAGGATCTTGGCGATCGATTCCGTCGAGGGCCAGCGCGGACGCCCGTCCGCGCCGAGCCGCTTGGAGCGGTTGAAGGCGGTCGGGTCGAGCCCGGCCTTCCGCGCGAGACCGGACGCCGACAGGCCGTGCTCGGCGGCGAGCGCGTCGATCGCCCGCCACACGGATTCGTGCGTCCAGATCGGCGCGTTCATGGGCAGCCTCCGTGGGAGGTAGGGTTACAGGAAAATAGTCCTTTCAACCAGCACGTTCCGGTAGAAACGGCTTACACGGCGGGCGCGAAGCGGCCGTAGAAGGTCTCGCCCGAGGCGGCCATGCCGCGCAGCAGCGGGTTCGGCCGGAAGCGCTCGCCGAACCGGTCCGCGAGCGCGTCGCACATGTCCACGAAGGCGGCGGCGCCGATGCCGTCGATGTAGGAGAGCGTGCCCCCGGTGAACGGTGCGAAGCCGAAGCCGAGGATGGAGCCGACATCGGCCTCGCGCGGATCGGTCACGACCCCCTCCTCGAAGGTGCGCGCGGCCTCCAGCGCCTGGGTGGCGAGGAGGCGCCGCTTCAGCTCGCCGATCGGGAAGGCGTCCCCGGACCGCGGCGCCACGATCTCGGCGAGGCCCGGCCAGAGCCGCTTCTCGCGGCCGTCATAATCGTAGAAGCCCCTGCCGTTCTTGCGGCCGAGGCGCTCGCGCCGGACCACGAGCTCCTCGAGAAGGCGCTCCTGGGCGGGATCGATCGCGGCGGGGCCGAGATCCGCCTTGGCGGCCTGCAGGATCTTCCAGGCGAGATCGAGCGCCACCTCGTCGTTGAGCGCGAGCGGGCCGACCGGCATGCCGGCCATGCGGCCGGCATTCTCGATCATCGCGGCCGGAACGCCTTCCGTCAGCATCAGATGGCCCTCGAGGAGATAGGCCATCACGCAGCGATTGGCGTAGAAGCCGCGCGAATCGTTGACGACGATCGGCGTCTTCCGGATCGCGCGGACGTAATCCATCGCCGTCGCGAGCGCGCGCGCGCCCGTCTCCCTGCCGAGGATCACCTCGACGAGCATCATCCGGTCCACCGGGGAGAAGAAGTGGATGCCGATGAAATCGGCCGGCCGTCCGGCGCCGGCGGCGAGCGAGGTGATCGGGAGCGTGGAGGTGTTGGAGGCGAAGACGGTGCCGGCGCCGAGATGGGGCGCGGCCTGCCGCATGACCTCGGCCTTCACCGCGCGGTCCTCGAACACCGCCTCGACGACGAGGTCGCAGCCGGCGAGATCGGCGTAGTCCGCCGAAGCGGCGATCCGGGCAAGCGTCGCGTCCTTCTCCGACGCGGTGGCGCGGCCGCGCCGGACGGCCTTGTCGAGGAGGTCGGCGGAATGCGCCTTGCCCTTCTCCGCGGTGGCGCGGTCGCGGTCGAGGAGCACGACCTCGATCCCGGCCTGGGCGGTGGCGTGGGCGATGCCGGCGCCCATGAAGCCCGCGCCGATGATGCCGACGCGCCGCGGCTCGGATTTCGGCACGGAGGCGGGCCGGCGCGCGCCCTTGTTGAGCGCCTGCAGCGAGACGAAGAGCGAGCGGATCATCGCCTCCGCCTCCTTGGTCTGGAGGACGTGCGCGAAGTACCGGCTCTCGACCCGCAGCGCGAGGTCCATCGGGAGCTGGAGACCCTCGAAGACGGACTGGAGGAGCGCGCGCGCGGCGGGATAATTGTCGAAGGTCTCCTTGCGGTAGAGCGCGTTGGCGGCCGGCCAGACCTGGAACCCCGCCGGGGAGAAGGGGTTCGCCGCGCCCTTCGGCCGGTAGCCCTTCGCGTCCCACGGCTTCACCGGATCGAGCCCGGCCGCGATCATCGCCCGCGCCGCTTCGAGGAGCCCGGCGCGCGGCACGACGCGGTCGGCAAGGCCCATCGCCAGCGCCCTGCCGGGGTCGAGCGTCTCGCCCTTCAGAAGCATCTGCAGCCCGGCCTGGGGATCGGCCATCCGCATCACGCGCTGGGTGCCGCCGGCGCCGGGAAAGATGCCGATCTTCACTTCCGGCAGGCCGATCCGGGTGGCGCGGTCGTCGGAGAGCACGCGGGCATGCGCGGCGAGGGCGAGCTCGGTCGCGCCGCCCATCGAGACCCCGTGGATCGCGGCGACGAACGGCTTGCCGCAGGTCTCGAGCCGCCGGAAAAGCCGCGACATCCGGGACGATTCCGCCAGGAGCTCGCGCCGCGCCCCGTCCGGATCGCCGGCCGCCTTCGCTCTGTAGGCGTGGAAGAGCCGGTGGATCATGGTGATGTCGGCGCCGCCGGAGAAGGCGTCCTTGCCGGAGGCGATCACGGCGCCCCGGATATCGGGGTCGCCGGCGACGCGCTCCACGATCGCCTCGAGCTCGTCCATCACCTCCATGGTGAAGACGTTCATCGAGCGGTCGGGCATGTCCCAGGTGACGACGGCGATGCCGTCCTCGCCGGTCTCGAAGCGGAAATCGGCGTAGCTCATCTCTCTCCTCCCGGCCGTTTCGCGCATGAGCGGCTCAGCGCGGCGGGTAGGGCGTGCCGTCGCGGCGGACGAAGCGGCCGACGCCCCCTTCGGGCACGCACTTCATGTCGATGTCGGTATATTCGATGCAGTCGGCCGGGTCGCGCGTGCCGATCTCGAGGAAGTGCGCGTCGCGCCCCGTGCGGTTCACGAGACGGTGGCCGTTCGCGACGCCGGCCCTGAAGGCGGCGGCGTCGCCGGCCCTGAGCACCGTCTCGCCGCCGTCCTCGATCAGCACGACCTCGCCATCGACCACGTAGACGAACTCGTCCTCCCGAGCGTGCCAGTGCCGCTGCGAGGAGGCCGAGCCCGGCTCGAGACGGCAGAGATTGACGCCGAACTGGTCGAGCCCGCCGGCATCGCCGAGCGGCCGCCGGAACCGGCCCCTGGCGATCTCGTGGAAGGGGGCGGGATAGCCGCAGGAATTCTGCTCGGCGGTGGCCGCGATGTCGATCTTCGGCATGGTCACACCCTCTCGATGATGGTTGCGGTGCCCATGCCGGCGCCGATGCAGAGCGTGACGAGGGCGGTGGAGAGGTCGCGGCGCTCCAGCTCGTCGAGGACGGTGCCGAGGATCATCGCGCCGGTCGCGCCGAGCGGATGGCCCATCGCAATGGCGCCGCCATTGACGTTCACCCGGCCGGGGTCGAGGTCGAGCGCCTGGACGGCGCGGAGCACGACGGCGGCGAAGGCCTCGTTGATCTCGAAGAGGTCGATGTCGGAGAGCGCCATGCCGGAGCGGCGCAGCACCTTGCGCGTCACCTCGATCGGGCCGGTCAGCATCAGAGCGGGGTCGGAGCCGATATTGGCGAAGGCGCGGATGCGGGCGCGCGGCTTCAGCCCGGCCGCCCGGCCGCCCGCCTCGTTGCCGACGAGCACGGCGGCGGCGCCGTCCACGATGCCGGAGGAATTGCCGGCGTGGTGGACGTGCTTCACCCGCTCCAGGTCGGGGTGCGCCTGGATGGCGACCGCGTCGAAGCCGCCCATCGCGCCGATCATCTCGAAGGACGGGTTGAGGGCGGCGAGCGACTGCATGTCGGTCGCCGGCCGCGGATGCTCGTCGCGGTCGAGGATGGTGAGCCCGTTGACGTCCTTCACCGGCACGACCGACCGCGCGAAGCGGCCTTCGCGCCAGGCTTCCGCCGTGCGCTTCTGGCTCTCGACCGCATAGGCGTCGCAATCGTCGCGCGTGAAGCCGTATTTCGTGGCGATGAGGTCGGCGGAGATGCCCTGCGGCATGAAATAGGCCGGCACCGCCACCTCCGGATCGACGGGCCAGGCGCCGCCCGAGGCGCCGATGCCGACGCGCGACATGGATTCCACGCCGCCGGCGGCGACGAGATCGTGCTGGCCCGAGATCACCTGCGCCGCGCCCATGTTCACGGCGTCGAGGCCGGAGGCGCAGAAGCGGTTGATCTGCATGCCCGGCACGCCCTCGCCGTAGCCCGCGACGAAGACCGCCGCGCGCGCGACGTTGCCGCCGGCCTCGCCGACCGGATCGACGCAGCCGAGGATCACGTCGTCGACGAGCGCCGTGTCGAGCCCGTTCCGCTCCCGGATCGCCGTCAGCGCGGTCGCGGCGAGCCTGACCGTCGGCACCTCGTGGAGCGCCCCGTCCGGCTTGCCGCGGCCGCGCGGCGTGCGCACGTGATCGTAGATGAAGGCCTCGGTCATCAGGACCTCCCGGGTTCGTACTGGTTGCTGACCATCTCTGCGAGATCGCCGCCGAAGGACTTGTCGGTCGCCTTGCCCGGCAGCGCCAGGGCGGCGTCGAGCCAGGCGAGCCGGCTTTCGACCCCCATCTGCGCCCGCGGCGCGATCGCATTCGGGTCGTCGAGGCTCGCGAGCGTGACGCTGACCGTGCCGTGCGGCCGGAACTGGTAGGTGAGCGTCGTTCCGCAGGCCGGACAGAAGCCGCGATCGACGAGATTGGAGCTGCGGAAGAGCTGCGGGGCGCCGCGGTCCCAGCGCACGTCCTCGGCGCGGAACTGCGCGAAGGCGACGAACGGCGCGCCGGAGGAGCGCTGGCACATCCGGCAATGGCAGATGTCGGCGGTGCGGTGCGGGGCGAGCAGCGTGTAGCGGATCGCCCCGCACTGGCAGCCGCCGGTCAGCATCTCGGCCATCAGAACGCCTCCTCCGGTACCGCCATCACCGCATCGGCGCCGGCGGTGATGCGGGCGAGCCTGAGCGCCGTCTCCGGCATCGCCCGCTCCATGAAGAAGCGGCCGAGCAGGTGCTTTCCGGCGCGGAGCCCGTCCGGCTCCGCGGCGTTCGCCGCCGCCTTCATCATCCGCCCCCACATATAGCCGAGCGCGACGAGGCCGAAGAGGTGCATGTAGTCGGTGGCGCCGGCGCCGGCATTGTCGGGCCTGGCCATCGCGTTCTGCATGAACCACATGGTCGCCTTCCTGAGATCGTCGAGCCCTGCGGCGAGCGGCCCCAGACAGGGCGCGAGATCCGGCGCGCCGGCATTCTCCTTGAGGAAGGCCTCGACCTCGCCGAAGAAGGCGAGCACGGCGCGGCCGCCGTCCTTGGGAAGCTTCCGGCCGACGAGATCGAGCGCCTGGATGCCGTTGGTGCCTTCGTAGATCATGGCGATCCGGGCGTCGCGCACGAACTGCTCCATGCCCCATTCGGCAATGTAGCCGTGGCCGCCGAGCACCTGCTGCGCGAGCACCGTGTTCTCGAAGCCCCTGTCGGTGAGGACCCCCTTCAGGACCGGCGTGAGGAGCCCGAGCCGATCGTCTGCGGCCGCCCTGTCGGCGTCCTCGCCGCTCCGGTGCGCGACGTCGGCCTGGAGCGCCGTCCAGACGACGAGGGCGCGCGCCGCCTCGTTGAAGCTCCTGATCGTGAGAAGGATCCGGCGCACGTCGGGGTGGACGATGATCGGATCGGCATTCCGGTCCGCGTGCCTGGCGCCGGCGAGCGCCCGGCCCTGCAGGCGCTCGCGCGCATAGGCGGCGGCGTTCTGGTAGGCGACCTCCGACATTGCGAGGCCCTGGACGGCGACGCCGAGCCGCGCCTCGTTCATCATGGTGAACATCGCGCGGAGGCCCTTGTTCGCCTCGCCGACGAGCCAGCCCTTCGCCGCGTCGTAGTTCATGACGCAGGTCGAATTGCCGTGAATGCCCATCTTCTGCTCGATCGCGCCGCAGGAGACGCCGTTCGCCGGGCCCGCCGTGCCGTCCGGTTCCGGCAGCCGCTTCGGCACGACGAAGAGCGAGAGGCCGGCGACGCCCTCCGGTGCGCCCTCGATCCGCGCCAGCACGAGATGGACGATGTTCTCCGCGAGGTCGTGCTCGCCGGAGGAGATGAAGATCTTCTGTCCGCTCAGCCTGTACGCCCCGTCGCCGGCGGGAACGGCGCGCGTCCTGATGAGGCCGAGATCGGTTCCGCATTGCGGCTCGGTCAGGTTCATCGTGCCGGCCCAGCGCCCGGAGATCAGCGGCGGCAGATAGATCGCCTTCTGCTCCGGGCTCGCATGCAGGGTGAGCGCGGCGATCGCACCCTGGATCAGGCCCGGATACATGCTCCAGGCCATGTTCGCCGAGGTCGTGAACTCGTTGAGGATTGCGCTCAGCGTGTAGGGCAGGCCCTGGCCGCCATGGGCGGGATCGGAGGACAGCCCGACCCAGCCCGCCGCCGCATAATCGGCATAGGCCTGCCTGAACCCCGCCGGGGTCGTCACACGCCCGTCGTCATGGCGGGTGCAGCCTTCCCGGTCGCCGGTGCGGTTGAGCGGCTGCAGCACCTCCTCGCTGAAGCGGCCGCCTTCCGAGAGGATCGATTCGACGACGTCGAGCGGGGCGTCGGCGAAGCCCGGCAGGTTCGCGTGGCGCTCCCAGCCGAACACGTCCTTCAGGAGGAACATCACGTCCGCGACGGGGGCTCGGTAGCTCGGCATGGCCGCTCCGCATGACCTTGACGTAAACGTAATTTCCTATAGGGCGGGCCGGTGGTGCCGGCAAGCCGGCCGGCCTACCCGGCCGCCTCGCGCGCCTCCGCCTCGCGGTCGCGCAGCATGCCGTCCACGACCGCGAGCGTCCGGCTCAGCTCCTCGATCGCCCGTTCGATTTCGCTCTTCTGCTGCTTCAGCACCTCGATCTGGCGGGTGAACTTGTCGAGCGCGACCTTGAGCTGGACCGCCTGGCCGTCCTTCAGGTCGTAGAGATCGAGCATCTCCTTGATCTCGGTCAGCGAGAACCCGACCTTCTTTCCCATCAGCACCAGCTTCAGCCGCGCGCGGTCACGCCGGCTGTAGATCCGGTGCGGCCCCTGCCGCTTCGGATTGAGGAGCTGCTTGTCCTCGTAGAAGCGCAATGTGCGCAGCGAAACGCCGAACTCGCGCGAGAGATCACCGATCGTGAAGGCCATCAGCGCCCGGATGTGGAAAGGGGCCGCCGGAGGCCCTGGAAGCTGCAGGCTAGGTTACGTTGACGTAAGTGTCAACGCAGGCGGCTGGCGCGCAAGGCCGGGGCCCCCGCTCGCCGGGAAATGCGGTTTTCGAGCGGCCGCGTTAACCCGATTTTTACCATGCCGGTCATCATCTTCGGCTCAGGGCGGAGTCGGTTGTATCGGCATTTTGTGGGCTTCGCAGCAGCTGCGGCAAGAGCCGGGTAAGGAGATCCGATGAACGCCCGCCAGACCTGGAACCTCCGAAAGGATCGGCCATCGACCGAATCTCGGACGGATTGGGGCCGCGAGGCGGATCAGCTCAAAGGCAGCGCCTATGCGGCGCGACTGGATTCCATTGCCCGCGCCGGCGAGACCCGCGCGCCCGAAAATTCGGCGCGCGAGCGCGTGTCCCAGCGGCTCGAATCGGGCCTGCGCGGCTTCTCCGCCGCCGATCTGGAGCGCGCCGTCGAGCGGCTGGCGCGCGACATCGAGCAGATCGAGCAGGCGCCGGCCCGCACGGCGCGGCCGGAGTCGCTCCAGGAGGACATCGCACGCGCTCCCGGGCGGAGCGGCATGTCGAGCACGCTCGAGCGCCTCGAGGCGCGGCTCGACGCGCTCGGAGAACGGCTGGAACGCCGCGCCGTCCGCCCCGAGCCGCGCCAGGTCGCGCCGGAGCCCGACCGCGAATCGCTCCGCTCCATCGAGGGGCTGGCGGACCGCATCGACCGCATCCAGGAAATGCTGACCGCCAGGCAGCCCGACCAGTTCGGCGAAGAGATCGAGGATCTCGGCCGGACGCTGGAGGCCGTCGCCCGCGACGGCCGCGGCATGTCGGAAGGGCTCGCCGAGATGCGGGACCGCATCGCGGGTCTCGAGGAGGCGCTGCGGGCCGGGCGCATCGGAGCCGAGGCGGCGCCAGAAGCGGCCGCCGACCTCAAGCACCGCCTCGACCAGCTCTCCGCGCGCATTTCCGCCCTCGCCGAGACCGTGCCCGCGCGCGACACGGTAGAGCAGGGCTACGCCGCGCTCATCGACCGGCTCGACCGGATGGAGGCCGCGGCCGGCGAGCGCGCCCCGGACGGGGCGATCGCCGAGCGGATCGACCTCGTCCGCCAGGAGGTCCGGTCGCTGCCTTCGCACGACCAGATCGCCAAGCTCGAGGAGGGCCTGCTCGATCTTGCCGACCGCCTCGACAACATGGTCGACCGGATCGACCGCAAGCCGTTCGGCCGGCTGGAATCCCAGATCGAGCAGATCGCGACGCAGCTCGCCGACCTCCGGAAGAGCCGCGCCGGCGGGACCGTTGAGATCCAGGCGAGCCTCGATGCCATCGCGCGCCGGATGGACGCCATGCAGGAGCGCCTGGCGACCGACCAGTTCGCGCGGCTGGAAGAGCGCTTCGCCGAGCTCGCGGGCAGCGCGCGCCAGGATTTCGCGGCGACCAGCCGCACCACGCTCGACCGGCTCGAGCGGCAGCTCGCCGCGCTCGGCAGCGTCATCGAGCAGCACGAGCGCAGCAATTCCGAGCGCCTCTTCGCCGATCTCGACCGCCGCTTCGAGGGGCTCGACCGCGCCATCGAGCGGATGGAGGCGGGCGGCTCGGCCGCGGGGCTGGAGAATGTCGAGCGCAAGCTCGACCTGCTGCAGGGCCTGCTCGGCGAGCAGGGCCGGCAGCTGCCGCCGGCGCAGACCGACCAGATCGACCGCCGGCTGGAGCAGATCCAGGCGAAGCTTGCGAATTCGCGCGCCGACGAGCGGATCGGGCGGCAGCTCGAGCCGGTGCTCCAGGGCATTGAGGAGATCGCCCGCCGGCTCGACCAGGCGATGCTGCCGGAGCTCGGCCCGCTCGCCGAGCGGATCGAGGCGCTCGACGCGCGCATCGCGCTCCTCGCCGAGCGCGACCGGAGCGCACCGGAAAGCCTGAAGGTCGACCTCGACGGCATTACCGGCCGGCTGGAGGCTCTCGCGGTGCAGCGGCCCGCCGACGCGGAGCGCTTCGAGCGCGTTGTCGCCAAACTCGAGGAGGCGCTCGCCCAGGACCGCCTCGCGGAGCGCTTCGACGCGCTGGAGGCGAAGATCGAATCGCTCGGCGGGGCGCTCGACCGGGCCGGCCGCTCCGACAGCGAGGACGACATGGCGGACCTGCGCTCCGACATCGCCGCGCTCCGTCGCGAGCTGCGGTCGATGCCGGTCGCGGGCCAGGGCGACGATCTCGGCGCGGTGCTGCGCACGCTTGCGGAGAAGGTCGAGGAGATCGGCCGGCGGAGCCCCGTCACCGCCGGCGACCTCGATCGCCAGGTCGAGCGCATCCTCGCGATGATCGATGCCGCCGAGCGCGGCGACAGGCCGGAGCTCGGCGCCCTGGAGCGCCAGCTCCGCGCGATCCAGGAGCGGCTTGAGCGCGGCGGCGCGCCGGACCTCCTCGGCGGCGTCCACGAGCTTCCGCCCGACCGCGACGCCGAGACCGTGCAGGCGCTCGCCCGCAACATCAGCGCGGATATCGGCGCGCTCAGGAACTCGCGCGAGCTGACGGATGCGGCCGACCGCGAATCGCTCGAAGCCGTCCAGGAGACGCTCGAGGCGGTGATGAAGCGGATGGCGTTCCTCGAGCGCGACGCCAAGGCCGCGACCGCCGAGCCGCGCGCGCCGGCGGGGCGGATCGCGCCGGACGTCCCGGTGCGGCCGGAGGCGGCCGCGAAGCCCGCTTCGGCTTCCGC
>NZ_SPKJ01000083.1 GCF_009866965.1 Propylenella binzhouense | reverse complement strand
GCTCGCGCGTGGCGGGCCCGCTCCCCGCCCGGCCTGCGGCCGCGGCGCCGCCCGGCACCGGCCGGGCGGCCGGCTCACACCTTGTGGGTCTCGTGCGTCGCCGGGTGGAAGAGCTCCTCCACCGCCAGGCGGCGCGGCGAGAGCCCCTGCGCGTGGTGCATGTCGAGGAAGGCGTCGAGTGCGTGCCGGTTCGCGGCCATGCCGTAGGACCAGAAGTCCCGCCCCATCAGGTCGCGCGCCGCCTTCAGCTGCTCCTCCACGAAGGGCAGCGTCACCTTGGTCGCGGAGGTGTCGGAAAGCTTGGCGAGCGCCGCGGCCTTGGCGGCGGAGAACGCCTTCAGGACCGCCGCCGGAAGCCAGGGATGTTCGGCCGCGAGCTCCTTGCGGACCCCGACCAGGTGCATGATCGGGAAGATCCTGGTGCGCGCGTAATAGTCCTTCGCGGCGGCGACCGGATCCGGGAACAGCCAGCCGACATGCGGATGCCCGCGATCGTAGCAGGACGGCGCCCGCGGCGTCACGATCGCGTCGATCTCGCCCTCCGCGAGCATGTCGGAGAGGCCCCGGTCGGCCGGCGCGCTCTCGATGCGCAGGTCCGCCGGCAGCGCGAGCGCGACCTTCTCCGGCCGTCCGGGCTCCTCGATGCCGCCGCGGACCCAGGTCACGTCGGCGGGCCGCACGCCGTGATCCGCCAGGATCCCGCGCGCCCAGACGCAGGCGGTGAGCTGGTATTCGGGCGTGCCGATGCGGCGCCCGCGCAGATCGGCCGGGCTCTTTATGCCCCGGTCGGTGCGGATGTAGATCGAGGTGTGCCGGAAGGCGCGGGAGACGAAGGCGGGCACGCCCACATAGGGGCAGGTGCCGTCGGCCACCTTCACGGCGAAGCTGCTGAGCGACAGTTCGCAAATGTCGAACTCGGCGTGCCGGAAGGCGCGGAAGAAGATCTCTTCCGGGCTCAGCATCATGACGACCGGATCGACGCCGTCGATCCCGACGGCGCCGGTCGCGAGCGCTCGGTTTCTGTCGTAGTCGCCGATCGCGACGGAGAGTGTGAGGTCGGTCATCTTCGCTCCCGGGCCGGTTGCAAGGAGGCGACGAGTAAGGCCCCCGCCGCGGGCCGTCCACGTTCTTTTCGGCGGGGCCTCAGGACCGGGCGGCCGGCCCGGCGCGCAGCCGCTCCGGGCGGGTGAAGACCTCGAAGCCGTCGGCGCGGGCGATGGCGACGAGCGTGATGCCGGCGGCCTCCGCGGTCCGCACCGCAAGGCCGGTCGGGGCGGAGATGGCGACGAGCACCTCCGCGCCGAGCACGGCCGCCTTCTGCACCATCTCGACCGAAAGGCGGCTCGTCAGCAGGACCGCTCCGCCTGCCGGCGAAATCGCGTCGCGGGCAAGGGCGCCGGCGAGTTTGTCGAGCGCGTTGTGGCGGCCGACATCCTCGCGCAGCCGCACGATTCCCTCCGCCGGGCGCCAGAAGGCGGCGCCGTGCACGGCGCCGGTCTGGCGGTAGAGCGCCTGCAGGCCGGAAAGGCTCGCGACCGCCTCGCCCAGCGCGGACGCGTCGATCCGCATCCGCCGGGGCACGGGCGGCGGCGACCGCATCGCCTCGGCAAGGCTCTCGATCCCGCAGAGGCCGCAGCCGGTCGGACCGGCGAGATGGCGGCGGCGCGCGGCGACCGCTTCCGCGCGGCCCGTCCGGAGCCTCATCTGCAGGTCGATGCCGTCGGTGGTCGCGAGGACGGCGATGCTCTCGATCTCCTCCGGCTCCTCGACGATCCGCTCCGTCAGGCTGAAGCCGACGGCGAAATCCTCCAGCTCCGCGGGCGTCGCCATCATCACGGCATGCGTGCTGCCGTCATAGCTGAGCGCGACGGCGACCTCCTCGGCGAGGACGCGCGGACCCTCCGTCGTCTCGCCCGAGCGGAAGACGCGCCGGAAGACCTGCCGCGCCGCCGGAGGCGGCGGCGCCTCGGCCGGGTCCGGCCAGGCGGCGGCGCTCATCCGGCGTCGCTCTCCGCCAGGCCCGCTTCGGCCGGGCCTGCCGTCGCCTTGTGGATCGGGCTCCGGCCGCCGCGGAAATGCTCGAGCGCCTCGACGACGCGCGGGGCGAGCCCTTCGCCGCCCGCCTCGGCATGGGCGAGGAGCGCCGCCTTCATGCTGCGGGTCCAGAAGGCATCGATGTGCTCGTGGATGCCCGCGACCGCCTCCGCGTCGCCATAGGGGCGGAAGAATTCGGCGATCTGGTTCGCCATGCGCACGAGCTTCGCGGCGTTCTCGGCCATGTCGTCACTCCGCGGCGTCGAGCACGCCGATCCGGCGCATCGCGACGCTCTCCTCCAGGAAGCGCTCCTGCCAGGGCGCCGGGCCGTTCGTCCGCCGCACCTGGACGGCCGTCACCTTGTATTCGGGGCAGTTCGTCGCCCAGTCCGAATAGTCGGTCGTCACCACGTTCGCGCCGGAGATCGGGTGGTGGAAGGTGGTGTAGACCACGCCGGGCTGGACCCGCTCGGTGATGCTGGCGCGGAGCGCGATCTCGCCCGACCGGCTCTCCACCGAGACGAGGTCGCCGTCGCGCACGCCCCGGTTCTCCGCGTCGAAGGGGTGCATCTCGAGAACGTCCTCGCCGTGCCAGCGTATGTTCTCGGTGCGGCGCGTCTGCGCCCCGACATTGTACTGCGAGAGGATCCGCCCGGTCGTCAGCAGCAGCGGGAAGAGGGGACCCGCCCGCTCCTCGGTCGCCACGAACTCCGTCAGCATGAACCGCCCCTTGCCGCGCACGAAGCGGTCGATATGCATGGTCGGCGTCCCCTCCGGGGCGGCCTCGTTGCACGGCCACTGGATCGAGCCGAGCGCGTCGAGCTTCGCGAAGGAGACCCCGGCGAAGGTCGGGGTCAGCGCGGCGATCTCGTCCATGATCTCGCTCGGATGCGCATAGTCCATCGCGCAGCCGAGCGCCCTTGCGAGCGCGATCGTGACCTCCCAGTCGGCCATGCCGGCCATCGGCGGCATGACCCTGCGCACGCGGCTGATCCGCCGCTCCGCATTGGTGAAGGTGCCGTCCTTCTCGAGGAACGAGGAGCCCGGCAGGAAGACATGGGCGAACTTCGCCGTCTCGTTGAGGAAGATGTCCTGCACGACGACGCATTCCATCGCCGCGAGCCCGGCGGTCACGTGCTGCGTGTCGGGATCGGACTGGGCGATGTCCTCGCCCTGCACGTAGAGCCCCTTGAAGCCGCCGGAGACCGCCTCGTCGAGCATGTTCGGGATCCTGAGCCCCGGCTCCGGGTCGAGCGCGCGGCCCCAGAACGTCTCGAACATCTGCCGCGTGGCGTCGTCGGAGATATGGCGGTAGCCCGGGAACTCGTGCGGGAACGAGCCCATGTCGCACGAGCCCTGCACGTTGTTCTGGCCGCGCAGCGGGTTAACGCCGACGCCCACCCGGCCGATATTGCCGGTCGCCATCGCGAGATTCGCCATGCCCATGACCATGGTCGAGCCCTGGCTGTGCTCGGTCACGCCGAGGCCGTAATAGATCGCGGCATTGCCGCCGGCGGCGTAGAGCCGGGCGGCGGCGCGGACGTCCTCGGCCGGCACGCCGGTGGTCGCCTCCACCGCCTCCGGGGCGTGGCGGTCATCGGCGATGAAGCGCGCCCAGCTCTCGAAGTCGGCGCGCTCGCAGCGCTCCCGCACATAGGCCACGTCGACGAGGCCCTCCGTCACGATCACATGCGCCATCGCGTTGATGATCGCGACATTCGTGCCGGGCCTGAGCTGGAGGTGGTAGTCGGCGCTGATATGCGGGGAGCGGACGAGGTCGGTCCGGCGCGGATCGATCACGATCAGGCGCGCGCCCTGCCGGAGCCGCTTCTTCATGCGCGAGCCGAAGACCGGATGCGCGTCGGTCGGGTTGGCGCCGATCACCATGATGACGTCGGCCGCCTCCACCGAGGCGAAGTCCTGCGTGCCGGCCGAGGTCCCGAGCGTCGCCTTCAGGCCGTAGCCGGTCGGCGAATGGCAGACGCGGGCGCAGGTATCGACGTTGTTGTTGCCGAAGCCGGCGCGCACCAGCTTCTGGACGAGATAGGTCTCCTCGTTGGTGCAACGCGAGGAGGTGATGCCGCCGATCGCGTTCCGCCCGTAGGTCGCCTGCAGGCGCCTGAACTCCGAGGCGGCGTGGGCGATCGCCTCGTCCCAGCTCACCTCGCGCCAGGGATCGGTGATCTTCTCGCGGATCATGGGCTTCGTGATCCGGTCCTTGTGGGTGGCGTAGCCCCAGGCGAAGCGCCCCTTCACGCAGGAATGCCCCTCGTTCGCCTTGCCGTCCCGGTAGGGGACCATGCGGACGACCGTGTTGCCGCGCATCTCGGCCTTGAAGGCGCAGCCGACGCCGCAATAGGCGCAGGTGGTGACGACCGAATGCTCGGGCTGGCCGATCTCGATCACCGACTTCTCCGTCAGCGTCGCCGTCGGGCAGGCCTGCACGCAGGCGCCGCAGGAGACGCATTCGGAGCCGAGGAACGGCTCCATCATGCCCGCAGAGACGCGGCTGTCGAAGCCGCGGCCGGCGATCGTCAGCGCGAAGGTGCCCTGCACCTCCTCGCAGGCCCGCACGCAGCGCGAGCAGACGATGCATTTCGACGGGTCGTAGGTGAAGTAGGGGTTCGACTCGTCCTTCGGCATCCACTTGTCGTTCGGCGCGCCGTCGGCCTTGGCGAAGACGTGGTTCTCGCCCGCATAGCCGTAGCGGACCTCGCGCAGCCCCACCTCGCCGGCCACGTCCTGGAGCTCGCAGTCGCCGTTCGCCGCGCAGGTCAGGCAGTCGAGCGGATGGTCGGAGATGTAGAGCTCCATCACGCCCTTGCGGATGCGGGCGAGCCGCTCCGTCTGGGTGTGGACCACCATGCCCGGCGCGACCGGCGTGGTGCAGGAAGCCGGCGTGCCGTTCCGCCCCTCGATCTCCACGAGGCACATGCGGCAGGAGCCGAAGGCCTCCAGCATGTCGGTCGCGCAGAGCTTCGGGATCTTCGTTCCCGCCTCCGCGGCCGCCCGCATGACGGAGGTGCCCTCCGGCACCGCGACGGCGGTCCCGTCGATGGTGAGCGTGACGAGCCGCTCCGATTTCGATCGCGGCGTGCCGTAATCGGTCTCCTGGACGAGGGGCATGTCCGTCTCCTATTCCGCGGCCTGCAGGCGGTCGCCCGCCCGGCCGAAATCCTCCGGGAAGTGCACGAGGGCGCTCGTCACCGGATAGGGCGTGAAGCCGCCGAGCGCGCAGAGCGAGCCGAACTTCATCGTCTCGCAGAGGTCGGCGACGAGCGCGAGGTTGCGTGCGACGTCATCGCCGGCCTGGATCCGCGCCACCACCTCGGCGCCCCGCGTCGAGCCGATCCGGCAGGGCGTGCACTTGCCGCAGGATTCGATCGCGCAGAACTCGAAGGCGAAGCGGGCCTGCTCGGCCATGTCGACGGTGTCGTCGAAGACGACGATCCCGCCATGGCCGATCAGCCCGTCGCGGGCGGCGAAGGCCTCGTAGTCGAACGGGGTGTCGAAGAGCGCCGGCGGAAAGTAGGCGCCGAGCGGACCGCCGACCTGCACCGCGCGGACCGGCAGCCCGCTCGCGGTGCCGCCGCCGATCTCCTCGACGAGCGCGCCGAGCGTGATGCCGAACGCGGTTTCGAACAGGCCGCCATGGCGGACGTTTCCGGCGAGCTGGACCGGCATCGTGCCCCGCGAGCGCCCCATGCCGTGGTCGCGATAGGCCTCAGCGCCCTCGGCGAGGATGAACGGCACGGCGGCGAGCGAGATGACGTTGTTGACGACGGTCGGCCGGCCGAAGAGGCCCTTGTGGGCGGGGAGCGGCGGCTTGGCGCGGACCAATCCGCGCTTGCCTTCGAGGCTTTCGAGGAGCGCGGTCTCCTCGCCGCAGACATAGGCGCCGGCGCCCATCCTGACCTCGATCTCGAAGCGGCGCCCCGAGCCGAGAATGTCGGCGCCGAGATGGCCGGCCCGGCGCGCCGCCGCGACCGCCGCCTCGAGGGCGACCTGCGCGAGCGGATATTCCGAGCGCAGATAGACGAAGCCCTTCTCCGCGCCGACGGCGAGGCCGGCGATCGTCATGCCCTCGAGGAGGAGGAAGGGATCGCCCTCCATCAGCATGCGGTCGGCGAAGGTGCCGCTGTCGCCCTCGTCGGCGTTGCAGACGACATATTTGCGGTCGGCCGCGGCGAGGCGGACCGTGTCCCACTTGATGCCGGTCGGGAAGCCGGCGCCGCCGCGCCCGCGCAGGCCGGAAAGCTTCACCGCGTCGACGATCGCGGCGGAGTCCATCGCGAGCGCCCGCTCCAGGCCGCGATAGCCGCCATGCGCCCGGTAGTCCTCGAGCGAGCGCGGGTCGACCAGGCCGCAGCGGGCGAAGGTGAGCCGCGTCTGCCGCTTGAGGAAGGGGATCTCCTCCGGCGGGCCGAGCCGCAGCGCGTGCTCCCCGCCGGCAAGCAGCCCCGAGGCGACGAGCGACGGCACGTCGGCGGCCGAGACCGGGCCGTAGGCGATCCGGCCCGCGCCGGTGGCGACCTCGACCATCGGCTCGAGCCAGAACAGGCCGCGCGACCCCGTCCGCACGATCTCGGCATCCGAGCCGATTTCGGCCGCGAGCGCCGCCGCGACCGCGTCCGCCCCGAGCGCGACGGCCGCCGCGTCGCGCGGGATGAAGAGGCGGACGCTCATCGCCCCGCCTCCGCCAGCAGCGCATCGAGCCGGGCGCGGTCGAGCCGGGCGACCGGCCGCCCGTCCACCAGCGCCGCCGGCCCGCTGGCGCAGAGCCCGAGGCAGTAGGCCGCCTCGAGCGTGACCCGGCCGTCGGGCGTGGTCTCGCCGAAATCCACCCCGAGCCGTGCCTGCGCCGCCGCTTCGAGGGCACGCCCGCCGGAGGCCTGGCACGCTTCGGCGCGGCAGAGCTTCAGGACGTGGCGGCCGGGAGGCTCGCGCCGGAGATCATGGTAGAAGGTGAGCACGCCGTGGATCTCGGCGCGCGACAGATTGAGCGCTGCCGCGATCGGGGCGATCGCCGCGTCCGGAACGTGGCCGAGCGCCTCCTGGACCGCGAGGAGGATCGGAAGGGCCGCCCCTTCCGTCTCCCTGTGGGCCGCGATGATGCGCTCCACGGCGACATCCGTTTCGCTCGACATGCTGCATCCTTCGTCGTTTCTTCCGAAAGAGTGCAGTCTGTCCGATCGTCATTCAATAAAGACGTCCCGTGACGCGATAGCAAACTTCTATCGAGGCGCCCGCGATCCGGCGGCCTTCCGCACTTCGGCGACGAGCGCGGCGGTGAGGGGTGTCATCGGGTCGCGGTCCGGGACCACGAGCCCGATCGCGTGGGTGATCTGCGGCTCCACGATCGGGATCGATCGCACGCGGTCGGTGAGCCCGAGCGACTCGGCCAGCCGTTCCGGCATCACGGTCGCCCAGCGGCCGGTGCGGACATGGGAGAAGAGCACCACGACGGAGTTCGATTCGAGCGTCGGCATGGCGCGCGCGCCGGCGGTGGCGAGAAGGTCGTCGATGATCCGCCGGTTCTGCATGTCGGGGGTCAGCAGGCAGAGCGGCACGGTCCCCACCTCCGCCCAGGTCACGCTCGCTTGGTCGCCGAACGGGGCTTCCTCCGAGGTGATGAGGCGGTAGCTTTCCTCGTAGAAGGGGACCGCGGAAACCCGCCCCAGCGGCTCGTTGTCGAGATAGGTGATGCCGGCGTCGATCTCGAGGTTCTCGAGCAGGCCCAGGATCTCGATCGAGGTCCGCGAGATGACGGTGAAGCGCACGTTCGGGTGCTTCTGCCGGTAGGGCGTGGTGATCTCGGCGACCATGGCGAGCGCGGTCGGGATCGCGGCGATCTTCAGGTGCCCGGAGAGGCCGCGCCGGAGCGCGGCGACGTCGAGGCGCATGGCGCGGCTGTCGCCGACGATCCGGCGCGCCCAGAGCAGCACGCGCTCGCCCTCCGGCGTGAACTGCTTGAAGCGCGAGCCGCGCTGGACGAGCAGCACGCCGAGCGTGTCCTCGAGCGACTTGATGCCGGCGGAAAGCGTCGGCTGGGTGACGCCGCAGGCCTCCGCGGCGCGGCCGAAATGCTGCTCCTGCGCGAGCGCGATCAGGAATTCCAGCTTCTCGATCATGGCGCAACCGGGAATGTGCAAGGATCGCCAGGAGCCCCTATAGCGCGCGGGCGGCACGCCGGCCACAGGCGGCGCCCGGAAGCGGCGGGGCGCGGGCGGGGACGCTGGCTCGGGAACCGATGGGCCTCGGGCGACGATGGGCCTCGGGCGACGATGGGCCTCGGGCGACGGGGGGCCTCGGGCGACGGGGGCCTCGACGGAGGAGGGGCGGCGCTTCCCGCCGGCGGCGCGCAGGATGTGCTGCGTGCCCTGGAAGCGGGGCTTCCCGGCTGGCGAGGCGACTGTCCGGAGAGGTGGCTGGGGGACCTGGATTCGAACCAGGACTAACGGAGTCAGAGTCCGTGGGTCTACCGTTAACCTATCCCCCAACGGGACGGCCGTCTTCCGGCGGCGGCGTCTGGCTATCACCGCATCGCCCGCGTGACAAGGCCCAAGGGCCGTTCGCGATCCGGCGCGGCGATGACGCTCATCTGGGGCGGCCGGGCCGGTTTGTCCAGCCTTCCCCGCATCAGCGGCGCGCCGCGGCCGACGCCTCCCATGCCGACGCGGCTTCTCCCACGCGACGGGTCCACTCGTGCCCACGCAACGGGCCCGCCCGGAAATTGATCGAGCGGGCCCGTCGCGGGCAGCCGAGGGGTTTCACAACTCCGCCGCCCCTTGCTATTCTGCCCCGCAACGCAGGCATTCGGGCGCCGCCGGTCGGCGGTCGCCCGGGAAGGCGAATTCGACATGATCAACCTCTCGGACGCCGCGACGGCGTCTGGGTCGGGTGCAGCGAAGGCGGAGTCGGAGCCGGAACGCGGACTGGAACTGACCGAGGACCTGTTCGGGAGGAACGATCCTGCCGAACGCGGCACTGTACCGACCGAAAACAGGGCGGCCCATGATGGCCGCGCGCAGCCTTCTTCGCGGCCGCCCTCCCGCCATGCCGGCCACCGCAAGGGGCACGGCGCGCACGGCCCGCTCTACGCCGCGCTCGATCTCGGCACCAACAATTGCCGTCTCCTCATCGCCGAGCCGCGCAACGAGACCTTCCGCGTCGTCGATTCCTTCTCGCGCATCGTGCGGCTCGGGGAGGGCGTGGCCCAGACCGGCAGGCTCAGCGAGGGCGCCATGAGCCGCGCCTTCGCGGCGCTGCGCATCTGCCGGCAGAAGATCGGCGAGCGCGCGGTCCTTCGCACGCGCCTGATCGCGACCGAAGCCTGCCGGCGCGCCGCGAACGGGCAGGCTTTCCTCGCCGGCGTCCGGGCCGATCTCGGGCTCGACCTCGAGATCATCGACCGCCGCACCGAGGCGAGCCTGGCGGTGGCGGGCTGCTGCGCGCTCCTCGATCCCGGGACGGAGGGCGCCGTCCTGTTCGACATTGGCGGCGGGTCGTCGGAGATCGTCTGGCTCGACTGCCAGCGGGGCCCCCGGCGCAACGGGCTGATGCGGGCCTGGGTCTCGCTGCCGGTCGGCGTGGTGACGCTCGCCGAGCGCTTCGGCGGCGTCGATGTCGACGCGGCGATCTTCGAGGCGATGGTGGGGGCCGTCCGGGCGGAGTTCCACCGGTTCCGCGCCCGCGAGGCGCTCCGCGAGGCGGTGTCGCGCCGCCGGTTCCACTTCCTCGGCACGTCCGGCACCGTCACCACGCTCGCCGGCGTCCATCTCGATCTCCCGCGCTACGACCGGCGCCATGTCGACGGGCTCTGGATGGACGACGCCGATATCGGGCGGATGATGGCGAAGATCACCGCCATGAGCTACGAGCAGCGCGTTTCCAATCCCTGCATCGGCCGCGAGCGGGCGGACCTCGTGCTGGCGGGCTGCGCCATCTTCGAGGCGATCCGGCGCGAATGGCCGTGCGACCGGCTGCGGGTCGCCGATCGCGGGCTGCGCGAGGGCATCCTCGTCCAGATGATGCGGGCGGACGGCTTCCTCAGGGGGCCGCGGCGCCTCCGCCACGAGGGCGCGGGCGCGCTCGCATGAAGAAGGCCGGATCCGGCCATCGCGGGCTGCACGAGCGGGTGAAGACGGCGCGCAAGCGCAAGCCGTCCTCGCAGCGCTGGCTGGAGCGGCAGCTCAACGACCCCTATGTCGCCCGCGCGAAGCAGGAAGGGGAGCGCTCGCGTGCGGCCTACAAGCTGATCGAGATCGACGACCGCTACCATCTCCTGAAGCGCGGCCAGCGCGTCGTCGATCTCGGTGCCGCGCCCGGCGGCTGGTCGGACGTCGCGGCGCGGCGCGTCGGCTCCACCGACGCGGATCCGCGGGTGGTGGCGATCGACTATCTCGACATGGCGCCGCTGCCGGGCGTCGTGGTGCTGAAGAAGGACTTCCTCGATCCCGACGCGCCGGAACAGCTGAAGCGGTCGCTGGGCGGCCGCCAGGCCGACCTCGTGCTCTCCGACATGGCGGCGCCGACGACCGGCCACAAGGCGACGGACCACCTGCGGATCGTCGCCCTCTGCGAGGCGGCGGCGGCCTTCGCGCGCGAGGTGCTCGCCCCCGGCGGCGCGTTCCTCGCCAAGGTGTTCCGCGGCGGCACCGAGGGCACGCTTCTCGCCGACCTGAAGCGGGATTTCGCCACGGTCCGCCACGTCAAGCCGCCGGCGAGCCGCCCGGACAGCCCGGAGCTCTACCTGCTCGCGACCGGCTTCCGCGGCGCGGCCTGAAGCCCGGCCGGCCCGCCGCAAGGCGGGCCGGGTTCCGCCCGGCGGCTACTTCGAGATCCGCAGATCCGAGAGCTGCTCGCCGATCGCCTTGAAGGTGGGGACGAGATCGTTCACGTTCTCGACGTTGAAATAGGTGTCGCCGTTCGAGGCGCACTGGCTGAGCAGGCTCGCATTGCCGTCCTGCAGGCGGACCGTATAGAGCACGATCTTCTGGCCCTTGACCGCCGTGCAGGCGAGCTTGGTGCGCTGGTCGATCTTGCTCGTGTCGCTGGTCCACCGGTTCTGAGTGTTCTCGCCGTCGGTGATGAGGATCAGCACCTTGGTGAGGTCCTTGGTGCCCCACGCCACCCCTTCGGTGAGCGGCGCGTCCGGAGACAGCATGCTCAGGCCCCAGGCGAGGCCGATCGTGATGTTGGTGTTGCCGTCGGCGGCCATGTTGTTGATCTTGGCGCGCACTGCCTCGAGATTTGTATTGAGGGGAACGATTTCCGGAAGCGTGCTGTAGGCGCAGCTCACCGCCGGGTACTTGTAGGCGTCGCCCGACCCCTGCGTGTCGTTCGTGTCGTAGTCCTTGCCGGAGACGTTCGTCGTGTAGGGATTGTCCCCGCGGTCGGCGAGGCAGCCCTGCCAGCTCGACTGCGAGGACAGGTCCTGGTTCTTGCACCTGCCGAAGAGCAGGTCCAGAAAGCTGCAGCTCGGCTTGAACATGATCCAGCTGTTGCTGCTGTAGCTCGTGGGAAGCTTGACCTGAGTGTTGAAGGGGACGATGCCGAGCTTCACGTCGTCCGGGTCGGACGTCCCGACGGCGTCGATGAGCGCGCCCGCCGCCTTCTTGAGCTGCACGAGCTTGTTGTTCTGGTTCATCGAGCCGGTGTCGTCGATGACGAGCGCGATCTCCATCTTGCCCGTGCTCCAGGTGGCTTCGGACGAGGCGGAGATGTCGATGAGGTTGATGCCGAGAACGCCCGAGATGACCGTGTCCAGCTGGCCGGACGCCTCGATGCGGACCGTCCCCTTGTCCCGGGTGACCTTCTCGACCTTGTAATTGTAGTCCTTCTCCGGCGCGATCTTTGCCAGCCGGGTCTCGACCATCTGCCTGATCTCGGCATCCGTCATGTCGTTCGAGCTCTTGGCCGCGGCGAGGGCCACCGAATCGAGCGCCGTCTGCAGCTGCGTGCGGGCATCCGAAGCGCGTGTGTAGTCGACCGCGAATCCCATCAGCCCCATGATGGGGATGACGGTGAAGGCGAAGATCATGGCGACGTTGCCGTCCTCCCTCCGGAGAAAGGCGAGCAGCCTGCGCAGGCTTTCCACGAGTGGTCCCCTGACTGGAATTCGTGACCGGCATCGTCGCAATCAAATGTAAATTTGGTGTTATTGGTTTGTTTACACCTCGTTAGCCACGGCCCGGCGGCCGTCGCGGAATTGCCGGCTTTCTCGTTCGGCGCGAGAGGGTTCGTTTACCTTCCGGAAGGATTCGGAAGCCTGTCCGTCGGCCGGCGGTCAGCCGGGGGCGTCGGCGCCGTCCGCGCCGCCCGAGCGTCTCCGCCCGCCGGCATGGCCGGAAAGCTCCATCCCGACGTCGCCCCCCAGCCGCATGAAGACGAAGGCCGAGAGCGCCGCGACCGCCCCGATGGCGACGAAGGCGGGGCGGAACGAGTCCACATTGATCTCGCCGCCGCCGAGGCGCGAGGCGAATTCCAGCGCCATGGCGCCGATGCTGATCCCGACGCTCAGCGCCACCTGCTGGGCGACGCTCGAGAGGCTCGTCGCATGGCTCATCCGCCCGGGCGGCACGTCGGCGAAGACGAGGGCGTTCGCGCTGGTGAACTGCAGCGACCGGAAGAAGCCGCCGATCAGCAGCAGCGCGATCATCGCCGCGACGGGAGTGGCGGGCGTGAAGACCGCCGGAATGGCGATGAAGAGGGCGGCGACGAACGCGTTCGCGATCAGGATGCGGCGGAAGCCGAAGCGTTTCAGGAGCGGCGGCGCGAAGAACTTCATCGACATCGCGCCGAGCGCGGAGGCGAAGGTGATGAGCCCCGAATGGAAGGCCGTCATGCCGAAGCCGATCTGCATCATGAGCGGCAGCAGAAAGGGCGTGCCGCCCACGCCGACGCGGAAGAGCGAGGCCCCGACAAGGGCGAGGCGGAAGCTCGGCATGCGGAAGAGCGTGAGGTCGAGGATCGGGTCGGGCGCCCTCCGGCTGTGCCGGTAATAGAGGAGGAGCGAGCCGGTCCCGGCGGCAAGCAGCGCGGCCACGACCGGGCCGGGAAAGATTCCGAGGCCGAGCGAGGTCGAGCCGGTCACGAAGCCGGCGATCCCGAGCCCCGCCAGGAAATAGCCGACGAAATCGAAGCGCCGGCCCGCGTCGCCGCGGATCGCGGGAACGTAGAGCGTCGCCAGCACGAGGCCGAGCACGCCGATCGGCACGTTCACGAAGAAGACCCATCGCCAGTGCAGGTAGGTGGTGATGAAGCCGCCGAGCGGGGGCCCGGTCACCGGTCCGATCAGCGCCGGCACGGTGAGCCAGGCCATCGCGCCGACGAAGTCCCGCTTCTCGATGGAGCGCAGGATCACGAGCCGGCCGACCGGCACCATCATGGCGCCGCCCATGCCCTGGACGATCCGTGACATGACGAGGCCGGGGAGCGAGGAGGAGAGGCCGCACAGGATCGAGCCCACCGTGAAGACCAGGATCGCCATCCGGAACACGTGCCGGGCGCCGAACCGGTCGGCCATCCAGCCGCTCGCGGGGATGAAGATGGCGAGCGAGAGCAGGTAGCTCGTCAGCGCGAGCTTCAGGTGGACGGGGCTCGTGCCGAACTCGCGCGCGATCGTCGGGAGCGCCGTGGCGAGGATCGTGGAATCGAGGTTCTCCATGAAGAGCGCACACGCCACGATGAGTGGAAGGAGGATCCGGTCGGGCATGGCTGGCGGCCTGGACGGCGATGGTCGGAGAGAGCCTCGGGGGCAGGTGCTCATACGCCGGTGGAAGGCGCCGCGCAAACGCGCTGCGCGGTCCGTCTCGGCGGCCGCAAACGCCGCGTTGCCGGCGCGTTTCGACGCATGTCCGGGGACGGGATCGGGGCACTTTCCAATTTGCAAGCCGGGAGGGCCGTGTTAATCACCCCCGCCAACCCCGCGCGCCGATTCACAGCGCCGTCCACCCCGGACGGCGGCCGGCCGTTACGACCCCGAGGTGTGGCATGGCCCGGATCATTGATGTCGTCACTGGGCGCGAGGCGCTGACCTTCGACGACGTGCTCCTGCGGCCCGGGCGCTCCGAGGTGCTGCCGGCCGAGACGGAGATCGGCACGCGGCTCACCCGCAGCATCCGGCTCAACATGCCGATCCTCTCCGCGGCGATGGACACGGTCACGGAAGCGCGGCTCGCCATCGCAATGGCGCAGGCCGGCGGCCTCGGCGTCATCCACCGCAACCTCGATCCGGATGCCCAGGCGGAGCAGGTGCGCCAGGTCAAGAAGTTCGAATCCGGCATGGTCGTCAATCCGGTCGTCATCGGACCGGGGGCGACGCTCGCGGACGCCAAGGCGCTGATGCGCCGCTACGACATATCCGGCATCCCCGTCGTGGAGAACGGCGGCACCGGCGGCCAGGTCGCGGGCCGGCTCGTCGGCATCCTCACCAACCGCGACGTGCGCTTCGCCTCCGACCCGGACCAGCCGGTGGCGGAGCTGATGACGCGCAAGGACCTCATCACGGTGCGCGAGAACGTCAGCCAGGACGAGGCGAAGCGGCTCCTGCACCAGTACCGGATCGAGAAGCTGCTCGTCGTCGACGCCGACGACAACTGCATCGGCCTCATCACTGTCAAGGACATCGAGAAGGCGCGGCTCAATCCGAACGCCTGCAAGGACGAGCAGGGCCGGCTGCGGGTCGCCGCGGCCACCACCGTCGGCGAGACCGGGCTCGCCCGCACCGAGCGGCTCCTCGAGGCCGGCTGCGACGTCATCGTGATCGACACCGCCCACGGCCATTCCGAGCACGTGCTGAAGAGCGTCTCGGCGGTGAAGCGGCTCTCAAACGCGGTCCAGGTCGTCGCCGGCAACGTCGCCACCGCCGACGCCACCAAGGCGCTCATCGATTCCGGCGCGGACGCGATCAAGGTCGGCATCGGCCCCGGCTCGATCTGCACGACCCGGATCGTGGCCGGCGTCGGGGTCCCCCAGCTCACCGCGATCATCGAGGCGGTCGAGGCGGCGGGCGACGTGCCCGTCATCGCCGATGGCGGCATCAAATATTCCGGCGACCTTGCCAAGGCGCTCGCCGCCGGCGCCTCGGTCGCCATGGTCGGCTCGCTGCTGGCGGGCACCGAGGAGAGCCCCGGCGACGTCTATCTCTACCAGGGCCGCAGCTATAAGTCCTATCGCGGCATGGGCTCGGTCGGCGCGATGGCGCGCGGCTCCGCGGACCGCTACTTCCAGGCCGAAGTGCGCGATGCGCTGAAGCTCGTGCCCGAGGGTGTGGAGGGCCAGGTCGCCTATAAGGGCCCCGCCGCCGGCGTCCTGCACCAGCTCGCCGGCGGCCTCAGGGCGGCGATGGGCTATGTCGGCGCGCGCAGCCTGGACGAGTTCCGCGCCAGGGCCGAGTTCGTCCGGATTTCGAGCGCCGGGCTGCGCGAGAGCCACGCCCACGACGTCACGATCACGCGCGAGAGCCCGAACTATCCGGGTGCGATATGAGCAGGCCGGCCGTGCTCCGCGCTCCGGTTCCTGCCTGGATCGGGCCGGTCGCTCGGCGTCCCGTCGGGGCCTGATCCGCCATGCGGCTGCCGGGGCGGATTGCCGCTGCGATCGAGGTCCTCGCCGATATCGAGGAGCGGCACCGGCCGGTGGCCGAGGCGCTGCGCGATTGGGGCGTCTCGCATCGCTTCGCCGGCTCGAGCGACCGCGCGGCGATCGGCGACCTCGTCCACGATGCGCTCCGCCGGAAGCTCTCGATCGCCTGGCGGATGGGAGACGACGCGCCGTGGGCGCTCGCGATGGGCACGGTCCTCTGCGTCTGGCGCGAAAGTCCGGCCCTCCTCAACCAGGCGCTCGCCGACGATCCGCATGCGCCGCGCCTGATCCCGGAAGCAGTCGTCGAGCGGCTCGCGACGGCGGACCTGTCCAAGGCCCCGGGCTACGTGCAGGCCGACATCCCGTACTGGATCGTGCCGGATTTCGAGGAAGCCTTCGAGGAGGCGTGGGTGGAGGAGGGGGCGGCGCTCGCCGGCCGCCCGCCGCTCGATCTCCGGGTGAACACGCTCAAGGGCGACCGCGACCGTGTTCTGAAGCAGCTCGCCCGCTTCGGCGCTGAGCCCGCGCCGATCTCCCCGGTGGGCATCCGGATCGCCCCGGGCGGCGTCCGCCGCCGGCTTCCGAACGTCCAGGCCGAGGAAGGCTTTCAGCGCGGCCGCTACGAGGTGCAGGACGAGGGCAGCCAGCTCTGCGCGCTCCTGGCCGGCGCGAGGCCGGGCGAGCAGGTCCTCGATTTCTGCGCCGGTGCCGGCGGGAAGACGCTCGCGCTCGCCGCGGCCATGGAGAACAAGGGCCAGATCTTCGCCTATGACGGCGATCGGCTGCGGCTCGCGCCGATCTATGAGCGCCTGAAGCGGAACGGCGTCCGGAACGTCCAGGTGCGGCCGCCGGAGGAGAACGCGCTTGCCGGCCTCGAGGGCCGGATGGACCGCGTGCTTGTCGATGCGCCGTGTTCCGGTTCCGGGGTCTGGCGCAGGCGCCCCGACGCCAAGTGGCGCCTGACGGCGGAGGCCGTCGTCCGCCGCACGGCCGAGCAGGATGCCGTGCTCGCCGGCGCCGCGCCCTTCGTCCGCCCGGGTGGCCGCCTCGTCTACGCCACCTGCTCGGTGCTCCCGCAGGAGAACGAGGCCCGCGTGACGGCCTTTCTCGACGCGCACCCCGATTTTCGGATCGTGCCTGCCGAGGACGCCTGGCGTGGTGCCTTCGGCGCCCGGCCCGTGCCGCTCGCGACGCGCCACGACTGGTTTCTGTTCTCGCCACGGCGCAGCGGAACGGACGGTTTCTACGCCTGTGTGCTCTGCCGGATGAAGTGACGGCGCCGCCTGCCGGGCCCGCTTGCAGCCTCCTCGAAAGCCCGGATCGCCGGCCGCGCATGCTTGCGCTGGCGCCCTGCTTTGCGGCGTGGTGAAGAGACCCTGAATCGGAAGCCGGGCACCCCGCCTCGGCTTCCGGGAAATAATTCAATCTCTTCTGCAACTTGGCTCAATATCGCCAAGGCCCCGCAACGCTCCTTTAAGGTTGCGGTCAGCTTCCGTTAAGCGCGTCAATTAACGTCACAGTGAACGGATCGGGCCACCATCGGTCCTGTGAACGGCGAGGAAGAACTCGCTGGAGAGAAACGGGAACTTGGGGTCGAACAATGTCTGTTGCAGCCGCCGAGATGGTTGGGTCGGCCGACGATCTCTTCCGTCTTGGAATCAACTTCTCGGTCGGGCGGACCGGCCGGGCCGATCTCGTCGAGGCACACAAGTGGTTCAACCTCGCGGCCCAGCGCGGAAGCCGGAGCGCGATCCTTCACCGGGAGGAGATTGCGAGCGAGCTGAGCGCGGGCGAGATCGCCCGCGCCCTGCGGGCGGCGCGGGAATGGATTGCCACCCATTGATGCCGTCCCGCTTCGGCGGGCCCGCTCAAAGGTGATTTTCTCTTTCAAATTCAGCTAGCTAGCTGAGCCAGCAAAGGTCTCGGACCGGAACCGATTGGCTCCCCGTCGATTGGCTACGCGCCTCCGTCAGCAGGAGGCGATAACCGACAGAACGGGAGATTTCCGATGAGACGCTATTGGCTGGGCGGCATTGCGCTGGCGGCGGCGCTCGCCGTTACGGGCGCGGATGCGCAGACGAGCACGCCTCCCATTCCGCAGGGCGGTCCGCCGGCGGCCGGCGGTGCCGGGCCGGGTGGCGGGGGAGCGCAGCAGCAGGCTCCGGGCGGCGGCGGGCAGGGC
>NZ_SPKJ01000082.1 GCF_009866965.1 Propylenella binzhouense | reverse complement strand
CGACGCGGCCGGGCCCGGGCGGCGCGGAGGTCGAGCCGCCCACGGCGCCCGGCTCCGCCGCGGAAGGCGGCAACCGCATCGGCGGGATCAGCAGCATGACGCTCGGCAGCGGCAACGGCTGCACGGTCACGGTCGCCCCCCAGGGCTGAGCCAGGGCTGATCCAGGGCGGGCCCCAGGGCTGAACGGGCACCGCGCGCCCCGGGCCGATCCTGGGGCGCCCTGATTGCGCGGCTCAGCGGCCGCCGGCGAGGACCAGCGCCGCGGCGTCGAATTCGGCCCGGCGGCGGTCGCGCCGCGCCGTCGCCTCCGCGTCCTCGCCCCAGTGCCTTATGTTCCAGTCCTCGTCGACATGGGCCGCCGCCCAGGCCGCGTCGGGCGCGACCGCGCCATGGCCGAGCGCGAGCGCGATGAAGGCGGAGCCGGTGAGGCTCGCCACGACATGGAGCGCGGCGAGCCGGAACGGATCCTCGACCGCGCCGATTTCGGCGCGCACCGCCGCCAGGAGTTCCGGCAGCTGCGGCACGTGCATGATCCCTTCGGCGAGCATCACGCGCCGGCCGAGCCGCGCCTCGGTCGCCGCAACCAGCGGGTCCCAGTGCGCGCGCTGCTCCGCCACCAGCCCTTCCGGCGCGTCCGCCCGGTAGCAGAGGAGGTCGGATTCGGCGAAGGCGGCGATGCCGTCCCGCACCGCCTCGATCTCGCGGGCGACCCCGTCGAGCGCCGTGTTGGCGAGCCGCGTCGCCGGCATGGAGCCGGGGTCGATCCGCTCGCTCTGCGCGGCCCATTCGGCCGCCACCGCCTCGGCGAAGCGCCGGTCCGGGCAGGCGAGCTCGTTGCGCGCCGGCGTGCGCGCGCCGCGGCCGTCGAGGCGGATCGCCCAGCCGCCGGCCGTCTCGGCGAGCGACACCTCGCTGTAGAAGCGCTTCGGCAGGTCCGGCGCGGAAAGGCGGCGCGCCGTCTCGATCGGGTCCCGGCCCTCAGCCTGCATGCGCCGCCATCCTTTCCGGCCCGCCGGTACGGAGCACCTCCGCCACCAGCGCGTCGAAATCGTCGACGATGCAGCGCGCGCCGGTGAGGCGGAGGTCGTCCGCCTTGTGATAGCCCCAGGAAACGCCGACCGGATCGGCGCCGGAGGCGCGCGCCATCTCCATGTCGAACCGCGTGTCGCCGACGACGATCGCGTCGGCCGGTGCGAGGCCCGCCTCCGCGCAGCACTCGAGCACCATCGCCGGATGCGGCTTGGAGGGACAGTCGTCGGCGGTGCGGACGACTTCGAAGAGGCCCTCGAAGCCGTGCTTTTCGCAGACTGCGGCGACGCCCCGGCGCGACTTGCCGGTCACCATGCCGAGCCTGAGGTCGTCGCGCGCGGCGAGCGCCCGCAGCGCCTCCGCCGCGCCGGGAAAGAGCGGCTCAAAGAAGTCCGGCCGGCTCCGCATGGCGAGGAACTGGCGGCGGTAGCTCTCCGCGATCGCCTCGGTGCGCGCGCCGGCCGGCTCGTCGAGCAGCTCGGCGATCGCGAGCGGCAGGGAAAGGCCGATGATGAGCCGCGTCGCCTCCGGCGGAGGCGGCGGGAGCCGGTGCTCGGCGAAGGCGAGGGCCATCGCCTCGGCGATGATGTGCTGGCTGTCGACGATGGTGCCGTCGCAGTCGAAGAGGACGAGTTTCAAGGGCGCTGTCCGGTCTGGCCGATCGCCCGCCGCGGCCGGGCGGCGGGGACGGGCCTGAGATAGGCGCAGTCCCCGCCCCTGTCCACTCGCGCGCCCCGGTCTCAGACGGAGCAGTAGCGCTCCTGGATCTCGCGGTCGGCGAGGAGCGCCTTGGCGTCGCCGGAATGGACGATCTCGCCCTGGTCGACGACATAGGCGCGGTCGGCGAGCTGGAGCGCCCGCTCCACGTTCTGCTCCACGATGAGGATGGTGATCCCGCGCGCCTTCATCCGGGCGAAGAGCTCGAACATCTCGTCGACGAGCACCGGCATGATGCCTTCCGAGGGCTCGTCGAGCATGATGAGCTTCGGGTCGGAGACCATCGCCCGGGCGATCGCGAGCATCTGCTGCTCGCCGCCGGAAAGCGTGTCGGCCTGCTGCGACAGCCGCTCCTTGAGCCGCGGGAAGGTCTCCGCCACCCGGTCGATGATCTCGCCTTCGCGCTTGAGGTTCGGCGAGGCGACGAGGCCGAGCCGGATGTTCTCCAGGACCGAGAGGCCGCCGACGATGCGGCGCTCCTCCGGCACGTAGGCGAGCCCCATGGCGAAGCGGCGATGGGTCGGCAGCGCGATGATGTCGGTACCCTCGAAGAGGACCGTTCCGCTCCGTCTCTGCACGAGCCCCATGATGGAGCGGAGCGTGGTGGTCTTGCCCGCCCCGTTCCGGCCGATCATGCAGACCGCCTCGCCGGCGGCGATCTCGAGCCCGATCCCCTGGAGGATGTGGCTGCGCCCGTACCAGGCGTTGAGGTCCTTCACCGTCAGCACGGGGCTACACCGTCTGTCCGAGATAGACGCGCCGCACCTCGTCGTGGCTCCTTATGGCGTCCGGCGAGCCCTCCGCGAGGAGCTGGCCGTGATGGAGAACGATGATGCGGCTTGATATGCCCATGACGAGCTTCATGCGGTGCTCGACGAGGACCACCGTGCGCTCCTCGTTGAGCTTCAGGATGAGGTCCATCATCGCGCGCGCCTCCTCCGGGCTCATGCCGGCCGTCGGCTCGTCGAGGAGCAGGAGGCGCGGATCGCAGGCGAGCGCGACGGCGATCTCCAGGCTGCGCTGCTCGCCGTGAGCGAGGTTCTCCGCGATCTCGTGACGCCTTGCGGCGAGCCCGACGAGCTCGAGCAGCGCTTCCGCGCGGTCAAGCAGCTCGGCGATCGTCTCCCGCTTCGTCCACATGTCGAAGCGGGATCGCATCGCCTGGCCCGCGATGCGGACGTTCTCGAGCGCGGAGAGCTGCGGGAAGAGGTTGGTGATCTGGAACGACTTCGCGATGCCGAGATGAGCGAACCGGTGCTGCGGCAGCCCGGTGATGTCGCGCCCCTCGTATCGGACCCGCCCCTCGCTCGGCGGAAACGCGCCCGAGAGCACGTTGAAGAAGGTGCTCTTCCCGGCGCCGTTCGGCCCGATGATGGAGGTGAGGCTGCCGGGCTCGAAGGCGACGGATACGTCCGAGAGCGCCCGGAATCCGCCGAAGCGCTTTCCGATTCCTTCGGCCGCGAGGATCGGGGCGGTGCTCATGGCCGCAGCCAGTGCAGCAGCGATCCCCAGATCCCGCGCGGGAAGAAGAGGATCAGCACGACGAAGAGGATGCCGACGACGAGCTGCCAGTGCACCGTGACCACGGTCACCACGTCCTGCAGGAGGATGTAGACGAGCGCGCCCACGAACGGGCCGAAGAAGGTTCCCATGCCGCCGAGCAGCGTCATCATCAGCACCTCGGCCGAGGTGAAGTAGTGCAGCGTCTCGATCGGCACGATCGAGAGGTGGATCGCGTAGAGCGCCCCGGCGAGGCCCGAGAACAGCCCGGACAGGATGAAGGCCGCCCAGCGCGTCCGGTTGACGTCGTAGCCGCAGGCGGCGGCGCGCTTCTCGTTCTCGCGGATCGCCTCGAGCACGGCGCCGAAGGGCGATTGCAGGATCCGGGAGAAGAGCCAGAGCGCGAGCGCGACGGCGATCAGGATCAGATAGTATTTGGCGGTCGGGTCGAGCAGGCTGAGTTCCAGGCCGAAAATGTCGAGCGCGGGAACGCTGACGCCGCGGAGCCCGTCCTCTCCGCCGGTCAGCCAGACCATCTGGAACACGATGTAATAGACCACCTGCGACAGCGCGAGCGTCACCATCGCGAAGTAGATGCCGCGCGATCGGGTGGCGAACCAGCCGATCGCCACCGCGGCGAGGCCGGCGACGGCGACGCCCGTCGGCAGTGCCAGGAACCAGGGAATCCCGAACTTCGCGATCGGTATGCCGCAGCCATAGGCGCCGAGCCCGAACAGCGCCGCATGCCCGAAGGACAGCATACCGGCATATCCGTAGATCAGGTTGAAGCCCATCGCGAACAGCCCGTAGATCAGGATGTTCACGGCGAGCGCCTTGTAGGGCGTGAGCCAGGGCAGCACGATCAGGAACAGGATCGCGATCGCGACCCGGTGCCGGTCGACGAAGTCGTAGGCCGCCCCGATCGCCGCCGGCCCGCCCGGGCGCGTCCGGGCAGGCGGCCCGGCGGTCGCGCTTCGCTCCACCATCAGCCGAGGAGCCCGGCGCGCCCGAACAGGCCGCGCGGCCGGAACACGAGGACGAGCGCCATCAGGAGGAACATCGAAAGGGTCGCCATTTCCGGATAGAAGAACGAGGTGAAGCTCACGGTGACGCCGACGGCGAGGCCCGCCACGACGGCGCCGAGGAGCGAGCCCATGCCGCCGACCACGGTGACGACGAAGGCCTCGACGAGGACGGGCACCCCCATTTCCGGAAAGACGCCGCGGATCGGCGCGGCAAGCACGCCGGCGAGCCCCGCGATCGCCACCCCGACGCCGAAGACGACGAGCCAGACCCGCCCGACATCGACGCCGAGCACCTGCACGATCTCCTGGTCGCGCGCGCCGGCGCGGATGATGAGGCCGTAGGACGTCCGCTCCAGGAAGAGCCAGAGCGCGACCAGGATGATTGCCGTGATGGCGATCAGGAAGAGCCGGTACTTCGGGAAGAAGAAGAAGCCGAGATCGGCCGCCCCGCTCAGCACCGGCGGCGTGTTGAACGGAATGCCCTGGGTCCCGGCCAGGATCCGCACCGTCTCGAGGAGGATGAGGCCGAGGCCGTAGGTGAGGAGCAGCGGATAGTCGATGCCGCGCCCGTAGAGTGGCCGGACCAGGAAGCGCTCGCACAGCATGCCGACGGCGCCGACCGCGAGCGGCACGGCGATCAGCGACAGCCAGAAATTGCCCGTCATGCCGAGCACGAACGCGCCGACATAGGCGCCCAGCATGAAGAACTGCCCGTGCGCGAAGTTCACGATGGTGAGCAGGCCGAAGATGAGCGACAGGCCGAGCGCCACCAGCACGAAGATCGAGCCGAGCGCGAGGCCGGTGAAGAGCTGGAGAAGGAAGAGGTCGACGGTCACGAAGGCCTCGGGTTCGGCGCCGGCTCGGGGCCGGCGCGGCGGACGGAACGGGTGCGGGGCGCGCGGCCCCCGCACCCGGAAGCGGAAGCCGGCCCTAGGCCTTGTGTCCGAGTTCCTCGCACGTCCGCAGGAACTGCTCGTCCGCCGGCTGCGTGTCGACGATCTCGAAGATGTCCCACTTGTCGCGCATCTTGTCTTCCGCCTTGGCCTTCAGGATCAGCACCGACTGCACCGCCTGGTGGTCGCACTTCCGGAAGTATTCCGCGCCCTTGTAGGCGTCGTACTTCATCGTCTCCATGGCGGCGATGACGTCATCGGTCTTGGCGCCGCCCGCCTCCTTCACGCCGTTCAGGAGCCCGTAGACGCCGGCATAGCCGAGCGCGCCATAGGCGGAGGGCACGCCCTGGTCCGGATATTTCTTCCGGTAGGCATCGTTGAAGCGCTTCGCGCTCTCGTGCTCGTCCTCGAGCGTCCAGTAATAGTTGCCGCCGCCGATCACGTCCTCGAAGGGCGCGAAGCCGCCGGCGAAGCGCTGGGTGTCGAGGATGACGGGATAGACGATCTGCATCTGCTGCTTCAGGCCGAAATCGGTCGCCTGCTTCAGCGTGTTGAGCTGGTCGCGGCCGAAATTGACCACCACCAGCACGTCGGGCCGGGCCGACTGGATGCGCGGGAAGAAGGTGGAATAGTCGGTCGTGCCGAGCGGATGGCGGACCTCCGCCACCTCCTCCATTCCCGTCTCCTTGGCGACGTTGCGGAAGCCGCGGAGCATCTCGGTGCCGTAGGCGTAGTCCGCGATGAGATAGGCGACCTTCTTGCCCTTCGCGTTCTTGAAGGCGTAGCGGGCGACCGCGCCCGCCGTCATGTGCGGGTTGAGCGCCTCGTGGAAGGTGTATTTCGTGAAGTCGGACGCCTCGTTGATCGTGTCCGACTGGCTGATCGAGTTGTAGATGACGCCGCGCTTGCTCGCGACCTGGTTGACCGACAGCTGGACGGAGGCGGAGAGCGATCCGCACAGGAAGTCGACCTTGTCGGATTCGATCAGCTCGAGCGCGCGGGTCGCGGCCTCGCCCGGATTGAGCTTGTCGTCGCGTACCACGAGCTCGGCCTTCCGGCTCGCGCCCTCGTTGAACCAGTCGATGGCGAGCTGGGCGCAGCGGACCTGGTCGTTCGCCTCGCTGCTGTAGGGGCCGCTCAGCGGCACGGGGAAGCCGATCTTGATCGGCGTCTCCTGCGAGCGCGCGATGCTGAACGAGAACGGCGAGGCGGCGGCGGCCGCGCCGGCTCCCGCCAGAAGGCTTCGACGCGTCAGTCTCAGGCTCATGTTTCGTCCTCCCGAATTGCTGCTTTTTATCGTTCGATAAAGGGAGCTTCCCTTAGCTCCGCGCCGTTCGCAAGCCCCTTTCAGAGCCGGCCGAGCGCCCGCAGCACGATCTCCGGCGTGATCGGAATGGCGGAGATCGCGACCCCGAAGGGCGAGAGCGCGTCGTTGACGGCATTGGCGACCGCCGCCGCCGCGCCGGCCGTCCCCGCCTCGCCCGCGCCCTTCGCGCCGAGCTCGGATTCGAGCGTCGGCGAGACGACGTGCCCGACCTCGATGTCCGGCATCTCCGCCGCCATCGGCACGAGATAGTCCGCCATGTTGCCGTTGAGGAGCTGGCCGCGCTCGTCGTAGATGCAGTGCTCCATCAGCGCCGGCCCGAGCCCCTGCACGACGCCGCCGCGGATCTGCTCGTCGACGAGCTGCGGGTTGATGATCGTGCCGCAATCCTCGACGATCCAGTATTTGAGCAGCTTCACGAAGCCGGTCTCGACGTCGACCTCCAGCCAGCAGGCGTTCACCCCGTTCGTGAAGGCGAACGGATATTTCCGCGGCACGTAATGGCGGACGACCATGAGCTCCGGCTGGAAGTCGGAGGGGAGCGTGTCGGGGCGGAAATAGGCGATCCGCGCGATCTCCTCGAGCCCGATCCGTTCCCGTCCCGTGTCGCGGTCGACCACCAGGCCGTCGCGTATGTCGAGCGCCGCCGGCTGCGCCTGCAGGATGGTGCCGGCCACCTTGAGCACGTTCTCGCGGAGCGCCTTGCCGGCCTGGAGCGCCGCCTCGCCGCCGATCCCGGCGCCGCGCGAGGCCCAGGTGCCGCCGCCATAGGGCGTGACGTCGGTGTCGCCGGTGATGACGCGCACGCGCTCGATCGGCACGCCGAAGGCGGTCGCGACCACCTGCGCGATGACGGCCTCCGTGCCCTGCCCCTGCTCGGTGACGCTGATCTGGCAGACGAGCGCGCCGGTCGCGTCGAGGCGGAGCGCGGCGCCGTCCTGCGAGGAGATGCGGGCGCCGCCGACGCCGTAGAAGGCGGCGCTCGGATTGGTCACCTCGATGAAGGTCGCGAGCCCGATGCCGCGGTAGACGCCCTTCTCGCGGAGCGCGGCCTGCTCGCGGCGGCGCGCGTCGTAGTCCATCATGGCATGGAGCTTCGCCAGCGCTGCCTGGTGCGACAGCGCCTCGAACTTGAGGCCGGCGGCGGAGACCGACGGGTGGGCGTCGTCCGGGATCACGTTCCGCCGCCGGATCTCGAACGGGTCCATCCCGATCGCGCGCGCCGCCATGTCGACGAGGCCCTCGGTGACCGAGCAGGCGACCGGGTGGCCGACGCCGCGATACTGGCACATCACGTTCTTGTTCTGGAACACGACGCGGGCGCGCGCGCGGTAGTTCGGCGTCCGATACGGGCCGCCTACCAGGTTGACCACCTGGTTGGCCTCGATCCCGCTGGTGCGCGGATACATCGAATACGGCCCGATCCCCGTCTCGTCGTCGATCTCGAAGGCGGTGATGGTGCCGTCGCGCTTCACGGCCGCCCGCGCCTTCACGCAATGGTCGCGGGCATGGATATCGCTGACGAAGCTCTCGACCCGGTCCGGCACGTATTTCACGGGACGCTTCAGGAGCTTGGCGAGCGCCACCGTCGCCATCTCGTCGGCATAGACATGGACCTTGATGCCGAACGAGCCCCCGACATCGCCGCAGATCACCCGCACCTGGCTCTCCTCGAGCGCGAGATGCCTGGCGATGATGTTCTGCATCATGTGGGGCGCCTGGGTCCCCTGGTAGACGGTGAGCCGCGCCTCCCCGGGGTTCCAGTCGGCGACGATTGCGCGCGGCTCGAGCGTCACGCCGGTGTGGCGGCCGAACGCGAAGGTCGTCTCGACCACCGAATCCGCCTCGGCGAAGGCCCTGTCGACCTCGCCGGCATCGAGGACGCGCTCGAAGGCGATGTTGTCGCCGAGTTCGGGATGGATCGCGCGTGCGCCGGGCGCAAGCGCGGCCTCGACCGAGACGACCGGCTCGAGCTCCTCGTAGTCCACCGCCACCAGTTCCGCCGCGTCCTCCGCCTCGGCCCGGCTGCGGGCGACCACCGCCGCGACCGCTTCGCCCTGCCAGCACGCGCGCTCGACCGCGATCGCGTGCTGCGGCGCCGATTTCAGGCCCTTGAGATGGGAAAGGACGCCCACCCACGGCGTCATCACCGCGGCGAGTTCCGCCCCGGTGACGATCGCGACCACGCCGGGCAGGCCTGACGCGGCCGTCTTGTCGATCCGGACGATGCGGGCATGGGCGTAGGGCGACCGCACGAAGGCGACGTGCACCATGCGCGGCAGGCTGATGTCGCTCGCATACCGGCCGCGCCCCTGGGTGAGCCGGGCGATGTTCGGACGCGGCACCGCGCGGCCGATATAGGAGTTCGGCCGGTCGAGGACGCTGAGGCCCGGCTGCCGTCCGGCTGTATCGCTCATGGCGCGCCTCCCGCACCGGCCCGCGCCGCCGCCTCCACCGCGTCGACGATCGCCTGGTAGCCCGTGCAGCGGCAGTAGTTCCCGGAGAGATGCTGCCGGATGTCGTCGCGGCTCGGGCTCGGATTGCGGGCGAGGAGTTCCGCCGCGTTGAGCAGCATGCCCGGCGTGCAATAGCCGCACTGCAGCGCGTTGCGCGCCGCGAAGGCGTGCTGGAGGGATGCCAGCTCGCCGCTGTCGGAAGCGCCCTCGATCGTCTCCACCTGCGCGCCGTCGGCCTGGACCGCCAGCACCAGGCAGCCGCGAACGACATCGCCGTCGAGGCGCACCGAGCAGGCGCCGCAGACCCCGTGCTCGCAGCCGATATGGGTGCCCGTCAGCCCGAGCGTGTCGCGCAGGAAGTCGGCGAGGTGCTGGCGCGGCCGCACGAGCGCCTCCACCGGCTCGCCGTTCACCGCAAGCGAGATCGCGATCGGTTTCGTCATGCGATTTCCTCCTCACGCCCGCCTGCCGCATCCGGGAAGAGATCCTTGAGGGCACGGCGAAGGAGCACGCCCGCGAGATGCATCCGCAGGGCGGCGGAGGCCTGCAGGTCGCTCTGGGGCTCGAGATCCGCCCCGAGCGCGCGCACCGCAGCCGCGGCGCCCGCCTCGCTCGCGCCATGGTCCCGGAGCGCGGCAGCGGCGCCGGCTGCGAGCATCGGGCGGCTGCCGATCCCGAAATAGGCGATCCGGAGCGTGGCCGCGCCGGTGTCGCGCGCCAATGCGGCGATGCCGGCCATCGCATAGTCGCCGTGCCGCCGCGCCAGTTCGTGGAAGGCGAAGCGCTCGCCGGCGGCTGCAGCCGGGATCTCGATGCGGACCAGGATCTCGTCCGGCCCGAGCGCGGTCTCGTAGAGACCCCGGAAGAAGTCGGAAGCGGCGATGGTCCGCTCGCCGCTCGGGCCGCGGGCGACGATCCGCGCCTCCAGCGCGAGGACGCAGGCCGGCAGCTCCGAGGCGGGGTCGGCATGGGCGAGGCTGCCGCCGATCGTGCCGCGGTTGCGGATCGCCGGATGCCCGATCTCGCGCACCGCGCGGGCGAGGAGCGGAACGTGCCGGGCGATCTCCGGCGAGCGCTCGAGATCCGCATGCCGGGTCATGGCGCCGATCCTGATCGTCCCGTCCGCGAGCGCGATCCCGCTGAGGTCGGCGATCCCGCCGATGTCGACCAGGATCTCCGGCGCGAGCAGCCGGAGGTTCAGCGCCGGCACCAGGCTCTGCCCGCCGGCGAGGATGCGCGCGCCCTCGCCGTGCGCGGCGAGCGCTGCGAGCGCCTCGTCGAGCGAGCGCACGCGCACATAGTCGAAATCCGGCGCCTTCACGCCTCTCCTCCCTCGATCTCCCTTGACGGGAAGGAGGCGGCCTCGCCTCCGGCCCGCCGGACCTATTTCATGGCCATCGGGTTGATGGGCGAGCCCGTCCCGCCGGTGATCACGAGCGGCGGGCCGCAGAACAGGAACTCGTAGACGCCGTCGGCGGCGCAATCCTCGGCGAGCTCCTTCAGGAAGAACATCTCGCCCATGGTGAGGCCCATGGCCGGGATCACCACCCAGTGCCAGGGCTGCTGGACCTCGGTCGTCTCGTTCGGCCGGACCTCGACGCCCCAGGTGTCGGAGCAGATCGCCGCGATCTCCTTCTCCTGGCACCAGTAGCAGTTCTCGAACCTGACGCCGGGGGCGTCGCCGCCGGCATAGCCGCCCCAGACGCCGCTCTTCAGGCAGCGCTCCATGTGGCCGGTGCGCACGATGACGAAATCGCCGCGCCGGATCTCCACGCCTTGCGCCGCGGCGCAGGCGTCGAGCTCGTCATTGGCGATGCCGTAGCCGTCCTCGAGGCTCTCCACCCCCTTAAACCGCGCGACGTCCAGCAGCACGCCGCGGCCCACCATCTTCGCCCGGGCGTGCTCGATCCCGCATTTGTGGACGCCGCCGCCGTCGACCAGCCTGGCGTCGAAGCCGTTGTACATCTTGTCGTCGAGGAAGATGTGCCCGAGCGAGTCCCAGTGCGTCGCCGCCTGGACCGGCATGTTGAGCGCGTCGTCGGCGTAGCGGAGCTTGTTCGTCTCGTCGAAGCGCCCCGCCACCGCATCGGTGCCGGTCGCGAGCATGGTGTGGATCGGGTTCCAGCGGCCCCCGAAGAGACCCGTCTGCGGCCCCCTGTTGTCGAGCGGAATGCCGAGCGCGAACACCTTTCCGGTCTTCACCAGGCTGGCTGCCGCCACCCGGTCCGCCGGCGTCACGTGGTTGAGCGTCCCGATCTGGTCGTCCGGCCCCCAGCGTCCCCAGTTCGACAGCTTGTCCGCCGCCTCGTAGATCGCCGCCTTCCCGACGGTCAGGTCCATGCTCGTCCTCCGCTTTTGGTTCGCGCCGCGCGGGCGCAGCCCCTGTTCAGATTGTCACCCTTCAGATCGCCACCCTGTCCGCGCCCTTCAGCGCCAGCATCGCCCGCGCCTCGTCCGCCGTGGCGATCTCCAGCCCGAGCCCCTCCAGGATGCCGCGGACCGTCCGCACCTGCTCCGCATTCGAAGTCGCCAGCCGGCCCGGGCCGGCCCAGAGCGAATCCTCCAGCCCGACGCGGACATTGCCGCCCATCGCCGCCGCGATCGCCGCCACCCGCATCTGCGACGAGCCTGCGCCGAGCACCGACCATCGGTACTGGTCGCCGAACAGCCGGTCCGCCGTCCGCTTCATGTGCATGACGTCCTCGGCATGGGTGCCGATGCCGCCGAGAATGCCGAACACCGACTGCACGAAGAGCGGCGGCTCGATCAGCCCGCGGTCCAGGAAGTGTCTGACATTGTAGAGATGCGCGATGTCGTAGCACTCGAACTCGAACCGGGTCCCGTTCTCCGAGCAGGTCCGGAGGATGAACTCGATGTCCTTGAAGGAATTGCGGAACACGAGGTCCCGCGTCGCCTCGAGGTGCTGCCGCTCCCAGTCGAACCGGAACTCGCCGTAGCGGTCGAGCAGGTGGTAGAGGCCGAAATTGATCGAGCCCATGTTGAGCGAGGCGACTTCCGGCCTGAAGGTCGCGGCCGGCAGCACGCGCTCCTCCACCCGCATGAACGGGCTGCCGCCGGTCGTGATGTTGATGACGGCGTCGCATTGCTGCCTGATGCGCGGCAGGAACCGGCCGAATGCCTCCGGCGTCTGGTCGGGCCGGCCGGTCTCGGCATCGCGGGCGTGAAGGTGCAGGATGGCCGCGCCGGCCTCGGCGGCCCCGACCGCCTGCTCGACGATCTCTTCCGGCGTCACCGGGAGATGCGGCGACATGGACGGCGTGTGGATCGACCCCGTCACTGCGCAGGTGATGATGACCTTCCGCGCTCCGGCCAAGGCGCCCTCCCCGCGCCGGGCTCTCCGGCCCGGTCATGCTTATTGAGCGGAGATTAAATAACGCGGGGCGGGCGTCAACCCGGACGGCGCCCGTCAGGCACGGACCGCGGCGGGAACGGGGAGCGGCCGGTTGGCGCTGTCGAGGAACTCCACCGTCGTGAAGATCAGCTCGGTCTCGCCGATATTCTCCAGATCGTGGATCTTGTACTCGCCGGGGCCGTAGCTCGCATGCCGCGTCTCGCCAGCCGAATAGGTGCTCTCGACCGTCGAGCCGTCCTGCAGGTGCGAGCGCGCGCGGCCGGGATTGATGGCGGTCCAGAAATAGTCGAGCACGTGCCTGTGAAAGCCGATCCGCTCTCCCGGTGCGAGCCTGATCTCCCAGACCCGGACACGGTCCGTCTCCGAGACGAGGCGGGTGCCGACGCATCCGTTCTCCCGGTTGCGCGCGAATTCGGCCCGGATCTCCGCGGGCCAGGCTCCGCCGACGCGCAGCGCGTCGTCATGCATCAAGTCGCTCATTCCAGCCTCCCTGACCGGAACCGCCATTCTAATGATCGCCCGATCAGTGTCGAGCCGGCATCATGCGGCAAGAAGGACCGGGCCGAGCCTTGCCAAGCGGGTCGGGCCCGTTATGGCTATCAGCGGAAACGGTGACGTATGGACCACGACCTCAGCCGCGAGATGAATGGCAAGCCGGGACGGGCCGCTTCGGCGCCGCCGCAGGCCCGCCGCCAGCGCCTCTCGCCCGACGAGCGCCGACGCCAGATCCTCGAGGCGGCGGTCACCTATTTCGCCGAGGTCGGCTTCGACGGCGGCACCCGTGCGCTCGCCAGGAAGCTCGGCGTCACTCAGCCGCTCATCTATCGCTACTTCCCGTCCAAGGAAGACCTCATCCGCGAGGTCTATAACGAAGTCTATCTGAGCCGCTGGCGCGCCGAGTGGGAAGATCTGCTCTCCGACCGCAGCCTGCCTCTGCGCGAGCGTCTCGTGACCTTCTACTCGCGCTACACGGAGATGATCTTCGATTCGAAGTGGCTCCGCATCTATCTCTTCTCCGGCCTGCGCGGAATCGGGATCAACCAGTGGTGGATCACCTTCGTGGAGGAGCGAATCCTGCGGCGGATCTGCGAGGAGGTCCGTCACACCCACCGCCTGCCCTCGTTCGCGGAAGTGCCGGTCCAGGGCGCGGAGATCGACCTCTATTGGACCTTCCATGGCGGCGTCTTCTATTACGGGTTGCGCCGGCACGTCTATCGCGCCGAGCCGCATCTCGATCTCCGCCGCTTCATCGAGCTCAGCGTCGACAGCATGCTCGAGGGAACGCCGCCGACGATCCGCCGCATCCTCGCCGAAGCCGCCGCACCGGCTTGACCTCGCGGCCGGCCCGCTCTTTGATCGCGCGATAAAGAAGCGGGGAAATCCGGAATGGCGCCAGCGCAGCCGCGCGCGATGGTCATCGGCGGTTCGCTGGGCGGGCTCTTCACAGGGCTCCTGCTGCGGAAATCCGGCTGGTCGGTCGACGTCTACGAACGGGTCGGGAGCGAGCTCTCCGGCCGGGGCGCCGGCATCGTCACCCATCCGGAGCTGGTCGCGGCGCTCGCCGCGGTCGACATCCATCCGGGCGACGAGCTCGGGGTCAGGATCGACGAGCGGCGCACGCTCGCGCCGGACGGCAGCGTCGTCGGCGGGCTCCGCTGCCCCCAGACCACGACGTCGTGGAACCGCATGTTCCAGATGCTGCGCGCCGCCTTTCCCGACGAGCGCTACCATCCGGGCAAGGAATTCGTCGGCTTCGAGGACCTGTCCGGGCGGGTCGTCGCCTATTTCGCGGACGGCTCGCAGGCGGCGGGCGACCTCCTGGTCGGCGCCGACGGCTTCCGGTCCGCGGTGCGCGGCCAGTTCCTGCCCGAGGTCGAGCCGCTCTATGCCGGCTACACCGCCTGGCGCGGGCTCGTCGAGGAATCGGCGCTGACGCCGGCGGCGCACCGCGATCTCTTCGCCTATTTCGCGTTCTGCCTGCCGCCGGGCGAGCAGATGCTCGGCTATCCCGTCGCCGGGCCGGACGACGACCTGCGGCCCGGGCGGCGGCGCTACAATTTCGTCTGGTACCGGCCGGCGGACGAGCACACCGAGCTCGCGGACATGCTGACCGACCGGAGCGGGCGCCGGCATTCCCTGTCGATCCCGCCGCCGCTCATCGCCCACCATGTCGTCCGCACCATGCGGGCCTGCGCCGAGCGCGTGCTCGCGCCGCAGTTCCGCGATCTCGTGCGGGCGACCGGGCAGCCCTTCCTGCAGCCGATCTACGACCTGGAGAGCCCGCAGCTCGTCTGCGGGCGCGTCGCGCTCGTCGGCGACGCCGCCTTCGTGGCGAGACCCCATGTCGGCGCCGGCGTCGCGAAGGCGGCGATGGACGCCGAGGCCCTCGTCGCCGCCCTCCGGGAGGAACCGGATCTCGGCGCGGCGCTGGCCCGCTTCGACGCGGTGCGGCGCGAGGCGGGAACCCGCATCGTCGAGCAGGCGCGCCGCCTCGGCTCCTACATGCGGATGCGCTTCCGCGACGAGGCGGAGCGTGCGCTCGCCGCCCGCCACCGGACCCCGGAGGCGGTGATGCGGGAGACCGCCGTCCTCGACTTCCTGCGCGGCTGAGCGGCGGTCAGCCGCGCGTCATCCCCGCCATCGCCTCGAGCACCGCGCAGACGGCCGCCGTGTCCTCGTTTCCGCGCCCCTGCGACATCGCCGCCGCATAATAGGGCTCCGTCGCCGAGAAGAGCGGCGTCGGCGCGCCGAGCTTCGCCGCGAACGCGCCGATCACGGCCATGTCCTTCTGCCAGGTCGAGATCTTCATCGTCGCGGGCTCGTAGCTCTCCTCCACCATCAGCGGCGCGCGGAGGTCGAACACGCGCGAGCCGCCGGCGCCGGCGCCGACGAGCCGCACCACCTGGCCCGGGTCGAGGCCCGCCTTCATCGCGAGCACCATCGCCTCGGCGGCGGCGACGTTGTGGATCGCCACCAGGAGGTTGGCGACGAACTTCATCTTCGTGCCGTTGCCGAAGGCGCCGAGATCGTGCGCCTGCCGCGCGAAATCGGCGAAGATGTCCCGGCAGGCCGCGATGCTCGCTGCGTCCCCGCTCGCATAGACGACGAGATCGCGGTTCCGCGCCTGCGCGCCGGTCCCGCTCAGCGGGCAGTCGAGCAGGACGTGGCCGGCCTCGGCGAGAATCTGCTCGGCCGCGTTCTTGTCGTCGAGGGCGAGCGTCGAGGTCTCGCAGACGGTCCGGCATTCCAGCCCCGCCCCGGCGATCTCGCGCGCCACCGCGGCGACGGCGGCGGGGCTCGGCAGGCTGGTGATGATGGTCCTGACCGCGCAGGCGAGCCCCGGCACGTCCTCGGCGATCTCGACGCCCTTCTGCGCAAGCTCGGCGCAGCGCGCCGGGTCGAGGTCGAAGCCGACCACGCGCCAGCCGCGCTCGCGCAGGTTGGCCGCCATCGCCCCGCCCATGATGCCGAGCCCGATCACGCCGACTTCGCCCTTCATGCCGTCCCCTTCCCTCGCCCGGTCCCCCTGTCGGGAGTGGACCCCGTTTCGCCGCAGATGGTATTGACCGGCCGTGCACCGGGCAACCGCCGGAGCGGCGCCCGGCAGGGTCGGGGAACGGAAGCGGGGAAGGAACAAGTGATGGCAGCCGTGACGCTCGCGCAGGCGAGCACCATCGTCGAGGCCGCGCTGGCGAAGGGCCGGGCGGAGAACCTGATGCCGCTGACGGTGGCGGTGCTCGATCCCGGCGGCCATTTGGTCGCGCTGAAGCGCGAGGACAATTCCGGCATCCTGCGGGTGGAGATCGCGACCGGCAAGGCCTATGGCGCGCTCGGCCTCGGGTTCGGAAGCCGCGAATTCGCCGACCGGGCGGTCAAGGCGCCTGCCTTCGTGAACGCCGTGGCGGCGGCGAGCCAGGGCCGGATGGTGCCGGTCCCGGGCGGCGTGCTCATCCGCGGCGGCGACGGCGAGCTCATGGGCGCGGTCGGCATATCCGGCGATCTCTCAGAGGCGGACGAGATGTGCGCGGTTGCGGGCATCGAGGCGGCGGGGCTCGCCGCCCAGACCGGACGCTGACCCGCAACGGCAGCGCCGGCGCGTTGACAGCGGGGCGGTGCGCCGCCACCAATTGATCGGACGCTAGATAAGGCGCGGCGCACCGGGAGGCGACATGGCACGATGGCTGAAACGCGGACGCGACGCCAAGGCCGTCGCCGAGGATGACGCCAAGGTCCGCGCGATCGTCGAGGCGACGCTGGCGGAGATCGAACAGCGCGGCGACGCCGCCGTCCACGATCTCTCCGTCAAGTTCGACAGCTGGGACCGCACCGACTACCGGCTGACCGACCGGGAGATCCGGGACTGCATCGCCGAGCTGCCGCAGCGCGCCGTCGAGGACATCCGCTTCGCGCAGGCGCAGGTGCGGAACTTTGCCGAGCACCAGCGCGCGGCGCTGAAGGACGTCGAGGTCGAGACCCTGCCCGGCGTGGTGCTCGGCCACAGGAACATCCCGGTCAACTCGGTCGGCTGCTATGTCCCGGGCGGCAAGTATCCGATGGTCGCCTCCGCCCACATGTCGGTGGTGACGGCCAAGGTCGCCGGCGTGCCGCGGATCGTCACCTGCGCCCCGCCCTATCGGGGCAGGCCGGCGGCCGCCATCGTCGCGGCGCAGCATCTCGCCGGCGCGGACGTGATCTATTCGCTCGGCGGCATCCAGGCCGTCGGGGCGATGGCGCTCGGCACCGAGACGATCGAGCCGGTCGACATGCTGGTCGGGCCGGGCAATGCCTTCGTGGCGGAGGCGAAGCGCCAGCTCTACGGGCGCGTCGGCATCGACCTCTTCGCCGGGCCGACCGAGACCCTCGTGATCGCCGACGAGACCGTCGACGGCGAGATCTGCGCGACCGACCTCCTCGGTCAGGCGGAGCACGGCCCGACCTCGCCCGCCGTGCTCCTCACCAACTCCGAAAGGCTCGCGCGCGACACCATGGAGGAGGTCGAGCGCCTGCTCGGCATGCTGCCGACCGGCGACACCGCGCGGCAGGCGTGGCGGACCTATGGCGAGGTGATCGTCTGCGACAGCGAGGAGGAGATGATCGCCGAGGCCGACCGTCTCGCCTTCGAGCACGTCCAGGTGATGACGCGCGACCCCGACGTCTTCCTCAAGGGCATGACGAACTACGGAGCCCTCTTCCTCGGGCCCCGCACCAATGTCGCCTATGGCGACAAGGTGATCGGCACTAACCATACCCTGCCGACCAGGCGGGCGGCGCGCTATACGGGCGGCCTCTGGGTCGGCAAGTTCCTGAAGACCTGCACCTACCAGAAGGTGCTGACCGACGAGGCCTCGGCGATGGTCGGGGAATATTGCTCGAGGCTCTGCATGCTGGAAGGCTTTGCGGGGCATGCCGAGCAGGCCAATGTGCGCGTCCGCCGCTATGGCGGGCGCAACGTGCCCTACGCGACGGCGGCGGAATGAGCGCCGTGCAGGCGCCGGTCACGCCGTCGTTCCGCCTCGACGGCCGGCGCGCGCTCGTGACGGGCGCCGGGCGCGGCCTCGGCTTCGCTGCCGCCTGCGCGCTCGCCCAGGCCG
>NZ_SPKJ01000081.1 GCF_009866965.1 Propylenella binzhouense | reverse complement strand
CGCGCGCGGCGGCGCCTCGGCCGCGGCCTCCGGCATGCCCATCATCCGGCCTCCGCCAGCGCGGCGTGGCGGGCGCGGCCGTCATGCGCGGCGCCCTCCTCGACCAGCGCGTCGATTTCGGCGGCGGGGATGCCGAGCTCCCCGAGCACGTCGCGCGTATCCCATCCGAGCGGCTGGGCGGCGTGGCCGGGCGGCGGCGACGCGCCGTCGATGAGAAGGCTCGACCTCAGCGTCGTCACCTCGCCTTCCGTGACGTGGCGCTCGGTCGATGCCAGCCCGACGGCCTGCAAATGCTCGTCGCCCGGAAGCGTCTCGAGCGTGTGGCAGACCATGGCCGGCACGTCGACCGCGGCGAAGGCGGCGAGCCAGTGTGCGGTCGGCTTTTCACGCAGGGCGTTCGCCCGGAGGTCGAACCAGTCGTTGGCGTTGCGGAAGCGGGCCGCGACGCTGCGGAAGCGCTCGTCCTCGATGAGCTCCGGCCGGCCGATCGCCTTCAGGAAGCCCGCTGCCTGCGCATCCGTGTTGGCGGAGATGCTGATCCAGCCGTCGGCGGTGGCGACCGGCATGTTGTTGGGGTCGAGCACGCGGGTGTCGCCCGCCGGCCCGAGCGGGGGATGGAACGAGGACGGCCCGAGATGCTCCTGCATCACGAAGGCGGCCATGGTCTCGAACATCGGGATCTCGAGGATCGATCCGGTCCCGGTGCGCAGCCGCCTGAAGAGGGCGGCGCAGATCGTGCCGGCGGTGATCTCGCCGACCGTGTGGTCGCAGATGACCATCGGCACGTAGCGGGGCACGCCGTCGCGCCTGAGCGACAGGCCGGCGATCCCCGACACGCCCTGGACCACGCTGTCATAGGCCGGCCGGCCGGCATAGGGTCCCGCCGCGCCGAAGCCGGTGATGGTGCAGTGGATCAGGGAGGGATGGCGCGCGAGGCAGCGCGCGCCGTCGAGCCCGAGCCGGGTCAGTGCGTCGACCCGCATGTTGGAGACGAAGACGTCGCAGGACGACAGCATGTCGTCGAGCACGCGTCTTGCCCGCTCCCGGCGGAGATCGAGGCAGACCGAGCGCTTGGCGCGGTTGAAATGGAGATACTTGCCGGAGAGCGTGCCGGAGGGCGACGGCCCGCCCAGCGTGCGCAGCACGTCGCCGCCCGGCGGCTCGATCTTGATGACCTCCGCGCCGAGATCGGCGAGCCGGAGCGTCGCGGAGGGGCCGACCACGACGCTCGTGAGGTCCAGGACGCGAATGCCGGAAAGGGCCCTGTCGTCGCTCATTGCGTTCTCGCTTCAGGATGAGATGTCGGGGGAGCGGGCGGCGCCGGTTCCGCGGCGAGGGCCGTGCCGCCCGAGCCGCCGTCCAGGCCGCCGAAGAGCCGGTCGAGCGCCGCGAGATCGGCCGCGGCCGCCGGCGAGCCCGCGGAGAGCCGGGCGAAGAGCTTCGCAACGGCCTCGTAGACCGCCGCAACCTCCCGGTCGGCCCCCGCGAAGGCGGCGACCTCCTCCATCTCCGCGACCCAGCGATAGGTCTTCGGGTACATTGCGGGGATCTGGCGGGAGAACCAGGCGAGAAGCTCCGGCTGGCTCCGCGCGAGCTCTTGCCTCACGGCGTCGGCCGCCCCGGTCCGGCTCGCCGTCAGGAACATGGCGCTGGCGATCGCGGTGATGCCCTTCATGATGCCGCCGAAGCACATCTTGAGCGCCGAGGCCGACCCGTTCGGGCCGTCGAGCACGGTCACGTCGAGCCCCGCCGCGAGGATCGCCCCGGCCGCGCCGGCGTGCTCTCCAGAAAGATGGAGGAAGGGTCCGCGATAGCCGGGCGCCGGCGGCAGGCCGATGATGCAGCCGTCCACGTAGCGGCAGCCGGCCTCGCCGACTGCCTGCCCGACCAGCCCCGAGGTCTCCGGGCTGATGGCGTTGAGATCGACGTAGAGCGGCGTCCGCCCGGAGCGCCGGAACAGGACCGCGAGCCGTTCCGCGGCCGCGACCGCCTCCGCCGGCGGGACGACCGAGAGCACGAGGTCGGCAGCCGCGATCTCCTCGTCCGCGACCGGCCGCATGCCCGCCGCACGCGCGCGCTCCGCGCTCGCGGCGCTCCGTCCGGCGAGGCTCGTGCGGACCTCCAGGCCGGCTTCCGCGAGGCGCCGGCCGAGGCCGCTCCCCATCCGTCCCGGCGCGATGATGGCCACCGACGGGCTCATCGAGGCTCCGCTCCCTGTCGTTGCCGGAAGGGGCCGGACCCCTCTGCGGGGGCCCGGCGCCGCGCTCACTGGACCTTGATGTCCAGCTTTCCGATCAGCGTCTTCCACTTCTGGAGCTCCGACGCGATGTAGGCGGCGAATTCCTCGGGACTCTGCGTGACGGGCGTCGCCTCGACGGCTTCGAGCCGCGCCTTGACCTCCGGATCGGACAGGATCTTGCCGATCTCGCCGTTGAGCTTGGCGATCACGTCGTCCGGCGTTCCCTTCGGTGCGACGAGGCCGAACCAGGAGCCGGCCTCGTAGCCCGCCACGCCGGCCTCCTGCATGGTCGACAGGTCGGGAAGGCTGTCGGCACGCTTGCGGGACGTGATCGCGAGCGCCCTGAGGCGGCCGTCCTTGATGAAGGGAATGCTGACCGGGTTGACGAAGCCGAGATCGATCTCGCCGGAGGCGACCGCCACCGTCATCGGGCCGTTGCCGTCGAAGGGGACGTGGACCATGTCGATGCCCGCCATCTCCTTCAGCAGCTCGCCGGCGAAGCGCAGCGACGAGCTCGGGCCGCTGCTGCCGAAGCTGAGCTCGCCGGGATGCGCCTTGGCGTAGTCGATCAGCTCCTTCACCGAGTTGACCGGCAGCTTCGGATTGACGGCGAGGATGAGCGGCGTCTCGGTCATCTGCGTGACCGGGGCGAAATCGTCGGTGCCGTAGGGCAGGCGATCGAACAGCCAGGGGTTCATCGTGAAGACGTGGCTCATCACGAGGAGCGTGTAGCCGTCGGCGGGCGACTGCGCCGCCACCTGGGTTGCGATCACCTGGCCGCCGCCGGGACGGTTCTCCACGACGAAGGGCTGGCCCCAGGCCGCGCCGAGCTTCTCCGCGACGAGCCGGCCGATCATGTCCATGGGCCCGCCGGGCGCGACCGGCACGAGGATCTTCACCGGCTTCTCGGGATAGCCCCCGGCCTCTGCCGCGGCAAAGGGCACCGACGCGAGCGTCAGCGCCAGGCCCGCCGCGCCGAGCGTCCGGACAAAGAGCGATCTCCTCGTGAACGAGGTCATTGGTTCCTCCCTTGGCTCCGCCTGTTGCTCCCGTCAGGCTCGACGGGCGCAGAGCTTCCTTGTCAAATGGCAGGCCCGACGATAGGGCGGATCGGGATTCGGCCCGTAATGCATTCTGGTCCGACTTCGATGAGGTTCCCGTATCGATGAACCTGGACACGCCGGCGCTGCTCGCGTTCCTGACCATCGCCGAGACGGGCAGCACGCATGCCGCGGCGCGCAGCCTCGGCCTGTCGCAGGCGGCGATCTCGCGCCGGCTGTCCCGGCTCGAGGATGCGCTCGGCGTGCCCCTCTTCGTGCGCGGGAGCCACCAGTTGCGGCTGAGCAATGCAGGGGCGCGGCTGCTGCCGGAGGCGCGGGCCCATCTCGATGCGCTGATGGCCGCGCTCGCGGCGGCGCGTGCCGCCGGGCCGGACGGCGTGACCACCATCACGGTCGGCTGCCTCGCCACGCTCTCGCTCTACGTCCTGCCGGACATCCTCGCCGAGTTCCTCGCCGCCGAACCGGCGGTCCGGGTCCGCGTGCTCGATCTTTCCCCGGCCGAAATCGAGGAGAGCGTGGTGAACGGCGTCGCCGATTTCGCCGTCACCATGCTCGGGCTCGGCGCGCCGACGCTCATCCACGAGGTGCTGGCGCAGGAGCCGCTCGTGCTCGTCACGCCGGCCGACCATCCCCTGGCGGCGCGGGCCAGCGTCCGCTGGTCGGAGCTGAGCGACGTCTCCCTGGTCGGGATCGGGCCGCATTCCGCCAACCAGCGGCTCCTCGACAGCGCGCGCGGCAGCATCGGCGTCCGCCTCGACTGGCAGCACGAGGTGCAGCGGATCACGACCGCGGTGGAACTGGTGGCGGCCGGCGTGGGCCTCGCCATCGTGCCCTGGACGCCGGAGATGGAGCGCCGGCCGAAGATCCGGATCGTGCCGCTCGTCAGCCCCGTCGTCACGCGCCGGATCGGCGTGCTGAGACGGTCGGGCGAGCCGCTCTCGCCGGCGGCGGCGCGCCTGCGCCGGCTGATCGCGGTCCGGCTCGGCCGGCGCAGCGAGCCGGTCTCCAGGCGCAGCGCCGCGCCGGCCTGAACCGGGCGGCGGGACCGGCCTTCACTCGACGGAAAAGCCCTTCCGCCTCACATAGGCGCCGAAATCCGTCCGCTGCGGCTCGGCATATTGCCGGGCCTTGTGCTCCGACCAGCCGTAATCCGGCACGGCTCCCCATTTCCGGTCCCTGATCGGGCGCGGATAGGGCGCAACCGCGCTCCGCCGGGAATCGTAGGCCGCGAGCGCTTCGGCAAGCGCGTCCTCGCGATAGCGGTTCTCGTGCACCGTCACCGCAAGCGGCAGCCGCGGGCTGATGCCGGCCTCCTCCGCCGGCCAGCCGAGGCAGAGCCCCGCGAACGGGATCACCCGGTCCGGCAGACCGAGGAGATCGCCGATCGCCGCCGCGTGGTTGCGCAACTCGCTGATCGGGCAGCAGCCGAGCCCGGCCGCCTCGGCGGCGGCGGTGAAGGCGGCGAGCGCGATGGCCGCGTCGCCGATCGCGTTGAAGAGCAGGTCGAAATGGTCGTTCGGGAACGGCTTGCCCCGGAGCTCCGAGATCGCCGGCAGCCGCCGTCCGTTGGCGCAGAAGACCAGGAAGACGGGCGCCGTGGCGGCCCACGGGCTCTGGACGAGGAGGCCCTCGACCGCCGCCCTGAGAGCCGGATCGGACACGATCACGATGTCGCGCTGCTGGAGGTCGGACTTCGTCGGTGCGGCGAGCGCGCAGGCGCAGAGGAGCCGCAGCAAGGCGGGATCGACCGGCCGCGCCTCGAACCGGCGCACCGAGCCGCGCCCCGCCATGCGGGCAAGCGTTTCGAGGCCCGCGAGCCCCTCCGGGATCGCGAACGCCTCCCCGAACCGCCGCTCCAGGACATCCGCCAGGGCCTCCTCCGGCCGAATCATCCGCGTCCCCCTCACCTGCCGCGCAGGGCGCCATCGTGCATGCCTTCGCCCGCAATGTCAGCATCCCCCGGGCCGGCGGCGGCGACCGCCCGGATCACGGGGGTCAGCCGGGTGATCTCGGCGAGCGTCCGGTGCAGGTTCCCGCGGAATTCCGTCGCAAGCCGCGAGAGCGGCCGGTCCGGCGAGGAAAGGACCAGCGCGCGCATCGGCATCCTCGGCTCGAGGCGCCGGATCGTGAGCCCGGAAAGCGGCTGCGTGACCGGCAGCCAGGGATCGATCACCGTGACGAGGTTCCGCCGCAGGGCGAGCCGCAGGCGGATCGCGGAGGCGTTCGATTCCGCGGCGAGGCAGGGCCGCAGGCCGCTGCTGGTGGCGGCGTCGCGGAAGAGCCGGCCGGGCGCCGATTCCGGCCCGGCCGTCACCAGGTGCTCCGCCTCGAGGTCGGCGAGACGGAGCACGCGGCGCCTGGCAAGCGGATGGGACTTCGGAAGCAGGCAGACGAGCTCCGTCTCGCAGAGCTCCTCCACCAGCAGCCGGTTGGTCTCGACCGGACCGTGGACGAGGCCGAGATCGATCTCCTGGCGCTCCACCAGCTCGATGATCCGGCCGCTCGAATAGGCGTCGAGCCTGACCCGCACCTCCGGCCGCTCGCCGAGGAAATCGGCCGCCGCCCAGGAGAGGATCGATTCCGCGAGCGTCGGGATGCCGGCGATGCGGAGCACGCCGCTCTCCGCCGAGCGCAGCGTGCGGATCCGGTCCTCGATCCGGATCTCATGCGCGAGCAGGCGCTCCACCTCGTCGAGCAGCTCCAGCGCCTCCGGCGTCGGCACCAGGCGCTGGTGCCTGCGCTCGAACAGCAGGAACCCGAACTCCTCCTCCAGCTCGCGGACGATCCGGCTGACCGCGGGCTGCGCGATCCCCACCGCGCGGGCGGCGCCGCTGATGCTGCCCTGGGTCATCACGGCGCGGAAGATCGCCAGTCGGCGCAGCACCAGCATCGCCATACCTGCCTGTTATGAAGTCAGACGAAACAAGAATTTGACGGTCTCACCCCCGCCTCCGATGCTGCACAGCAACATCCAGGCCAAGAGGATACCTCCGTGCAGTCGAGCGAAATAGATCGCGTCCTCGCGGCGGTCTCCCCGGAGCGCATTCTCGACCTCGAGCGCGCCGTGATCCGGATCCCGAGCCCAACCTTCGAGGAGGGCGTGCTCGCCGGGTTCCTGGCATCCTACCTCTCGGATCTCGGGCTCGAGGTCGAGATCATGGAGGTCCGCGATCCGGACGATCCGGGCCGGACGACCCGCCAGACGATCGCGCGCCTGAAGGGCGGCGACGGGCCGAGCCTGATGCTCAACGGGCACATGGACCCGGTCGTCTCGATGAGCGGCTGGACGGTGGATCCGTTCGGCGCGAAATACGAGGACGGCTGGATCTGGGGCGCCGGCGCGCATGACGACAAAGGCGGCCTCGTCGCCGCCATCGGCGCGATCGAGGCGATCGTGCGCTCCGGCGTCGCGCTCCAAGGCGAGATCGTCCTCTGCGCCGTCGCCTGCCACAAGGCCGGCGGCCTCGGCACCAAGGCGCTCCTCAAGGCGGGCGTCCGCGCCGACATGTGCATCAACATGGAGCACTCGGCGAACACCATCGCGACCACCATCGTCGGCCAGGTCAGGCCGCGGCTCGTGTTCCGCGGCACCGGGCTGTTCTTCCGCTATTCGCCCGAGGCCAAGGCCGGCTACTTCAATCCGATCGAGCAGCTCGCTCTGATGGTCGCGCGGCTCGGGCCGAGCCTGGAGCCGCACGCGCCGGGCTCGTGGCTGAGCTTCGAGCCGCATCCGGACCTGCCCGGCTTCCCGCTCCACCGCTTCGACGCCGTCGCCAAGAGCCATTACGGGCGGGAATGCACGCTCGCCATGCAGGTGCGGACCGTGCCCGGGCAGACGCCGGACGGCATCCGCCGCGATCTCGAGCGCGTGGTCGCCGAGCTGAAGGCGCTGCACCCCACCTTCGACTGCGAGGTCCAGGTGCCGGACGATCCGGAACGCGACCAGCATCTCGTGCATCCGAGCGAGATCGCGCGCGACCACCCTCTTCCCGTCGCGATGGCGGAGGGCTTCCGCCGCGCCAGCAACCGGGAGCCGGAGCTCGGCGGGGGGCTGCGCATCGGCAATACCGGCGACGGCAACGTGCTTTCGGCGGCGGGAATCCCCTCCGTTCAGTTCGGTCCGGGCGACATCCGGAACTACCCGGAATGGCCGGCTCCCGACGAGCGGGTGGAGCTGCGCGAACTCGTCGAAGCGGCGAAGACGATAGCCTTCGCCGCCTGCAGGATCTGTGGCTGAATTCTCAGGAGGAGGGCAAAGGAATGCGTTTCGCTCAGTTCCGGACACTCGCGTTCGGCGCCGCACTGCTCTGGAGCTCGGCCCCGGCGCTTGCTCAGGATCTGCCGGCCGCCAGTTTCAAGATCATTGGACCGAGCCTGAACTCGCCGCCCTACGAGCTCGTCAAGAGCTTCTGGGAAGGCGTCGAGGCGGAGAGCGGCGGCAAGCTCGACATCGAGGTCCAGAGCCTCACCGAGCTGGGGCTCAAGGGCCCCGAGGTCTACCGGATGGCGAAGCTCGGGGTGGCGCAGGTCGTGATCGCCTCGCTCGCCTTCACCTCCGGGGACGTCCCGGAAAACGACGCCATGGACTTTCCCGGGCTCAACCCGAACTACGACGTCCTCGCCAAGTCGATCGAGGCCTATCTCCCGCACCTGCAGGAGCTCTACCGCACCCGCAGCCAGGTCGAGCTGCTCGGCGTCTGGCCGCTCGCCGCCCAGGTGTTCTGGTGCAACAAGCCGGTGGCCTCGCTCGCCGACCTGAAGGGCAAGAAGGTCAGGACCTCCGGCGCCTCGCTCGCCGAGTTCCTGGAGGCCGCCGGCGCCGTTCCCGCCACCCTTCCCTTCGCCGAGATGATCCCGGGCATCCAGCGCGGCGTCATCGACTGCGCCGTCACCGGGACGGTCGCCGGCAATCTGAGCAAGCTCTACGAGGTCACCACGGACATCTATCCGCTGAGCGTGGGCTGGGGGCTCGAGGGCAACATCGTCAACAAGTCCTGGTGGGACGGGCTCGATCCTGCGCTGCGCACCTTCCTCGCCAAGAAGATGGACGAGATGACGGCGTTCGGCTGGGACCAGGCGCGGTCCGGCACCGATCACGGCCTCTGGTGCTCGACCGGCGACCCGCGCTGCGACGTCAGCGTGACGAAGCCGCTGCCGCTCACGCCCGCTCACCTGAAGCTCGCGACCGTCTCGGCCGAGGACGACGCGATGCGGCGCGAGCTCCTCGAGACCAAGGCGCTCGCGGAGTTCGCGGCGCGCTGCGGAGCGGAATGCGCGGCGGTCTGGAACGACACGCTCGGCAAGCTCCACGGCCTCAAGGCGAGCGCCCATTGATGGCCGACCGGGGCGCGCGGATCCAGGACCTCTTTCTGCGCGTCGGACGGGGCGCCTCTCTCGCCGGAGGCGTCCTGCTCCTCGCGAGCGCGGTCCTGATCTGCGTCGAGATCGTGTCCCGCAAGCTCCTCAACCGCTCGCTGACGGGCGCGGACGAACTGTCCGGCTATGCCTATGCCCTCAGCATGGCATGGGGCTTCGGGTTCGTGGCGCTGCGCGGCGAGCACGTCCGGGTCGACGCGCTCAGGGTCAGGCTGTCGGCGCGGCTGCGGAGCATCCTCGACGTGGTCGCGCTCGGCGCCTTCGCCTCGCTGATGGCGGTGCTCGTCATGCGGGCGACCGGCATGTTCCTCGAAGGCTGGCGGCTCGGCGCGAAGTCGAACACGCCGCTCTCGACCCCGCTCTGGATCCCGCAGTCGATCTGGCTCGCCGGGCTGGTGTTCTGCCTGGCGACCCTGGTGCTGCTCTTCCTGAGGTCGGCCCTCGCGCTCGCCCGCGGCGACCTGGCGGCGATCGAGACCATCGCCGAGCCGCGTTCCGGCGCCGCGGACATCGAGATCGCCGACGCGGCCGGCTGAACGACCATGCTCCTCAAGACCACTCTGGCGCTCTTCGTCCTGCTCGCCATGGCGCTGCCGATCGCCGCCGTGCTCGGCGTGCTGGCGCTCTTCATCGATATCGGGCTCTCCCGCTATCCGCTCAACGTCGCGCTCGGCGACATCGCCTGGCAGCACAGCACGGATTTCACGCTGGTCGCCGTCCCGCTCTTCATCCTGATGGGCGAGATCATGCTGCATGCGGGAATCTCGACCCGCATGTATGCCGGCGTGGCGCGCTGGCTCTCCTGGCTCCCCGGCGGCCTGATGCATGCCAATATCGGCGCCTGCGCGATCTTCGCGGCGACCTCCGGATCGAGCGTGGCGACGGCGGCGACGATCGGCGTTGCCGCGATGCCTGAGATCGACAGGCGCGGCTACAACGAGCGGCTCTTCCTCGGCTCGCTCGCCGCCGGCGGGACGCTCGGCATCCTCATCCCGCCTTCGATGAACATGATCATCTACGGGCTGCTCACCAGCACCTCCGTCCCTCGCCTCTTCATCGCGGGCATTCTGCCGGGCATCATCCTGACGCTCTTCTACATGGGCGTGGTCCTGATCTGCTGCCTGGTGCGCCCGGACTGGGCCGGCCAGAAGGAAGAATCCACCTGGGCCGCCCGCTTCGCGGCGCTCAGGGACCTGCTCCAGCCGACCATCCTCTTCCTGCTCGTGCTCGGATCGATCTATGCCGGCTGGGCGACGCCGACCGAAGCGGCCGCGCTCGGGGTGATCGGCGCGCTCGCCTTGGCGGCGCTCAACGGACAGGTCAGCGCCGGCATGCTGCGCACGGTGCTGGAGAACACGGTCCGCGTCTCGGCGATGCTGACGCTCATCCTCATCTTTGCGCTGTTCCTCAACTTCGCGATCGCCGCCGTCGGCATGGTCCGCTACTTCAACGACGTCATTCTCGGCCTCGGCTGGCCGCCGCTCGCGACGCTCCTCTTCATCATCTCGATCTACATCCTGCTCGGAACCTTCATGGACGGCCTCGCCATGGTCGTGCTGACGGTCCCGGTGGTGGCGCCGATCGTGGTTTCGCTCGGATACGACCCCGTCTGGTTCGGCGTGATGATCGTGCTCATCTGCGAGGCGGCGATCCTTTCGCCGCCCGTCGGGATGGCGCTCTTCGTGCTGCAGGGCATCCGCGGCCGGGGCACGGTGTCCGACATCTTCTGGGGCGTGACGCCCTTCATGTTCGCGATCTTCGCTCTGATCGCCCTGATCATCGCCTATCCGGCGATCGTGTTGTGGTTGCCGGGCGAGCTCAACTGAGGCACGGCTGCGGCGCTCTTTGTCGGCGGCCTTCACGCAGGCCGATCCCCGGGACCTGGCCAGGAAAGGAAGCGAAATGATCAAGCGCGTCGGTGGCAGCGAGATCCTGCACAGCATCGTCGAGCATGGCGGCGTCATCTATCTGAGCGGGATCACCGCCGACGATACGAGCGGGGGCATGTCCGAGCAGGCGGCCGACATCTGCCGCAAGATCGACGGGCTGCTCGCCGAGGTGGGATCCGACAGGACGAAGCTCCTGACGGCCCAGATCTTCATCACCGACATGAGCGAGAAGCCGGCGATGAACGCGGTCTGGACGAAATGGCTCGCGCCCGAACACCTTCCCTGCCGCGCGACGATCGGCGTCGCCGATCTCGGCCCGGGCATCAGGATCGAGATCATGGTGACGGCCGGAAGGGACTAGGACCGGCCTCGCAGCGAGGGCATCTCAGGGGCGTCTGCTCGATTGCCAGGGGCTCCGTGGCAACGACGCCGTCCTCGTTTTCGAGGCTGGCGCAATTTGCATGGGCCGCGGATGGGAGCGGACGGGAGCGGCCGCTTCGCGGCATGCTGAAGCTCGAGGACACGCTCGTGGTCACGGAGGGCGGGCTCGAGGCCTGTGGCGACCAGGGCAGGGGCTGGAACGTCGCCCCGGCTGATTGACCCACGCCGCACGCCCCCCTCGGTGGACGCTCAGCGGAGCGTGTAGAGATAGGCCGTGATGTCGCGCGCCTGGTCCTCGCTGATCCCCATGTCCGGCATCGCGTTGCCGGGGACGATCGCCTGCGGCCGCCGGATCCACCGCGTCATGTTCTCCGGGGTGTTCCGGAGCACGCCGGCGACATAGCCGCGCCGGCCCATCTTCGTGAGCGGCGGCCCGACCAGGCCGTCCGCGCCGGCGATGCCCGGAATCGTGTGGCAGGCGGGGCAGCCGAACTGGCTTATGAGAGCGGCTCCGCGCTGGACGTTGCCGATCCCGCCCGCCTCCGAGGAGGCTTCCGTGCCCTCGCCGCACCCGCCGAGAAGGGCGGCGCATGCGATGAGCGCCGCGAGCGTCGGCATCGACCTCGCAAAGGCGGCGGCGCGCCGGTCCGCCTCGCGCATCCAGAGCGCGAAGAGGATGCAGATCGCCGCGAGATAGATGAACCCGGCGGGGATCCACATGATGAGCCCGGCGAGGTGCTGGTCCTCGAGCGCGGTCAGTCCCCAGCGGGCGGCGCCCTCCGCGTGGATCGGGTAGAATGGGCGGTCGGTCAGGATGATCAGCGCGCCGGGAAGGCCGCTCAGGACTGCAGCGGTGCCGACATAGAGCACCGAGGCGCCGTATTCGAGCCGGCGGCGGCCGCCCGGCGACATCACGACCGCCCAGAACGCGTAGCCGCTGGCGAAGAAGCAGGCGTGCTCGAGAATGTGCACGCTTTCGTGCCGGAGCGCCAGGCCGTAGGGCCCCGGTATGTGCCAGAAGGCGAATACCCCGCAGAAGGCGCTCCAGACGAAGACCGGGTGGGAAAGCAGGTTGAGCGCGCGCGCCGCACCCCTGCGGGCCGGGAACCGGCCGAACGACCTGCGCAGGCTGCGCGGAAGCGCCCACAGGAAGACCAGGAACGGCCTGCTCCAGACCATCAGCGGGGCGGCGACCAGCATCAGGAGGAGATGCTGGACCATGTGCATCGAGAAGAGATCGTCGCTCAGCGTGTCGACGGGCGAAGCGAGCGCGGTGAAGAGGACCGCCAGCCCGGCCAGGAAGGCGGCGACGTTTCCGCCGCCGACGATGCGGTCTCCCGCTTCGGCGCGGATGCGCGCGAGCCCGATCCCGTAGGCCAAAGCGGCAGCGCCGAGGCTCGCCAGGACCCAGGGCTCCAGACTCCAGGAGAAATCGGCCCGGCCCCCGCCGGCATGGGCGCCGGCCGGGTCCGAGATTGCGGCGAGTGCCAGCGTGAGAATCAGCTTCCGCACAGCGGAACCCCGAAGACTGCGATCGTGTCGAAGGCGATGGCGACGAAGAAGCCCGCGCCGGTCAGAACGCCCCAGACCGAGATGAACCTGGTGCGGCCTTCGCCCGCTTCCAGGAGATGGCGGCCCGCGCCTTTGGCTTCGCTCTGGGACAGGCGCCAGTTCCGCCATGACACGACGGCCCCCGAGGCGGCGATCGCCAGGGCGACGACGTTGATCGCCGCGAGGACCGGCACGATGCCCCGGAACCCGGGGACCGGCGCGTCGCGGAGCATCTCGCTCGGGAAGCAGGCGTAGCTCGCCAGCCCGTAGATGAGGAGGAGCTGCGCCCCCCAGGCGGCCGGCCCGGCGCACAGGCCGTAGAACAGAGCGGGAAGGGAGACCCGGTCCGCGTGCGGTGCGGGATGGCCGGCTTCGAAGGTGTGGACGACCGGTTCAGCCATGGCTCACCACCCGAGATAGGGCGTGACGTAGAAGGTGAAGAAGATCGCCAGCCAGACCGCGTCCACGAAGTGCCAGTAGATCGCGCCGATCGAAACGGCGGCATGGCGCACGCGGTCGAAATAGCCGAGAACCGACCAGGCGAGCAGGACGACGAGGATCAGCACGCCGACGGCGACATGGGCCATGTGGAACCCGGTGATCGTGAAGTAGAGCGAGCTGTAGGAATCGGCCGAGAGCACGAACGGCTTGTCGAGCCATTCCAGGTACTGGATGCCGACGAAGACGGCGCCGAGAACGCTGCCGAGCAGAAGCCCGATGGCGAGCCGGACGGTCGAGCCCTGCCTGATGCCGCGCTCGCCCCACCAGACCGCAACGCTGCTGAGGATCAGGATCAGCGTGTCCGGGCCGGAGAGCCGGACGGACGGAAGCTCGTTCGGCAGGAAGCTGCGCCCGAACTGCACGGCGAAGTAGTAGTAGCTGAAGAGCAGGTAGGCGAAGAGCGCCGCTTCCGTCCCGATCAGGCACATCATCCCCCACCAGCCGGAGGCCCGCACCCCGACGCTGCCGACCGGCAGAGTGCGCATCCTGGCGGCGGCGCTAGGCATGGGCGTGCTCCGCCACCTGGCCGAGCTTGCGTTCCGGCCAGAGCCAGACGAGGACGCCGAGGCCGGTGAGGACCAGCCCCGCGGCCGCGGCCGCCCAGCCGTAGGGCGTCCAGTAGGTCAGGATGAGGCCGGTGAAGCCGACCGACATGCCGAGCGTGACGGTGAAGGGCGACCACGAATCCTCGGGCATCTTCAGGATCACGTCCGGCTGCGCGTCGAGCACGGTCGTGCCGATCGTCTCCTTGCCGTGATCGAGCACGAGGCCGCGCGCCACGGAGGATTCGCCGATCCCCTCCCCGAGCCGCTTCTCCCAGAGCGGATGGCGGCTCGCCACCACCGGGATCACCGCGAAATTGTAGGGCGGGGGCGGCGAAGGCACCGCCCATTCGAGCGACGGGCCGTCCCAGGGATTGGGTCCCGCGATCCTGCCGTGCCGCAGGCTGTGGAAGATGTTGACGAAGAGAAGCAGGATCCCGAACGCCAGCATGAAGGCGCCGACGGTCGTGACGAGGTTGAGCGTGTTCCAGCCGAGATCCGGCGGATAGGTGTAGATCCGGCGCGGCATGCCGAACAGGCCGGTCAGGTGCATCGGCAGGAAGCCCAGGTTGAACCCGATGAAGGTGATCCAGAAGTTCCAGCGGCCGAGCCGCTCGCTCAGCATCCGGCCGGTCATCTTGGGGAACCAGAAATAGAGCCCGCCGAGCACGCCGAAGAGATTGATGCCGATCAGGACGTAGTGGATGTGGGCGACGACGAAATAGGTGTCGGTCAGCTGGAAGTCGGCCGGCACCGACGCCGTCATGACGCCCGAGACGCCGCCGATCGTGAACATGGCGATGAAGGACGCGAAATAGAGGAAGGCCGTCGTGATCACCGGCCGCCCCGTCCAGATCGTCGCGATCCACGCGAACACCGCGACCGCGCTCGGAATCGTGATGATGAAGGAGCTGCCGCTGAAGAAGGAGAGCGCCAGGAAGGGCAGGCCGGTGGCGAACATGTGGTGGAGCCACACGCCGAAGCCGAGCACCATCGTCGCCACCGTGCTGAGCACGACGGCGGTGTAGCCGACGAGCGGCCGCCGGCAGAAGGTCGGGAGGCCGTCGGAGACCATCCCCATCGCCGGAAGCACGATGACGTAGACCCAGGGATGGGCGAACATCCAGAAGAGGTGCTGCCACAGGAGCGGCTGACCGTCCGCCGTCGTGTCGTAGAAATGCGTGCCGAGCTGGCGGTCCATCCAGAGCAGGAAGAAGGCGAGGCTCACCGACGGCACGGCGAACAGGTTGCCGAACGACACGGTGAGCGTGCCCCACGTCATGATCGGAAGCCGGTTGATCGACATGCCCGGCGCCCGGGTGCGGAACGCGGTGACGATGAAATTCGCCGAGCCGACGGTGGTCGAGATGCCCAGGAACACCATCCCGAGCGCGTAGAAATCCATGTTCGGGCCGGGATTGTACGCCTTCAGGGCATAGGGGACGTAGTTGAACCAGCCGTCATTGGCCCCGTGGCCCATCGCGAAGCTCGCATAGATGAAGATGCCGGAAGCCAGGTAGACCCAGTAGGAGAACGCGTTGAGCCGCGGGAACGCCATGTCGCGCGATCCGAGCAGCAGCGGAAACAGGTAGTTGCTGAAGCCGGAGAGGATCGGCAGGGCGTAGAGAAAGATCATCGTCAGCCCGTGCATCGAGAACAGCTGGTCGTACTGCTCGGGCGTGAGGAGCGTCATGTTCGGCCGCGCGAGCTGGATGCGCATGACGAGCGCCTCGAGGCCGCCGACGACCAGGAACGCGAAAGCGGTGACGATGTAGCGGATGCCGATCTTCTTGTGATCGACGGTGGTGAAGAAGCCGACGATGCCGGGCTCCGTCTCCCACAGCGCCTCGAGCTTCCTCGCGAGCGGGGAATCGGTCGTGCTCTCCTCGACCAGCGGCGCGCGATCATATTCGGTGACAGCCACGTCCGCCCCTCAGCGCAAGGTTTCGAGATAGGTTCGGATGCCGGTGAGCTCCGGGCCGGAGATGTCCACCTTGGGCATGCGGTTGCCGGGCTTGATCGCCTGCGGGTCGGCGATCCATCCCGCGAGGTGCCCGGGCGTGTTCGGCAGCGTGTCGGCGGCGATCGAGCCCCGGGACATGAGATGGGTGAGATCGGGGCCCACGCCGCCGCCGGCCGGCGTGCCCCGCACCGTGTGGCAGGCGCCGCACCGCAGCAGGAACCTCTCCGCCCCGAAGGCGGCGATCTCCGCCGCCGGCTCGGCCGCGGGCCGAAGCTGGTTCTGCCGCCACTTCTGGAACTGGTCCGGCGGGTCGGCGACCACCCGGAGCGCCATATGGGCGTGCTGCTTGCCGCAATATTCGGCGCACTGACCGCGATAGATTCCCGGCCTGTTCGCCTCCATCCAGGTGACGTTCGTCTGGCCGGGTATCAGGTCCATCCGCGCGCCGAGCGAAGGCACCCAGAAGGAATGGATGACGTCGCCGGTGGTGAGTTCGAGCCGCACCGGCTCGCCGACCGGTATGTGGATTTCGTTGGCAGTCTCGAACTGCTGGTCCGGACTGCCCTTGTAGGTGACCTTCCACCACCATTGCTGGCCGCGGACGGCGATCGTGAGCGGCGGGTCGCTCGGCGGATCGTTGATCGCGGCGAGCGTGGCGACGGTCCAGACCGTCGAGCCGAGGAGCGCGACGAGCGTCAGCGCGATTCCGACCCCGATGAAGGTGATGCCGCCCGAGCGGCGCACGAGCGGCTCGCGCTCGCCTTCCGGATGCTCGAACCGGGACCTGCGCAGATAGATGCCGAGGATGACGGCGAGGCTGACGAGGACGACGACGACGATCGACTGGACCAGCAGCCCCCAGGTGAGCGCGGTGATCGGGTCGCCGCGCGCGCCGAACGTCCGCAGGTAGTTCATCGGCAGGTCGCCCGTCGTGCACCCGCCGAGCGCCGCCGACAGTCCGATCGACAGGCCGACGGTCAGGCCGAAGGCGCCGGGACGTTCCATTTGCGGGCGCGCTGGGGTTCCTCGCATGGCGCGGTCACGGCTTCGGTGTCTTCTCGAACGGCTTCTGCCCGAAGCTGAACGGGTTGGTATGCTTCCACGGCGTCGTCGTCTTCAGATATTCCGCGGGTACCTGCTCGATCCGGAAGGCCTCGAGCGAGGTCGTCGTTCCCCACGGCCCGGACGGCTCCGCGCTGATCGACTGGACGTAGCTCACCAGCTCCCAGATCACCTCCGGCGGCAGCATGCCGCCCCAGGCCGGCATGCCATGCGGCCGTCCCTGGTAGATCGACAGGAAGATGTTCGCCGGATCGGCGCCGTAGATGAAGGCGCTGTTGCTGAGCGACGGGCCCATGCCGCCCGCCCCGTTGGGCGCGTGGCAGCCGGAGCAGTTGAACGAACTGAAGTGCCGCATTCCCCGCTCCGCCGCGCCGGGATCGCCGGCGACCGGATTCGCCATGGCCGGCGCGATCTTCACGCCGCCCGGAAAGACGTGCGTCACCGGCACCTGGCCGAGATCGGGCCCGCCGCCGGCGAGCCGGTCCTGCATCTCGATCGCCGTGCCGGGACGCCCGGCCGCCATCCCCTCCTGGGCCCCCTCCTGGGACCAGGCGCCCCCGGAGAGGACGAGGCCGGCGAGCGCGGCCGCGCCGATGCGAGCGGCCCTAGTCATCGCCGCCCCCGCGCTTGCCGGCAGCCGCGGAGACCGGCAGGAGCGGCACGCCGTATCCGGCGAGAATCGCGCGAAGCGCATCGCCCCGCTCCGCGATCAGCGCGTCGAGCCGGCCGCGGAGCGCCTCGTCGCCGTGGCGCACGCCCATCGCGATGTCGAACTGGAAGGCGAGCGGCGCAAAGCCGCCGGTATCGGCGATCGGGACGACGTCGAGCGGCACGCCGGCGCGCTGCGCGAAATAGCCCGCGAGCGGGCCCCAGGCCGCGCCGACATCGACCTCGCCCGTCGCGACGGCCTCCACGAGCCGGCTCGGCGGCGCGGGTTCGCTGTAATCGCCGTAGATCATGTAGCCGACGACGTTGTCGATGATGCCCTCCTCGCCGAGCGCGTCGGCCGGCGGCGTGTTGGCGCCGTCATCGCCGATGAGGTGGACGCCGATCCTGAGCGATCCGAGCCGCGGATCCCGGAGCGAGGCGAGCTTCAGGCCGCGGTCGCGCCGCTCGACGAAGACGTAGGTCGAGCGGTAATAGGGCCGCGTGGTGGCGACCATCTCCATCCCGGCCGGAACGCCGATGACGACGTCGCAGGCGCCGGCCTTGAGCGTGTTGCGGATGAAGCCGCGCCGCTGCGCCCACCAGGTATAGGCGACGCCGCGATAGCCGAGCTCGCGCGCGACGAACTCGGCGATCCGGTTCTCGAAGCCCTCTCCCCTGTCGTTGGAGAAGGGCATGTTGTTCGGGTCGGCGCAGACCCGGAGCGTCCCGCTCTCGCTCTCGCCGCCGCTGCCGGCGGGCGTGGCCGCGGCGGGGCCGGCGGGGAGAAGGAGCGCAAGCGCCAGCGCCGCGGCGAGCCGCCCGCCTGCCATAAGCCGCCCGTCACTGCGCCGGCGCATCGGTGCCTCCCGTCGCTGGCCGCGCG
>NZ_SPKJ01000080.1 GCF_009866965.1 Propylenella binzhouense | reverse complement strand
GGCATGACGGCCTCGTCCGGCGGTGCCGCCTGCGCGGTCTCGGCCGGCGCGGACGCCTCGAGCGGCGCGCCCGCATCCACCGCCGTCGCCGCCTCCGGTTCCGCGGCCGCCGCCGCCACCTCGATCATCGGCTGCTCCGGCACGAGCTCGACCGTGACGGACGGGGCGGGGGCGGAGACCGGCGGCCTGTGGGTGGCGAAATGCATGGTCGCGAAAAGGGCGACGGCGCCGGCATGGGCCGTTACCGAAAACAGCACGGCGACCGGCGCGGTGCGCGGCGCTCTTTCGGCGGGCGGCCGGAGGTCGGCCACGAGGTCTGGCGTTCGTCGTCTCACGGCGACATTATAGAGGCTTGCCGCCTCGCCAGTCTCGGGAAACCGGCTCGCGGGCAACCCGCCACAAGCTCTTCCGCCGTCCGCGACGATTGTAACCAGGAGTAAGACGATGCGCCTCGCAAGGCTCTGGCTCGCAGCGTTCTGGCTGGCTCTCCCACCGGCCGCTCTCGCGCAGGGCCAGGCGCCGCAGCAAGGCGCGGCCGAGGCTCGGCCGGAAGCCCAGCCGGGGCTTCCCACGCACGGCGCGATCAGCCTGGAGCTCAACAAGCTCGAGGGCGCCCAGGGCGCCTGCCGCGCCTATTTCCTCGTCCAGAACGAGATGCCCGTCGCGCTCGACGAAATGCGCCTCGACGTGTTCCTGTTCGACCGCTCGAGCGTGGTGCTGCGCCGCGTCGCGCTCACCTATTCCGACATACGCAGCAACCGGATGAAGGTGGCGCTCTTCGACCTTCCGGACCTCGATTGCGGCAAGATCGGCCGGCTGCTCGTCAACGACGTGCTTGCCTGCACGATCGAAGGCGGCAAGCCGATTCCCGATTGCGCCGACCTTCTCACGGTCAGCTCGCGCGCCGACGCGGAATTCAGGTACTGACCCGGCCGTCCGATCCGGTTCCGTTCCAACGCCAGGAGGCGTCCAGCATGGCAGCCCTGTTTTCTCCCTTCAGGCTCGGGGGCCTGGAGCTCGCGAACCGCATCACGATCTCCCCGATGTGCCAGTACAGCGCCGTCGGCGGTTCCATGACCGACTGGCACGTGGCGCACCTTGCCTCGCTCGCTCTGTCGGGCGCGGGCCTCCTCGTGATCGAGGCGACGGGCGTCGAGCCGCGCGGCCGGATCTCCCCGGAGGATACCGGTCTCTGGAGCGACGACAACGAGGCGGCGCTGAGCCGCGTGCTCGATCGCGTCCGCGCCGTGAGCCCGATCCCGATCGGCATCCAGCTCGCCCATGCCGGCCGGAAGGCGGCGACCTACAGCCCCTGGACCGGCTCCGGCTCGGTTCCGGACGAAAAGGGCGGCTGGGATACGATCGCGCCGTCGGCCGTCCCGTTCAGGGAAGGCTGGCGCGTGCCGCGGGCCATGACGCGGGCGGACATGGAGGCGGTCCGCGACGCCTTCGTGGCCGCCGCCCGCCGCGCCGCACGGCTCGGGCTCCGCTATGCCGAGCTTCACTTCGCCCACGGCTATCTCATGAGCACGTTCCTCTCGCCGCTCTCCAACCGGCGCACGGACGAATATGGCGGCAGCCTCGAGAACCGGATGCGCTTCCCGCTCGAGGTCGCGGCGGCGGTGCGCGCGGTCTGGCCGGCGGAGGCGGCGCTGGCGGTGCGCGTCAACGGCTCAGACTTCACGGCCGGCGGCTGGACGCCGGAGGAGGCGGGCGTGTTCGCCCGCGCGCTCCGCGATATCGGCATGGACGGGGTGACGGTCTCCGGCGGCGGGGTCGATCCGCGCCAGGAGATCCAGGCGGGGCCGGGCTATCAGCTCGCCTTCGCCGAGCATGTGAGGAAGGTCTCGGGGATCCCGACGACGACGGTCGGCATGATCCTCACGCCGCGCCAGGCGGAGGCGATCGTGGCGGAGGGCAAAGCGGATCTCGTGGCGCTTGCCCGCGCGATCCTGTTCGATCCGCGCTGGCCCTTCCATGCGGCGCGGGTGCTCGGGATCGACCTCGCCTACCCGCCGCAATATGACCGCGCCGACCCGAAGCACTGGCGCGGCGGCGACCTCCTCCTCGCCGGCCTTTCCGACTGAGCCCGGCCGGAGCGCAAGGCGCGCTCCGGCCCGCCGCATCAGGTCGCCTGGCCGCTCTGCGCGAGTTCGCCGGCGACCTCTTCGATCGCGCCCTTCGTTGCGTCGACGATGATGTCGGCCTCCGCGCGCGTCAGGCAGAGCGGCGGCGCGAAGCCGAGAATGTCGCCATGCGGCATGGCGCGCCCGACCACGCCCCGGCGCGCGAGCGCGGCGACGATCCGGATGCCGACCTTCTGCGCCGGGTCGAAGAACAGCCGGTCGCCGCGGTCTGCCACGAATTCGACCGCCGCCAGCATGCCGTCGCCGCGCACCTCGCCGACGATCGGATGGTCGGCCACCGCCTCGGCGAGCGCCTGGCGGAAATAGCCGCCGACCACGTCCGCGTTTTCGACGAGCCCCATCGCGTCGACGAGCCTGAGGTTCGCCACGCCCGCGGCGGCGCAGAGCGGGTGCGCCGAATAGGTCCAGCCGTGCCCGATGACCCCGAGCCGGTCCGAACCCTCGACCAGCACGTCCCAGACCTTCTGAGAGACGATCGAGCCGGAGAGCGGCGCGTAGGCCGAGGTGAGCCCCTTGGCGATGGTGATGATGTCCGGCTTCATGCCGTACCGCTCCGAGGCGAACATCGTGCCGAGCCGGCCGAACCCGGTCACCACCTCGTCGGCGATCAGCATCACGTCGTGGCGCGCGAGGACCGCCTGGATCTTCTCCCAGTAGGTCCGCGGCGGCGGCACGATTCCGCCGGTGCCGAGCATCGGCTCGCCGATGAAGGCGGCGACCGTCTCCGGCCCTTCGGCGCGGATGAGCGCGTCGAGCCTTTCGGCGCAGAAGGTGGCGAACGCCTCCTCGTCCAGGCTGCGGTCCGCCCGCCGGAAGAAGTAGGGCGCCTCGGTGTGCAGGATCGGCGGGCGCGGCAGGTCGAAGGCGTCGTGGAAGGAGGGCAGGCCCGTCAGGCTGCCGGTCATCAGCCCGGAGCCGTGATAGGCCCGCCAGCGCGAGATGATCTTCTTCTTCTCGGGGCGGCCGAGAACGTTGTTCATGTACCAGACGAGCTTCAGGTTGGTCTCGTTGGCGTCGGAGCCCGACAGCCCGAAGAAGACCCGGCTCATCTGCGCCGGCGCGCGCTCGATCACCATGTGGGCGAGCGTGATGGAGGCCTCGCTGCCGTGTCCCGCATAGGCGTGGTAATAGGCGAGCTTCTCCGCCTGCGCGGCGATCGCCTCGGCGATCTCCTTCCGCCCATAGCCGACATTGACGCAATAGAGCCCGGCGAAGGCGTCCAGGCTGCGCCTGCCGTCGCGGTCGACGATGTAGACGCCGTCGCCGCCCGTCACGATCCGGTTCGGGCTCTCGCCGCGGGCGTGCTGGCCCATATGGGTCGAGGGGTGGAAGAAGCAGCCCCTGTCCCAGGCGTCGAGGTGATCGTTCGGCTCCAGCATCGGCTTTCCTCTCCGTCGCGCCGCTCGGGCGTTCTCCCGTTCCGGCCCTCGCCCTTGACAGCGGAAGGGGCGGGGCCGGCACGTTGGCGGGAGGCTTAGCCCAAAGCGGCGGCGGCTTCGAGGCCCCGCACGGGACGGCGCAAGCGCCGGCGCCCGGTGGTACGTGCGCCGAATGCGCGCATCAGGCGATCGGGACGGGTTCGACGAGGAGCGGCGGCAGGTGGAGATATTCGGTCGCGCGCCGCTTCGCCGCGATGTCGTGCCACACGCGCTCGACCTGCGCGGCCGAGAGCCCGGCCGCCTCCGCGGCCGCGGCGGCGGGGATGCCGTTCTCGAGCGCGTAGAGGCAGAGATCCATGCCCTGGTAGGGCAGCGGGAAATAGAACTCCTCCTGCGTCTGCTCGAGCGACCAGGTGTCGGTCGTCGGCGGGCGTCGGCGGATCTCCTCGGGCACGCCGAGATGCTCCGCGAGCTGGTAGACCTGGCTCTTGTAGAGATGCGCGATCGGCTTCAGGTCGGCCGCGCCGTCGCCGTTCTTCACGAAGAAGCCCTGGTCGTATTCGAGCCGATTCGGCGTTCCCGCGACGGCATAGTTCAGCCGGTCGGCATGGTAGTACTCGATCTGCTTGCGCGTGCGCTGCTTCATGTTGGTCGCCGCCACCACGCCGAGATAGACCTCGAGCGGCATGCGGATCTGCCGCCGCTCGCCAGCGGGCGATTGCACGACGAGCGACGAAAGGTTGTAGGCCTTCTCGGCGAGCGCGTTGGGCAGCACGACCTTGCAGCCCCAGCCGGGTCCGAAATCGGGCACGAGGCTGCGGATGAACGTGTCCCGCCGCGCATAGCAGCCGGCGGCCGTCAGCATCGGCTCGATGTCCTCCGTTACGGAGGCGATGCCGAGCCCCTCCGCGACCATGCGGCCGAGCCGCAGGCTGTCGTCCTCGGAATCCTTCTCCGGCATGAAGATCGCGAGCACGCGGTCGGCGCCGAGCGCCTTCACGAGGAGGTGGGCGGTGACGCTGCTGTCGATGCCGCCCGACAGCCCGACCACGGCGCCGCGCCGGCGGAGCCGCTTGCGGACCTGGGTCTCGATGGCGCGGGCGATGCGCGCGGCCTCGTCCTCCGCATCGAGACGCAGCGTCTCGGCCGAGAAAAGCGGGGCCTGGCGCGACGAGCGCCGCGCGGTCGGTGCGGCGAAGACGTCTGCCTCTGCGGGCGGGTTCATTCAGCGGCCTCCAGAGTGCCGGGTTCGAGGATCTGCAGGGCGACCAGCCGGCGGCTGATCTTGCCCGTCGTGGTCTTGGGCAGTTCGTGGCGGAAGGTCACGCGCCGCGGGACCATAAAGTCCTCGAGGTTGCGCGCGCAGTGCCGGATCACCTCCTGCTCGGTCAGGTCCGCATCGGGCTCCACGGCGATGACGGCGTGAAGCGCCTGGCCGAGGATCGGGTCGGGCACGCCGATCACCGCCGCCTCGCGCAGGCCCGGCAGGGCGTAGAGGACGTTCTCGACCTCCTTCGGGCTCACCTTCTCGCCGCGCGTCTTGATGATGTCGTCCTTGCGGCCGACGAAATAGAGGAAGCCCTCGGAATCGGTCCGGAAGAGGTCGCCGGTGTGGAGCACCTTCTCCCACGGATAGGGCCCGGGCCGGAGCGCGCGGTCCGTCGCCCGCTCGTCCTCCCAATAGCCCTTCATCACGTGCGGCCCGCGGATCACCAGCTCCCCGGTCTCGCCGGGAGGGAGGCGTGCGCCGTCGTCGCCGGCCACGTAGGCCTCGGTGCCGGGAATGGCGATCCCGACCGAGCCGGGCCTGACGGCGAGCTGCTCCGGCGGGAGGTAGGTGCAGCGCTTGCACTCCGTCAGCCCGTACATGGAGAAGAGCCGCGCCGTCGGAAACAGCGCCTGCAGCCTCTCGATATGGGCGGGCGGCAGCGCCGCGGCGGTGTTCGTGATGTAGCGCAGGCTCGGCAGCGCGCCCGGCGCGAGATCGCGCATCTGCAGGAGGAGCGCCGCCATGGTCGGCACCAGCGGGAATCCCGTCACCTTCTCTTCCGCGATCCGGGCGAGGATCGCCTGCGGGAAGGCGAAGGACTTCTCCAGGACGAGGGTCATGCCGACCTTCGCCGCCATCAGCACCTGGTAGAGCCCGTAGTCGAACGAGATCGGCAGGACGTTCAGCACGATGTCGTCGGGTCGGTTCTCGAGGTAGGTCGTGATGGAGGTGGCGGCGGCGACGACGTTCTGGTGCGTCATCATCACGCCCTTCGGAAAGCCCGTCGAGCCGGACGTGTAGATCAGCATCGCAAGGTCGAGCTCGATGCCGGCGGGCTCGCTTGCGTCGATGCGCCCGGAGCCTTCGATGGCCTCCTCGAAGCCGAGGACGGCGGGCGCCCCGCCGGCGGCGACGACGAGCGCGTCCGACCGCGCCTCCTCGAGCGCGGCCGCGGCGACCGGGACGAGGCGGGCCTGCACGAGGAGTGCCGCCGGCCGGCAATTGCCGATCACATAAGCGAGCTTGTCGGCCTTGGTCGAAGGATTGACCGGGGAGAACACGGCGCCCGCCTTCAGGATCGCGAAGATGCCGACGACGGCCTCCCGGCAATTCTCCATGAACACCAGGACGCGGTCGCCGCGCGCGACGCCGCGCGCGCGAAGGGCGGCGGCGAGCCGGTCCGATTCCTCGTCGAGCGCGGCGAAGCTCATCCGCCTGCCGCCGGCGACGAGCGCTATCTTCTCCGGACAGCGCGCCGCGCTCGCCCTCAGGAACTGTTCGACACGCACGGATTCGTCCTCCGGTCTGGTCGGTCAGGCGACGAGGCTCGCAGGGCGCTTCCGTCCGAGATAGGCGGCGATGGCTGCGATCGTGTCGAGGTTTTCCGGAACGATCTCGGCATCCGCCATGCGGACCCCGAACTCCGCCTCGATCCAGGAGACGAGCTCCAGGATTCCGGTCGAATCGATCAGTCCCGCGTCGAGGAGCGATTCGTCGTTGGCGAGTTCGTCGGCGTCTTCGCGGAACAGGAAGTTGTCCTCGACGAAGTGCCTGATCCGGGCGGTGAGATTGTCTTCCATTGTCATGCTCTTTCTCGAAAGGGGTGTCATGCCGACGCGCGCATGGTGTTGGCTGCGGCGGGGGCGCGCGAAGCGAAGGCGTCCTGCCAGAGCGCCGTGGTGAGGATGCCGACCAGCGCCATGCTTTCGCGGGTGCCGAGCGATCCGCGCCCCGCATGCTTCGCGGCGAGCTTCGCGACGGCATGGGGATCGAAGAGGCCGCCGCCGGCGATCGCGGCCGGGTCGAGCAGGCGGGCGGCATAGGCCGGTGCGCCGGGACCGGCGAAGGCGTCCGCGTCGGGCGCGCGATAGGGCTGCTTGGTCCGGTTCAGGATCGACGGCGGAAGCCTGCCCTTCATGCTCTCGCGCAGGAGATGCTTCTCGCGCAGCACCTTGAGCTTGAGATCCGGCGGGATCCGGGCCGCGAACTCGACGAGCCGGTGATCGAGGAAGGGAAAGCGGCCCTCGACGCCGTTCGCCATCGCCATGCGGTCGCCCTGCGCCGACAGGATGTAGCCGGGCAGGAGGTAGGCCGTCTCGAGATATTGCGCCTGGTTGAGCGGGTGCCACGATCCGAAGGCGGCCGGCAGCTGCTCGCGGAGGTCGGCGAGGGCGTCATAGCCGGCCAGCGAGGCGCGGAGCGAGCGGGAGAAGAATGCCTTGGCTCCGCCGGTCGTGCGGAAGCGCGGCAGATGCGAAAAGAGCGGGTCCTGCGCGTCGTCGGCCCGGAAGCCGAAGAACGTCTCCAGATAGCGCTGCGACTGGCCCTGGATGCGCGGCAGGTAGGGGTAGAGCCGCTTGAGGAGCAAGGAGCGTCGGGCGGAATCCGGCTGCGCGGCGCAGAAGCGGCGGATCTTCGCTTCCTTGAAGATGTCGTAGCCGGCAAGCGCCTCGTCGGCGCCTTCCCCGGTCAGGACGACCTTGAGGCCGTCGTCCCGCACCAGCCGGGAGAGCGCCATCAGCGGCGCCGGCGCGGTCCTGAGGATCGGGCGCTCGGCGTGGCGGACGACCGCGGGAAGCATGGTCCCGATCTCGGCCGCGCCGATGCGGACCGCCTTGTGCGTCGTTCCGAGCGCCTGCACCATCTCGTCCTGGAAGCGGCTCTCGTCGAACTCGCCGGACTCGAAGGCGACCGAATAGGTGCGCAGCCGCTCCGGGACGAGCTCCTTCATGAGCGTCGTGATGACGGAGGAATCAAGGCCGCCGCTCAGATAGGCGCCGACCGGCACGTCGGCCCGCAGCCTGATGCGGGTGGAGTCGGCGAGAAGGCCCGCGAGTTCGTCCCGAAGGCGGCGTTCCCGTGACTGGCTCGCACCCGAGCCTTCCCCGGCGTCCGGGTAGTCGAGGCTCCAATAGCGCCGCACCGAGACGCCTTTATCGTCGGCAAGGAGGAGGTGGGCCGGCGGCAGCTCGTTGATGCCCCGGAAGATCGTGCGCGGCGGGAGCGGCGACCAGAAGGTGAAGATCTGGTCGAGCGCGACCGGGTCGATCTCGCCCGGCAGGCCGGCGGCGAGGAGCGCCTTCGCCTCCGACCCGAAGAACAAGCCGCCGCGATGTTCGGCGTAGAAGAGAGGACGCACGCCCATCCGGTCGCGGGCGAGCATCAGCCGGCGCGCCCGCCCGTCCCAGATCGCGAAGGCGAAGTCGCCGTTCAGGGCTTCCACGCAGTCCGGGCCGCGCTCCTCGTAGAGGTGCACGATCACCTCGGTGTCGGAATGCGTCCGGAACACGTGGCCGCGCGCGAGGAGATCGGCGCGCAGTTCAAGATAGTTGAAGATCTCGCCGTTGAAGGCGATCCAGACCGTGCCGTCCTCGTTGCAGATCGGCTGGTCCCCGCCGGCGATGTCGATGATGCTGAGACGGCAATGGCCGAGCGCGGCGCCCTCGGCGTCGACGTGGAATCCCTGCCCGTCGGGTCCCCGGTGGGCGATCGAACCGATCATCCGTCCGAGGACGCGCCGTCTCTCCGCGTCGGGCAGCGATGTTCCCGAGAACCCGGCCAGGCCGCACATCGTGTACTGTTCTCCTCAAGCCGGCGGATTGGCATCCTGCGCTCCACCGACCGAGTTCAGGTACTTTTTCCGGCGACTTCCAACAACGGCGACCGAAGAAATTAGTTAAAATCTATAATACTTGAGCGTTTACTTCTTGTTTACGCTATCGCCGACCAGTCGCGCCCAGGTTTCGCCGGCCAGGCCGGTGACGAGGGCGTCTCCCGCTGCGATTGCGTCGATCAGCGCACGGTCTTTGCTGTGGACGATCAGCGAGGCGCGGTGGAACAGGATGGCATTATGCCGCGCCAGGGCGTCGAGAAGGCGCGGATCGCCGCGGCCCCGGAGTCCCGCATGCCCGGCCGCGCGCGCCTCCTCGATCAAGGCGGAAACGACCCGCATCTCATCGCCGGGGCTGGCGAAGAGGTTCAGCACGCGGGCGATGCCGCGCGGGCGGCCGTGATAGACGAAGGCGCCGATCTCGGCCCCCCTCGGTTCGACGACGATGCGGCGGACGGTCGGGCCGAAGCGGTCCTTGTGCTCGGATTGCCCGAGGAACCAGGAAAGCGATCCCTGGTCCCAGTCGGGAGCGAGGGCATAGGAGCGGGCGAGCGACAGGACGGCCTCCGCGAATTCCGCCGGTCCGGCCGGCGCGACCGCGCGTGCCCCGCGCCGCGACGGTGCGGGCCTCCGGGCGCCTCGGCCGAACCAGGCGGCGAGCGGCGCATCGACCGGCCTGGCCAGGTGCCTGAGCGGACCGAATGCCGGCACGACTTCCGCCGCGAGCGCGGTGAGGAAGCCCGCGGGCTTCAGCGGCTTCAGCCAGTCGAAGGCACCGGCGGGGATGGTGACGCCGCGCAGCCGGTCCCAGAGGCCTCGGGAGAGGTCGTTCGCCGTCTCGGTGATCGAGAGCTCCTGCGGGCCGGAGACGAACGAGCGGACGAGCCGCGCGCCCGCGGTCGGGTCGGCGTCCGGCGCCTCGACCATGAGCGAGCCCGCCACCGCGGCGCGGACGGTCCGCCCCGCGAAGCGCATCCGGGCGGGCAGGACGCCGATGAAGCCGGTGACGCCGTCGGCGCCGGCGGCGACTTTCGAGACGAGCTCGGGATCCTGCCAGGGATGCTGGAGGAAGATCTCGGCGAGATGGTCCTCGAGCGCGGGAGAAGGGGCGGAGCCGTCCCGGAACGTCTTCTGGAACAGGCGTGCGACGGCGGGAATGTCGCCGGGGACGAGCGATCGGACTTCTGACACCGCGGTTCCTCGAAGCGCCGGCCTCGAACCGGCCGTTCTGGCTAACCGATTGTGTTTTCAGAAATCTCTAGCAAAGTGTCGCGCCGGCCGCCGATCGCCCGGATTGGTTACGGCATCGTTGCTCCGGCGGCCCGGCTCGCGCTCACGCGGCGGGCGGCGCGGCGAGCACCCGGATCGGGGCGCCGGCGCGCCAGGCGAGGATCGCCTCGACCGTGTCGGGATAGAACTCCCGGTAGGCGTCCGCCGTCACGTAGCCGAGATGCGGGCTGAGGACGACGTTCGGCGCGGTGCGGAGCGGGTAATTGGCGGGGAGCGGCTCGCGATCGTAGACGTCGAGCGCGGCGCGGATGCGCCCGGCCGTCAGCGCCGCGAGCAGCGCCTCTTCGTCGACGAGCGGCCCGCGCGAGGTGTTCACGAGCAGGGCGTCCTGCTTCATAAGGGCGATCTCGCGCGCCCCCACGATGCCGCGCGTCCGCTCTCCGAGCACCAGATGGACGCTCACGATATCGGCGGTCTCGAACAGCTCGTCCTTCTCCACCAGCCGGGCGCCGGCCTCGGCCGCGCGCTCGGGGCCGAGATTCTGGCTCCAGGCGATCACCTCCATGCCGAACGCCTTCGCGACCGGGACCATGCGGCCGCCGAGCTTGCCGAGCCCGAGAAGGCCGAGGGTCCGGCCGTGCAGCGTCGTGCCGAGCGTCTCCTGCCAGCCGCCGGCGCGGACCCGCGCATGTTCCTCCGGAATGTGCCGGTAGGCCGCAAGGATAAGGCCCCAGGCGAGCTCCGGCGTGGCGGCCTGCGATTCGCCGGGGCGCGTGTGGCAGACGGTGATCCCGCGCGCGACCGCCTTCTCCATGTCGATCGTGCGCACGCGCGAGCCGGTGACGACCACGAGCTTCAGCCTCGGGAGCCGCTCCATGAGCGAGCCGGGGAGGGGCATCCGCTCGCGCATCAGGCACAAAATGTCGAACGGGGCGAGCGCGGCGGCGGCCTCGTCCTCGCTCGCGAGGTTGCGGTCGAAGACCTCGACCTCGCAGTCCGCGCCGAGGCTCTCCCAGTCCGCCAGCGTGCGGGCGACCCGCTGATAGTCGTCGAGGACTGCGATGCGCAGCACGGTCTCCTCCCGTCCCTGTTCGTTCACGGCCGCGCGGCGGCGGCCTCGGTGATCGCGTTGGCGACGCGCTCGCCGAACGCCTTGGTGCCGAGCGGGCCGCCCATGTCGCGCGTGCGGAATTCCGGCACCGCGATCACGGAAGCGAGCGCGTCCTCGATGAGCCGGGCCGCGTCCGCGAGGCGGGGGTCGCCCCGGCGCTCCGCCATCCAGACGAAGAGCATCGCCACCGAGCCGATGAGCGAGGACGGATTGGCCTTGTCCTTTCCGGCTATGTCGGGCGCGGAGCCGTGCTGGGCCTGCGCCAGCGCGTAATCGGTGCCGGCATTGATCGAGGCGGCGAGCCCGATGCTGCCCGAGATCTCCGTGGCCTCGTCGGAGAGGATGTCGCCGTACATGTTGGTGGCGAGGATCACGTCGAAGACGCTCGCGTCGCGCACGAGGAGCGCGGCCATCGCGTCGATGATCTTCTCGTCGTATTCGACCTCCGGATAGCGCGCCGCCACCTGGCGCACGCATTCCAGGAACAGCCCGTCGCTCACGCGGAGCACGTTCGCCTTGTGGATCGCCGTCACCTTGCGCCGGCGCGCCATCGCCAGCCGGAACGCCTCCTCGGCGATCCGCAGGCTGCCCTTCCGCGTGATCTTGCGGATCGCGAGCGCCACGTCCTCGGTCGGCATGAACTCGCCCGGCCCGACATGCATGGAGCGGTCGGCGTAGAAGCCCTCGGTGTTCTCGCGGACGACGACGAGGTCCACCGGTCTGCCGCAGCGGGGCGGGAATCCGGGATGCGACTTCGCCGGCCGGATGTTGGCGAAGAGGTCGAGGCGTTTGCGGAGCTGGCCGGACGGGTTGAGCCCGCCTTCGGCGACCGGCGGATAGTCGTTGTGCGAGACCGGTCCGAGGATCACGCCGTCGACGGTCTTGGCGCGCTCCACCACCGCGTCCGTGATCGTCGTCTTGTTGCGCGCGAGCGATGCGAAGCCGATCTCGGCGGTCTCGTAGGCGAAGCCGATGCCGAGCGCGGCGCCGACCGCGTCGAGCACGCCGCGGGTCGCCGCCGTGATCTCCGGACCGATCCCGTCGCCCGGGAGCACGAGGAGCTGAACGGGGCCGGAGGGGGCGGGGGTGGCGGACATGTCTTCCTCTCCGGCTCGCGGGGTCGTCGCTGCGGCGTGCAGAAGGCGGCCGCCCGTGTCAAGCCGGCGGCCGCGCGTTTGGCAGCCGGCATCCGTCGTCGCGGTTCCCGCGCCTGGCTCCGGGCCGATCCGCGCCGGCCGGCTCGCGGTCCGCCGCAACGCTTCAGTGGGCGAGCAGGACGGGGATCGTCGTCTCGTAGATGAGGTGCCGGGTCGCGCCGCCGAAGATGATCTGGCGGAGCCGGCTCTGCGTGTAGGCGCCCTTCACGACCAGGTCCGCGCCGCTTCGCGCGGCCTCGGAGAGGATCGCCTCCCCGACATTCGGCGTGCGGCCGACCTCCACCAGTTCGCAGGCGATGTCGTTGTAGCGGAGATAGCGCGCCAGCGCGTCGCCGCTCGGCCCGGGCACGCTGCCGCCTTCCGTCGCGATCACGAACACCTTGTCCGCCGCGCGCAGCACCGGCTTGGCGAAGGCGACCGCGCGCGCGGTCTCGGGGCTCCGGTTCCAGGCGATGGCGATCGTCCGGCCGATCGTCTCGGGCGTCTCCGGCGGCGCGATGAGGATCGGCCTGCCGCTGTCGAAGAGGGCGGCCTCCAGGGTCGCCATCCGCGGCTCCGTCACCGAGGTTCCGGGCCGCCCGACGACCGTGACGTCGAAGACGCGCGCGGTCGAGCCGACCGCGGCGTCGCCCGCGGGCTCCTCATCGGTCCAGCGGAACCGCGGCTGCCCCGATGCCGTCGCCGGCTCGCCGTAGCGCGCCCGCATGACCGCGTCGAAATGCAGGCGGTAGCGCTCCTTCGTCTCCGCGTCGAGCTTCGCCGCGTCGTAGACCATCGGTGCGCCCACGGTGTCGGCGGCGAGGAACGGGCTCAGCGGCGGACTGAGCGGAAACGCCTCGATATAGCTGTCGAATGCGCGGCCGAAGACGCAGGCGGTCGCCAGCGTCGCCTCGATGCGATCGTGCCCTTCGTAGGGGACCAGGATTGTCTTCATGCGTCAGGACACATATTCCAGAAACGGCCTTCCATAGCATGTCCGACCCGCGACAGCATCGATGATCACCTCCCGGTCCCCGCGCGAGTCCCGATCTTGAACCCCGAACAACCGCGCCAGGACGAGGAGCTTCACCGGGCACGGTCGGGACGCGCGCTGTTCTTCTGGCTCTTCCCGTCCATCATGCTGCCGATGTTCCTGGCGATTGTCGACCAGACGATCGTTGCGACGGCCCTGCCGGCCATTGCCGGCGACCTCGGCAATGTGGACCAGGTCTCCTGGATCGTCGTCGCCTATCTCGTCGCCGCGACCATCATAGCGCCGGTCTACGGGCGGCTCGGCGACGTCTACGGCCGGCGCCGCCTGCTCTTTGCCGCCCTCTGCATCACGATGACCGGCTCGCTGCTCTGCGCATTGTCGCAGAGCATGGCGATGCTCGCCGCCGCGCGGGTGCTCCAGGGGCTCGGCGGCGGCGGCCTGATGACGATCTCCCAGGCCCTCGTCGGCGAGGCGATCCCGCCGCGCGACCGCGCCCGCTACCAGGGCTATGTCGCGGCAGTCGCCGTCACGTCGAGCACCTTCGGCCCGGTGATCGGCGGTCTGCTCACCCAGCTCTTCGGATGGCAGTCGGTGTTCCTGGTCAACATCCCGATCGGGGTGCTCGCGGTCTTCCTCACGCTGAGGCTGCCGGTATCCGACATCTCCGAGAAGCCGTTCCGGTTCGATTTCCTCGGCGTCCTCCTGTTCGCGGTCTTCATCGCCTCCGCGATCGGCATGCTGCAGCAGGTGCAGCGGATGAGGATCGACGCCGTCATGCTCACCTCGGTCCTCTTCGCGCTCGCCGCGGTCGCGTGCCTCCTCCTGCTCTGGCGCGAGAAGAAGGCATCGGATCCGCTGCTCCCGCTGCCGCTCCTCAGGGAGCCTTCGATCTGGCGCGCCGACGCGATGGCTGCGCTCCACGGCGGGACGCTCGTCTCGCTGATGACCTTCACGCCGATCTACCTCCGGGTCATGCACGGCCTGGAGCCGGCGAAGACCGGGCTGCTGCTTCTCCCGATGGCGGCCGGCGTCGGAATCGGGTCGATGGTGACGGGACGGATCGTCAGCCGGACGGGGCGGACGGCGATCTTCCCGTCCTTCGGGCTCGTGGCGGTCACGGTGATGCTGATCGCCCTCAGCCTGCTGTCGCCGCATCTCTCGGCAGGCGCCGTTTCGGCGTTCCTCGGCGTCACCGCGATCTTCATGGGAACGGTCATGGGCGTGGTCCAGGTCACCGTCCAGCAGGCGGTCGGGCGCGGCCAGCTCGGCATCGGCGCCGCGACCGTGCAGTTCTCCCGCTCGCTCGGGGCGGCGCTCGGGACCGCGATCGTCACCACCGTGCTCTTCATGTCGCTCGGCATGCGCGATCCGGAGGCGGCGCGCATGCTCGGCAGCATCCTCCAGAACGCCAGGATCGTGACGGACCTTCCCGGGCAGGAGCAGGCGCTGCTTCATTCCGAGATCGGCGAGGCCTTCCGCGCCGGCTTCCTGGCGATGGCGGTCTTCACGGCAGCGTCCGCCACGCTCGCCTGGAGCCTGCCCTTGCGGCGGATCTGAAGGCGCGACGCCGGCCCCGCCACGATACGAAGCGGCGCCCGATGGGCGATCCGGACATGGAGAACGAATTGCCGCGGATTCCGACGATCGACCCGAACGCTCTCTCGCCCGCGCAGCGGGACGTCTACGACCGCATCGCGGGCGGCGCGCGCGGCGGCGTCAGCGGCCCGTTCACCGTGCTCCTCCACAGTCCGGGGGCGACCGACGTGCTGGAGCAGCTCGGCGTCTACATCCGCTACCGGTCGGCCTTGCCCGACCGGATCCGGGCGCTTGCCGTGGCGGTGGTCGGCCGGCACTGGTACGCCGATTTCGAGTGGCACGTCCAGGCCACCCGCGCCGCGGCGCTCGGCGTGCCGGGAACGGTCCTCGACGCGATCGCGGAGGGCAGGACGCCCGACTTCACGGACGAGGCCGACCGCATCGCCTGCGCCTATGTCGAGGCCGTTCTCAGTTCGTCCGGGATGAGCTCCGTCTCCGAGCCGGTGATGGCGGAGGCGCGGGCCGCCTTCGGCGAGGAGGGGCTGGTCGATCTCACGGTCCTCGCCGGCTATTACTCGCTGCTCGCGATGGTGCTGAACACCTTCGAGGTCCGCCCGGAAGGCGGCGACGTTCCGTGGCGGCGGGCCGCCGATCACGAGGCTCGATAGCGGCCCGCCGCGCGGTCTTCGCCCGCCCTGCGACCCCGCGGCCGTCGGCGCCGTCTGGCGGTTCGGCCTCCCATGCCATATCTGGACGGGCGCCCGTTCTCTCTGCCGGCCGGCCCGGCGACGCACCTCGCTAGGATCGAGACATGGCCCCGAGCCGCGACGACGAAGCCAACCGGTTGAGCGGCCGCATGTCCCGCTACGTCCGGGTCGGCGCCGGCATGGGCGGCGTCGCGGCGAAGATGATCGGCTCGCGCGCGCTCGGCCGCGATCTCGACCGCAGTGCCAACGCGGCCGAACTCGCGCGGGCGCTGGGCGGCCTCAAGGGCCCCATCATGAAGGTGGCCCAGCTGCTTGCGACGATTCCGGACGCGCTTCCGCCGGAATATGCCGCCGAGCTCGCGCAGCTGCAGGCGAACGCGCCGCCGATGGGCTGGGCCTTCGTGAAGCGGCGGATGACGGCGGAGCTCGGGCCGGGCTGGCAGGCGCGCTTCGCGTCCTTCGAGCACGAGCCGGCGGCCGCCGCCTCGCTGGGTCAGGTCCACCGCGCGGTCGGAAAGGACGGCCGGCGCCTCGCCTGCAAGCTGCAATATCCCGATATGGCAAGCGCTGTGGAGGCGGATCTCCGCCAGCTCGGCATCGTGCTGGCGATCCATCGCCGCATGGACCCGGCCATCGACACGCGCGAGATCGGGGCCGAGATCGGCGCCCGCGTCCGCGAGGAGCTCGATTACGAGGAGGAGGCGCGCCACATCGCGCTCTACGGCCGCATCTTCGGCGACGAGCCGCTCATCCGCGTGCCCGAGTTCGTGCCGGATCTCTCGACGCGGCGCCTGCTCAGCATGACCTGGCTCGAGGGCCGCCGCCTCCTCGACTATCGCGACCGGCCGGTCGCGGAGCGCAACCGGATCGCCACGGCCATGTTCAAGGCCTGGTGGCATCCGTTCAGCCACTTCGCGGTCATTCACGGCGATCCGCATCTCGGCAACTACACCGTGTTCGAGGAGGGCGGGAAGCCGGCCGGCATCAATCTCCTCGATTACGGCTGCATCCGGATCTTCCGGCCCGCATTCGTGCACGGCGTCATCGAGCTCTACCGCGGGCTGCAGGCGGGCGACGAGGAGCGGATCGTCGCCGCCTACGAGAGCTGGGGCTTCCGCGGCCTCTCGCGCGAGCTGGTCGAGATCCTGAACATCTGGGCGCGCTTCATCTACGGGCCGCTTCTGGAGGACCGGGTGCGCGCGCTCGCGGACAGCGTTTCGGCGACGGAATACGGCAGGCGGCAGGCGTTCCAGGTGCACCAGGCCCTGAAGGAGAAGGGTCCCGTCCGGATCCCGCGCGAATTCGTGTTCATGGACCGCGCCGCCATCGGCCTCGGCGGCGTCTTCCTGCATCTGCGGGCCGAGCTCAACTTCTATCGGCTCTTCAATGAAGAGATCGAAGCCTTTGAAACCGGTCAGGTTGCCGCCCGCCAGGCTGCGGCCCTCGATGCCGTCGGCCTGGCGCATCCGGAATGAGGGCGCGGCGATCGCAGGAAATCGGCCCCGCCCTCTTGCTGTATACAACTGGTTGGGGTTGAACGTGGCCCGCGCGGCAGGCGCCGGACTGGGGACGGCGGCGTTGTCGCGCGCATTCCTGCTTGGTATACCACGGCGCGACACGCACAATTCGGGGGCTTGCTAATGGCCGAACACGTCTCTCACGGACCTGCCGAACTCGGGGCGGAGATGGATTACCGTGAGCACGAACGGACCTACGAGGCTTTCATCAAGGGAAGCCAAGTCCTGGCGCTCGCGACGTTCGACATCGTGATCGCGCTCGTGCTCTTCGCCTTCGGCGGCGGGGCCGGCTTCTGGCTCGGCTCGCTGCTGGTCCTCCTCACGCTCGTTGCGACCGCGATCGGGTTCGCCATGAGCGAGTCGTGGAAGGCGCCGGGGATCGTCTTCGCGATCGGCGTTCTGTTCATGATCCTGTCGGTCGCCTGATCGCATCCCATGAAGATCGCGGTCCTCGGGGAGAAGACGGCGGGGGAGGCGCGCGTCGCCGCCACGCCGGAAACAATCAAGAAATTCATCGGGAAGGGAGCTGAGGTCGCGGTCGAGAGCGGCGCCGGACTGCGTTCGGGCTACGCCGACGAGGACTATCGGAGCGCCGGGGCGACGATCGCTGGCAGCGTGGCGGAGGCGGCGGGCGACGCCGACCTGATCCTTTGCGTCCGCCGGCCGGAATCGGCCGACGGGTTGCGCCGCGGCGCCGCCGTGGTGGCCATCATGGATCCCTACGGCCATGAGGAGGCGCTGAAGGCGCTCGCGGCGGCGGGCCTCTCCACCTTCGCGCTCGAGCTCGTTCCCCGCATCACGCGGGCTCAGGTGATGGACGTCCTGTCCTCGCAGGCGAACCTGGCGGGCTACCAGGCCGTCATCGAGGCGGCCGCGCTGTTCGGGCGGGCGATGCCGATGATGATGACCGCCGCCGGCACCGTCCCCGCCGCGCGCGTCTTCGTGATGGGCGCGGGCGTCGCCGGCCTGCAGGCGGTCGCAACGGCGCGCCGGCTCGGCGCCGTCGTCTCGGCGACCGACGTCCGTCCCGCCGCCAAGGAGCAGGTCGCCTCGCTCGGCGCGAAGTTCATCGCGGTCGAGGACGAGGAGTTCAAGGCGGCCGAGACGGCGGGCGGCTACGCGAAGGAGATGTCCGCGGAGTACCGGGCGAAGCAGGCGGCGCTCGTCGCCGAGCACATCGCCAAGCAGGACATCGTGATCACCACGGCGCTCATCCCGGGCCGGCCTGCGCCGCGCCTGGTGAGCGGCGAGATGGTGGCCTCGATGCGGCCGGGCTCGGTGATCGTCGACCTCGCGGTCGAGCGCGGCGGCAACGTGGAAGGCGTCGTCCCGGACCAGGTCGCCGATGTCGGCGGCGTCAGGATCATGGGCTACGTCAACATGCCGGCGCGCATCGCCGCCTCCGCCTCCGCGCTTCTGGCGCGCAACATCTACGCCTTCGTCGAACCGATGATCGATCCGGCCACGAAGGCGCTGAAGATCAACCGCGACGACGAGATCGTCGCAGCGACGCTCCTCACGCATGACGGGGCTGTCGTCCATCCGCGCTTCGCCGAGAAGCCGGCCGGGGAGGGGGGACAAGGCTGATGGCGACGACTTTGAGCGAGGCCGTCGAGCGGGCGCGAGCCGCCGCCGACGCCGCGGGCGCCGCTGCCGAGCAGGCGCGCCAGGCGGCGGAGCAGGCGGCGGCGCTGATG
>NZ_SPKJ01000008.1 GCF_009866965.1 Propylenella binzhouense | reverse complement strand
CGCCGCGCACGACGCAGCCGATCCAGCGCTCCACGACGGAGCCGGGAACGGCGCAGCGGCCGTCCGCCGCCGGCACCGCCGGCGCGACGGCCTCGACCGGCATGTTCGGCCGCGGCCTTGCGGGCGGGCTGCTCGGCGGGCTCATCGGCGCGGGCCTGCTCGGAATGCTCTTCGGCCACGGCTTCTTCGGCGGGCTCGGCGGCCTCGGTTCCATGTTCGGCCTGCTGATCCAGCTGGCGCTCGTCTTCTTCCTCGTGCGCTGGGCGATGAGGTGGTGGCAGCGCCGCAACGAGCCCGCTTATGCGGGCGGTGCGCCGATGAGCCGGGACGCCGGACGCGATCCGGGCAAGGCGCCGCTGCGGCGCTTCGAGATCGGCGGAAGCGGCTCCTCCTCCGACGGGAAGCTGGAGATCGGGCAGGCGGATCTCGAGCAGTTCGAGCGGCTGCTCGGGGAAATCCAGACGGCCTACGGCCGCGAGGACCGCGAGGCCCTGCGCCGGCGGACCACGCCCGAGATGTTCGTCTATCTCGGCGAGGAACTCGACGACAACGAGGCGCGCGGGCTCGTCAACCGCGTCAGCAACGTCAAGCTCCTCCAGGGCGATCTCTCGGAGGCATGGCGGGAGCCGGAGGCCGACTATGCCACGGTCGCGATGCGCTTCTCCCTCGAGGACGTGACGGAGGAGCGCGCGGGCGGCCGGGTCGTCGAGACCGGGCCCGGCGAGGCGACCGAGGTGTGGACTTTCCGCCGCAAGCCGGGTGCCGACTGGAAGCTTTCCGCCATCCAGCAGGCCTGATCCCCCGGATCGGATCGCTGATGACGGGCAGCCGGAATCAGGAATAAGTGGACGGGCCGCGTGCCCGTCCGAATTTTTTGCGTGCGGCCGCATGCCTGCCGATGCGGAGGGAAGGGATCACGGGCATTCTTCGGGTGAAGACACCCGCCGCCCGACCCTTACTGCCGGATCGCCGCCTTGGACGCCTCACTCCACAGCTTCGCCTTCTATGCGGTCGCCCTTCCGGCCGTGTTCCTGCTCGGGCTCTCCAAGGGCGGCTTCGCCGGCATCGGGCTCCTCTCGCTGCCGCTCATCGCGCTGGTGATCCCGCCGCTCCAGGCCGCCTCCGTCATGCTGCCGATCCTGATCGTGCAGGACATGGTGGGTGTCTACGCCTATCGCCGGAGCTGGGACGGCTGGAATCTCATGATCCTCGTGCCCGGCGCGATCGTGGGCATCCTGGCGGCCTACCTGCTCGCCGCGGAGGTGTCGGAGGCGGGAGTCGAGTTCGTGCTCGGCATCATCTCCGTCCTCTTCGCGGCGCGGCAGCTCTTCATCCTGGCCGGCGGGCGGGCCGCGCCGGCGCACAGGCCCGGCAGTCTGTTCGGCTTCCTCTGCGGCATCGGATCCGGCTTCACGAGCATGATCGCGCATGCGGGCGCGCCGCCCTTCCAGATGTTCCTGATCCCGCAGAAGCTTCCCCGCGATGTCTTCGTGGGCACCGGGATCATCTTCTTCGCGGCGGTGAACCTCATCAAGGTGCCGCCCTTCATCGCCCTCGGCCAGATCACGCACGAGACGCTGGTCGCCTCCGCGACGCTCATTCCCTTCGCGATCATATCCACCTGGATCGGGATCTGGCTCGTCCGGCGCGTCTCGGCGGATCGCTTCTACAAGATCATCTACACGCTGCTTCTGCTCGTCGGAATCCAGCTGATCTGGAACGGCTGGACGGGGCTCTAGGCGCGCCGGCCGGCACCTTTGCGGAGCCCCCGAGGCTCAGTGCTTCTCCTCGGCAGCATGGTGCTTCTGAGGGCCGTGCACGCTCCGATCGCCTTCATTGTGCTTGTTGTGATCGCGGCTCTCCTGGTTCATCCCGCCGCGGCTCACGGGCATTTCGCTCTCGCGCACGTGGGCGTGGCGGGCGCCATGCCCCGCAGCGCCGTCCTGCGGCCGCGGATCCCCGGGTTTCGGCACGTCGGACTTGTGCTCGAGGTTACGGACGAACTGCTCGTGCGTCTTGTTGCCCTGCATCGTCTCTCTCCATCATTCGGATGCCGAACGGAAAACGCCTGCGGGCGGCTTTCGTTCGCAGCGGCGGCTGCGGAGCGATCTCCGCGCCGCCTTGTGGCCAGGCGGGAACCATTCCTGTAGGCAGCCGCTATGTACCTTCGTCTGCTTCATTCATGCGCCGGAGAGCTGGATTGAGAAGAGCTGGAACGAGACGGGACGTCGTGATCGGCGGGGCGGCGCGATGAGTGCCGCTCCGGGCATTGACGGGAGCCCCCGCACCATGCGCGCGGCGGTCCTGACGGGTGCCGGCGCGATGCGGGTCGAGGAGGTTCCGCTTCCCGAGCCCGGCCCCGGCCAGGTCCGCGTGCGGCTCGAAGGCTGCGGGGTCTGTGCCTCCAATCTGGGGCCGTGGGCGGGGCCGGACTGGATGCGCTTTCCGACCGCGCCGGGCGGGCTCGGGCACGAGGGCTGGGGTGTGGTCGATGCGATCGGCGACGGTGTCGCGTCCGTCGCCGTCGGCGATCGCGTGGCGGCGCTCTTCTACAATTCCTATGCCGGCTACGACGTCGGCGATGCGGATGCCGTCGTGCGGCTGCCGGACTCGCTGGCGGGCCTGAGCTTTCCCGGCGAGCCGCTCGGCTGCGCGATGAACATCTTCCGCCGCTCCGGAATCGCCGCCGGCGAGACGGTCGCCATCGTCGGCATCGGCTTCCTCGGCGCGCTTCTCACACGGCTCGCCAGCGATGCGGGCGCCCGCGTCATCGCTGTCTCCAGGCGGCCCTTCTCGCTCGATGTCGCGCGCCGCATGGGGGCCGCGGAGACGATCCCGATGGACGACCACTGGCGGATCATCGAGCGCGTGAAGGCGCTCACCGGCGGCGCGCTCTGCGACCGGGTCATCGAGGCAGTCGGAAAGCAATGGCCGCTCGATCTCGCGGCCGAGCTGGCCCGGGAGCGCGGCCGGCTGATCGTGGCGGGCTATCACCAGGACGGGCCGCGCCAGGTCAACATGCAGCTCTGGAACTGGCGCGGCCTCGACGTCATCAATGCCCATGAGCGCGACCCGAAGGTCTACGTGCAGGGGATCCGGGACGCCGTGGAGGCGGTGGCCTCGGGCCGGCTCGATCCCGCCCCGCTCCTGACGCACACCTATCCGCTCGAACGGCTCGACGAGGCGCTCGACGCGACCCGCGACCGGCCCGACGGGTTCCTGAAGGCGCTGGTGACCTGCTCATGAGCACGCTTCGGCCGGCGGGGAGCGCGCCCGCCGTCACGCGCCGTCCGCGCCTCGGCTTCCTCGGGGTCGGCTGGATCGGCCGCCACCGGATGGAGGCGATCCTGCGGACGGGCGCGGCCGAGGCCGCGGGAATCGCCGACCCTTCCCCCGAAATGGCCGCGGAGGCGCGGAAGCTCGCGCCGCAGGCTGCGCTGGCGGGCTCGCTCGGCGAACTCCTCGATCTCGGCCTGGACGGGATCGTCATCGCCACGCCGAGCGCGCTCCATGCCGGGCAGTCGATCGCGGCGCTCGAGCGCGGCCTCGCCGTGTTCTGCCAGAAGCCGCTCGGCCGCACGGCGGAGGAGGCGCGCGCGGTCGTCGCGGCGGCCCGCGCCGCCGACCGGCTCCTTGCGGTCGATCTCTCCTACCGCTTCACGGCGGGGATGGGCCGGATCCGCGACCTCGTGCGCGCGGGCGGGCTCGGGCACGTCTACGCCGTCGATCTCGTCTTCCACAATGCCTACGGGCCCGACAAGGCGTGGTTCTACGACCCCGCGCGCTCGGGCGGCGGCTGCGTCATGGATCTCGGTGTCCACCTCGTGGACCTCGCGCTCTGGACGCTCGGCTTTCCGGAGGTCGCGGACGTCTCGGCGCGCCTCTTCGCGGAAGGCTCGCCGCTCGCCGCGCGCCCGGACCGCGTCGAGGACTATGCCGTGGCGACGCTCACGCTGGCCGGCGGCCCCGTCATCCGGCTCACCTCGTCGTGGCGGCTGCCGGCCGGCTGCGACGCGGTGATCTCGGCGGCGTTCTACGGCACGCAGGGCGGAGCGGCGCTCAGGAACGTGGAAGGCTCGTTCTACGACTTCGTCGCCGAGCTCTATCGCGGGACGGCGCGCGAGACGCTCGCCGAGCCTCCGGATGCCTGGGGCGGCCGGGCGGCCGCCGACTGGGCGGAGCGCCTGGCGCGGGGCGAGGGCTTCGATGCGGAAGCCGAGCGCCTCATCGACGTGGCCGAGGTGCTCGACCGCATCTACGGCAGATGACCGGGCGCGGCCGCCGGAGAGGCTAGGACGAGGCGACCCGCTGCTTGCGGGCGGCGTAGCGGGCGTCGCGCTTGGCCTTCCGTTCGGCCTCGTCGGCGAGGACGCGTGCGAGCCGGTCCTGCTCGGCCCGCTCGCGCTCGGCCGCGGCGGCCCGTTCGGCGGCTTCCTGCGCGGCCCGCTCTTCGGCTCTTGCCCGCTCCTCGGCGGCCGCCCGTTCCCGGGCCTCTTCCTGCCGCTTCTCCTCCTCGGCCCTGCGGATGGCGGCACGCTCCGCGCGGGCTTCGGCGATCGCGCGGCGTTCCTCCGCCCTTGCGACGACGGCCGGGTCGTCGGCGGCGGGCCGGGTCTTGAACTTTTCGACGAGGCGGGCGCGCGCGGCTTCCGCCGCCTCTTTCCGTTTCGCGAAGGTGTCTCGAGTCTTCATGGCGCGCTTTTAGCCCACGCCACGCGGATTTTCCAGCCGTCGGGCGGTGCGGTACCTTGCCCCGGCGCGACATCCGGCGCCCGGCCGCCCGCTAGCGCTCCAGGACATAGGTCCCCGGCGCGTCGCAGAGCGGCGGAAAACCCGCCTCGGCGCTGCCCGTCCGCGGCGGCGGGACGGGGGCGCCGGAATGCCGGCGCAGCCACTCGACCCATTCCGGCCACCAGGATCCCTGGCTGTGGCGGGCCTGTTCCAGCCAGCGGTCCGGATCGCTGTAGCGGTCGGATGCCGCCTTGGTCATGACGCGGAAGCTCCGGCCCGGGTGCCCGGGTTCGGAGACGATGCCCGCATTATGGCCGCCGGTCGTCAGGAGGAAGGTGACCTCCGTGTCCGTGAGGAGGTGGATCTTGTAGGCGGAGCGCCAGGGCGCGACATGGTCCCGCTCGGTGCCGACGGCGAAGATCGGTGCGCGGATGTCGGTCAGCGCGACCGGGCGGCCGCCGACCTCGAACCGCCCCTCGGCGAGATCGTTGTCGAGGAAGAGCCGGCGCAGATAGTCCGAATGCATGCGGTAGGGCATGCGCGTCGCGTCCGCGTTCCAGGCCATCAGGTCGGTCATCGGCGCCCGCTCGCCCATCAGGTAGTCATTGACCACGCGCGACCAGACGAGGTCCTGGGACCGGAGCAGCTGGAAGGCGCCGGCCATCTGCCGCGCGTCGAGATAGCCGCGCTGCCACATCATGTCCTCTAGGAAGCGGACCTGGCTCGCATTGATGAAGAGCGTCAGCTCGCCCGCTTCCTCGAAATCGGCCTGCGCCGCGAGCAGGGTGATCGTCTCGAGCCGGTCGTCGTGATCGCGCGCCATCGCCGCCGCGGCGATCGAAAGGAGCGTTCCGCCCAGGCAATAGCCGACCGCATGCACCTTCGGCCCCGGCACGATCGCGCCGACCGCCCGAAGCGCGTCCATGATGCCGAGCGTCCGGTAGTCGTCGAGCCCGAGATCGCGGTCCGCCTCGCCCGGATTGCGCCAGGAGATCGCGAACACGGTGAAGCCCTGCATGGTGAGATGCCGGACGAGCGAGTTCCGGGGCGAGAGATCGAGGATGTAGTACTTCATGATCCAGGCCGGCACGATCAGCACCGGTTGCGGCCGCACGGCGCCCGTCGCGGGCGAATACTGGATCAGTTCGATCAGCCGGTTCCTGTAGACCACCTTGCCCGGCGTGACCGCGACCTCCCGTCCGACGCGGAAGGCCTCGCTTCCGACCGGAGGCTGCCCCCGGGCCTGCCGCTCCCAGTCCTCGAGGAAGTTGTGGAACCCGCGGAGGAAATTGCCGCCCCAGGTCTCGGCCGTCCTCCGCTGCACGATCGGGTTGGTCGCCGGGAAGTTCGAGGGTGAGATCACGTCGAGAAGCTGCCGCGCGGCAAAGGCGACCACGTTCTCGTGCTGCCGCGAGACGCCATCCATCCCGGTCGTCGCATTGTGCCACCATTGCTGCTGGAGCAGGAAGCCCTGGTGGAGCAGGTTGAAGGGCCATTCCTGCCAGGCCGGCGCGGCGAAGCGGCGGTCCTGCGGCAGCGGTTCGATGCAGGGCGTGGCGGCCTCGCCCAGACCTGCCGCCGTGGCGTAGCACGCGAACCGGGCCCATTTCCGCGCGGCCTTTCCGGCGAGATACGCCTGCTTCCCCGGCGAAAAAGCGAGGTGGGTGGCCCAGTCCGTGGCGGCTTCCGCGAGCGCCGCCGGGGAGAGACCGCCCGTCAGGCCGGCGATCGCGGCATGGACGCTCCGGTCGACATCTTCGGCGATGCGTTCGAGCGGGTCGCCGTGTGCTGCGGCCGATGCGGCCGCGGAACCGGTCCGCGCCGGATCAGCGCCCGGAACGGATTCGGCGGTGGTGTCCCCGCGTGGTGCGAAAGGGAGCGGAAGCGGCATCGCGGTCTCCTTTCCGGCCGCGATGCCAGTCCGTCCGGCGCCCGTCCATGATGAAGGTCAAGGAACGGGCGCAAGCCCTCGGAGCGGCGTCTTCTGCACCCTGCCGCCCGCCTCGACGAACCATCGCTCGCTCGCGAGCGGATCGCCGCGCAGGCGTGCCTCGGTCCAGTCGGCGATAAGCGTCTGCGGATGCGGCCCGTTATTCGCGGCCGGTCCGCGGATCGAGTGGCGCGAACCCTCGTAGACGACCAGCTGCTTCGGACCCTTCAGCGCCCCGACCAGGCGCTCGGTATGCTCGAGCGGGCTCAGTTCGTCGCATTCGCCGGCGAGGCAGAGATAGGGGCACGCGATCCGGCCGACATCGTCCTCCCAGGTGACGTCGCGGATGAAGGCGTCGAAGGCGTCCTCATCGACGAAGTTCGACATGTACATGAAGCGCATCTTGAAGGTCGGCGACGCTTCTTCGAAGATCGTATGGAAGCCCGGTTCGTGACAGGTGGCGCTCACCGCGCAGGAGCGGAAGCGGCTGTCGGATGCGGCGAGGATGGTGCCGAAGAAGGAGGCGAAGCTCCGCCCGGCAATGCCGACCCGTCCGCTGTCGATCTCGGGCCGCCCGGCGATCCAGTCGAACAAGGCCGGCCCGGTGGCCCGCCAGTTCTCCATCGTGAAGTAGATGTCGAGGACGGGGCTTTCGTACTGGCCCGGCCCGTCGAGCGCGAGGACGGCCATGCCGCGCTGGAGCATGGGATCGCCGTAGAGCTGGACGATCCCCTCCTTGAAGGAATCCATGCCGGGCAGGGAGACCACGAGAGGCAGGCGGCCGCCCTGATGGCCCGGCGGTAAATGGAGCCAGCCCGGAAGCCGCTTCTCGCCGAGCGGAATCCAGACCGGCTCGACATGGTGGTCCGCAAGGCGGGCATAGGCCGCGTAGCAGGCGCGCTTGCGTTCGTTGTCCGCGAGGTTGCGGGCGTTGTTCTCCTCAAGCGGCCATTGCGCGGCGCCCCAGTGGATCGCGGCGATGAAATAGTTGTTGCGGGCGGTCACCGGCTGTCCGGCCTCCTCGGCCGCGACCGCCTTCGCCTCGCGCTTGCGCGCCATGGCCTCGAAGGCGGGCGAGCAGTCGGCGAACTTCTTCACCTGCTGCCTTATCGCGGCGAAATCGGCCGAAGCCTCCGTCCCGCACGGCGCATTGAGATAGACCGAACGCGGCTGGTCCCAGTCGATCCCGTTCGCCTCGATGATGTTGTCGACGAGCCAGCGTTGCGCGGCCCAGCGCCGCGTATGCGGCTTTCCCCCCGCCGCTTGCGTCGTTCCGTCCGGCACGCGTTGATCCACGGCTTCCTCCCCCTCGTCGTTCGGCAACCGATATCCCCGCACCCGCTCCGCGGGCAAGCGCGCTCGCGCCGGGGGCGGCGAAGCCGGCCGGGCATTCGGCTCCCGACGGGAGAGTCCGTGCGGCGCACGACCTTGCCCGGTCTTCGCTGCACCGCACAGCCGATGTCCTGGCGCAATTCCGTCTCGCCCGGCCTTCCTGTCTAGGAACGACGCTCAATCTGCCGTGTCCGCCGGAGGAATGCACCGCGGCCATGAGCGAAAAAATCTTTGCAAGTGCTCCGCTTCCGGTACACGGACTCTTGATCGTGCGAGAACGGTAAAGAATACGGCGCTCTTGTTATTTCGTCGCAGCGGAGAAAAATACTCTCTTCCGGCAGTCGCCAGGCGTGCCGCCGACCGGAGACGCAGCTCATGATTCACTTCCGGATTCCGCCGTCGCACCGGGCCCTGCCGGCCGGCGCGCGTCCCTTCCTCGTCGGCGATTCCGGGATCGAGCGCGTGATCGTGCAGACCGGAAAGCGCGTCCGGCTCGAAATCGCCGGCATCGCCAAGTCGCGCACGACCCTGACCACCTCCGTTACGCCGGCCGGGAGCCTGCTCATTTCGGATCTTGCCCCGGCAGGCACGAAGCGCGGCTTCGCCCTGACCGCAGTCCGTCCCGGCAGCTCGATCCTGGCGGTGACGGACGGCGACGGCAACGGCGCCAGCGTCTTCGTGAGCGTGGGCGACTTCAAGAACCACAGCGGCCTCGACCAGGACCTGATCGCCAACGTGTTCCGCGGCACGGATCTCGCGAAGATGCACGTCCTGACCCGAACCCTCTTCAACAACTGGGAGAACCTGTTCAACGAGAGCTCGGAGGGAAACCAGCTTCACTGGTGCGCGAACTACGCGACGAAGAAGCAGCGGTGCCTTCCCTGCGGCACGGTCTCGAAGGTGGGCGGATCGCTGATCTGGACGCCCGTCGACTACCATTACGAGCATGCCTATTACGAGCCGATCCCGCAGGGAAAGCGCAACGCGAGCCTGACGAGGGCCGACATCAAGTACGATTCCGCGCGCCTCGACCAGGCCCGCCAGGCCATCAGGAAGCGGCTGGAGCGCGGCGAGCCATCGGTCGTGGGGCTCGTCTACATTCCCTCGAGTGCGATCCGGTCGGACGGCTCGTTCAACGTGACCGGCTCGGGCGGGCACAGCGTTCTCATCGTCGGATGCGACAGCGCGGCGAAGACGTTTCTCTACATCGACGTCTATCCGAACGGATCGAAGTTTCACTACAAGGGCGGCCATGCGGGGCAGGAGCACTTCCCCCTCTGCAACTTCCTCGGCATGTTCGAGGTGTTCGACGACGGCCGGGGCACTCCGGCGCTGCGGCAGCAGACGGCTTCCGAGAACTTCTTCTCCGGCGCGTCCTTCCTGGAGGTGGTGTCCGGCCCGATCACGCATTAGACGCACCGCGCTTCTCGCCGCGTTTCGGGGCCGCCGTGTCGAGCGCCGGCAGGCGGTTGCCAAGCCGCGATTGCCAGAGGCCCCCCAGCCTCTATCTTGACTGCGTGACCGCGCCTCCTTCCCCCGACACGCCGGCTCTCTCGGTCGAGGAGCTTTCGTTCGCCTACAAGGGCCGGCTCGCGCTCGACTGCGTGTCGTTCGAGATCCGGCGCGGGCGCTTCACCGCGCTGCTCGGGCCGAACGGCGCGGGAAAGTCGACCCTCTTCGGGCTGCTCACGAGGCTCCTCACGACCGATCGCGGGCGGATCGCGATCCTCGGCGCGGACTTGAAGACGGCCGGGCCGAAGGCGCTCGCGCCGCTCGGCATCGTCTTTCAGCAGCCGACCCTGGACCTCGACCTGACGGTCGGGCAGAACCTCCGCTATTTCGCGCGGCTGCGAGGGCTCACCCGGTCCGAGGCCGACCGGCGCATCGCTCGCGAGCTCGCGCGGATGGACATGGGCGACAGGGTCCCGGAGAAGGTGAGGGCGCTCAACGGAGGGCATCGCCGCCGCGTCGAGATCGCGCGGGCGCTTCTTTCCGATCCCGCGCTTCTTCTCCTCGACGAGCCGACGGTCGGCCTGGACGTGCCGACCCGGAAGTCGATCGTCGGTCACGTCCACGAGCTCGCCTCGGAGAGCGGCATCGCCGTTCTGTGGGCGACGCATCTCATCGACGAGATCCGCGCGGAGGACGATCTGGTGGTGCTGCACAGGGGCAGGGTGGTGGCGTCCGGGGTCGCCGCAGAACTGGCCGGGGCGGCTTCCTCCGGGGATCTCGAAGCGGCGTTCTCGGTTCTCACCGGCGCGCGGGACGAGGCTGCCTGAAGCGATGCATGCCTATGCTGCCGCCTTCGCCGCGGTCGTCTGGCGCGAGGTCCTGCGGTTCGTTCATCAGCGCGAGCGCTTTCTCTCCGCGCTCGTGAGGCCGCTCATCTGGCTGCTGGTCTTCGCCGCAGGCTTCCGCGCGGTGCTCGGGATCGCGATCCAGCCGCCCTACGAGACCTACATCACCTACGACGTCTACATCGCCCCCGGGCTGGTGGCGATGATCCAGCTCTTCGCCGGCATGCAATCCTCGCTTTCGATGGTCTACGACCGCGAGACGGGCTCGATGCGGGTGCTGCTCACCACGCCCCTGCCACGCTGGTTCCTGCTCTTCTCCAAGCTCTCGGCGGGGGCGATCGTCTCGATCCTGCAGGTCTACGCCTTCCTGCTCATCGCCTCATTCTTCGGCATCGCGTTTCCGCTTCCCGGCTATATCCTCGTGCTCCCGGTGCTCATGCTGACCGGGCTGATGCTCGGGGCGATCGGCATGTTCATCTCTTCCAGCGTGCGGCAGCTGGAGAATTTCGCCGGCGTCATGAATTTCGTCATCTTTCCGGCCTTCTTCCTGTCCTCGGCGCTCTATCCCTTGTGGCGCATGAAGGAATCGAGCGTCCCGCTCTACTGGATTTCCGAGCTCAATCCGTTCACGCATGCGGTGGAACTCGTCCGCTTCGCGCTCTACGCAAAGGGCGAATGGATTTCGCTTGCCGTCGTGGCCGGCACCCTCATCGTGGCGCTCGGCCTTTCGGTCTGGGGCTACAATCCGCAACGCGGCATGCGGATCGGCGGAGGTCCGGGCGGCGAGCGGTGAGGGAAGCGCGCCGGTCGGAGCGGCGCCGGCGCGCCGGGGACCCGCGAGGCTCCGTCAAAGGGGAGGGAGAGGCGGATGACCCTGATGCTCGCCAGCGTCGCCGATGCCCGCGAGGCGGAGATCGCGATCTCGATCGGAACGGATATCGTCGACGCGGAGAACCCGGCCGGCGGTGCAGTCTCGCCGCTTCCGCCCGACGTGACGGCGGCCGTCGCCGCCGCCGCCCGCGGGCGCGCGCGTCTCAGTGCCGCCGTCGGCGAGATCGGGAGCGACCCGGGTGCGATCGCGGCGGCGGCCGACCGGTGCTCCGGCCTCGCAATCGAGATCATCCGCGTCGGCTTCGCCTCGGCCTCGGCGCCGATGCCGCTCGTCGGCGCGGTCGCCGGCCGCCATCCGGGCCTCGCCTTCGTCGCGGTTCTCTTCGCCGACCGCATGCCCGGCGGCGATCCGCTGCCGCTCTTGGCGGAGGCGGGCTTCCGGGGCGTCATGCTCGACGTCGCCGACAAGACCAGAGGGCGGGTGCTGGAGCTCGGCATTCCGCGGATCGCCGCCTTCGTGGAGGCGGCGAAGGGGCGCGGCCTGATGGTCGGGCTCGCCGGCAATCTCGAACCTGCCGACATCCCCCGCCTCCTGCCGCTCGAGGCCGACTTCCTCGGCTTTCGCGCCGCGCTCTGTCCGAACGCCGACCGCAGGGCGCCAATCGACCCGGCGGCGGCGGCAGAGGTCCGGCGGCTGATTCCGGCGGCGGCGCCCCGACGGAGCGGGCCTGGCGGGGAAGCCGGCATCCGAGCCGCGCCGGGACCGGGACGGCGCGCCGGCATCGAAGCCGTGGCAGACCGCATCTTCGTCCGTGATCTGATCTTGCCGGTCCGGATCGGCGTCTACCGGCGCGAGCGGGACGCGCCGCAGCGGGTCCGCTTCGACGTGTCGATCGACCTCGCGCCCCGCGAGACGGAAGCGGAGGGGCTCGCCGGCATCATGTCCTACGACGTGATCGTCGACACGATCCGGACAATCGTCGCGGAGGGGCACGTGGAGCTCGCGGAGGAGCTGGCGGAAGAGATCGCGGCCCGGCTGCTGTCCGACCGCCGGGCGATGAAGATCACGGTGCGGGTCGAGAAGCTCGACCTCGGTCCCGGGGGGATCGGCGTGGAGATCGAGCGCCGCCGCGCAAGCTGACCGGAAATCCCGACGCCGCGCCGGGGGCGTTCCATCGAGACGATCGGCCCGGAACGGGCCAGGAATGAAAGCGGCAGCCCCCGCCTTGGCAGGGGCTGCCGCACCGGACCGGATGCCGGCTTCAGGCCGCCTTGGAACGGGCGCGCCGCTGCTTCGCCGCCGGGCGCTTCTGGCCGAGGCCCATGCTCTTGGCAAGATCCGAGCGCGCCTGGGCGTAGTTCGGCGCCACCATCGGATAGTCTGCCGGGAGATTCCACTTCTGGCGGTACTCGTCGGGCGACAGATTGTGGTGCGTCCGCAGGTGCCGCTTCAGCGATTTGAACTTCATGCCGTCTTCGAGACAGACAAGAAAGTCCGGGTTGATCGACTTCTTCACCGGCACTGCCGGCACCAGCGGCTCCGGCTCCGGCTTTGCCGTCGGACTTGCCGATTCCTGCAGCGCATTCGCGACGTCGCCGATCAGTTTGGGCAGGTCAGCGGGCGCGATCGAGTTGTGGCTGACGAACGCCGCCACGATCTCTGCAGCCAGTTCTACGTAGCGTGAACTCTCGGCAGCTTCTTCCATTTTGCAAGATCCTTCTTGGGGAGGGAATTGAAAGGACATATGCCGATAGCGAATGTGTTTCAAGATCAATCCGGGTGCAATTTGCATGATGTCAAGCAGCTTTGCGGTGTCCCGGTGATCGGAGATACTCGCGCGCCGATGTTGTGCCAATCTGAGATTGATTTAACTATGACGAATTCGAGGGTTGCGGGCGCGTGCGCGCGGACTGGACAGGGACCCCTGTTGAAACCGCGGCGGCGCCCGCCAGCATTCGCGGAGTTCAGCTGTGCCGCCAAGGTCACGCGGCGGCGGGTCGCCGTGTTCCGGAGTTTTCGGCAGGAGCCATGCCCGCAAGAGCCAAGAACACGCAGCATCCCGTTCAAGGGCATCGCGGGGCACCGGGACGGGCATACCGGTCAGCCCGCCGTCGCCGGGATCCCTATGCTGACACCGGAAATGAACGACTTGATCCGACAGTCTCAGTACGGTGCATTTCAATATTCGGCCGCAGAAATGCGGATGCACGTCTGGATTGTCTGCACTTGCGCGGTAGCGCACGGAAACCGGGGCGGCGCATGCCGCACGGCCGCAGCGGCGGCGAATCGGCAGAAGCGCTCCCGTCGCCGCTGTCGTCGGCGTCAGCGAGGCGGCCGCGAGGATTCGCGGCCGCTCGCCCGCTCGGAACGTCCGGGGACGGATGTCAGGCTGCGGCCTTGCGATTGAGCTCCAGCTGAGCGTCGACGAGCGCCACGGTCTCGTCCACCACCGGATTCCGCATGCTCTTCTGCGCGGCGATCTTCTGGACCAGGCGGTCGACGCGTTCGATGTTCGGCGCACCGGCATAGAGCGCCCGCGCTGCGGAGGAGGGCCTCACCAGCCCGTTCGCCGCGGCCGCATATTTCTCGAACGGGACGAGGTCGTCCGGGTCGGCGCCGAGCGCGACACAGACTTCGCGGACCCAGTCGTAGACGGCCCGCGACGCCGCGAGGTCGTCATGGACGGCTTCCTTGATGGAGCGGGGGCCCGACCGCGTGACGCACCGGTAGTTGCCCGTCAGGAGCATCGCCCACTTGGCGAGCGGGACGAAGATGGAATCGTGCACCTTGAGCTTGACCGGAAGCTCGATACCCTCGCCGCCGACGTCGAAGCGGACCGCCTCGATGTCGGCCTGCATCCGGCGCAGCATCGCGGTATGGCCGGCATCGGCGAATCGCGCCGCCTTGAAGTTCGTCGGCAGCGTCACCTGCAGCACGTTCGCCTTCTCCTCCGGCGGACGGAAAGCCTGCGGATCCGGGCTGCAGAGCGTCATCAGCGCCGGGTCGAAACTGCGCCAGACGGCGGCATCCGTGTAGCAGTCGGTGAGCGCCTCGGTCGACAGCTCCGGGATCCGCTTCAGGTAAGGCAGCGGCGGCATGTTCATGATCGACATGCAGGGCACCTTCTTGGTCGCGACCTCGTCGAGGAGCTCGCGGACGCCTGCCGCCCGGTATTGCGGTTCCTGCATCGCAAGCGCAACCAGGTCGTAGCCGCCCGGGTCGATCGCCGCCGGCGCATCCGCGGAAAGCCGCCCCGGCAGGGCCCGGGAGTCGATCTCCACGAGGCCGTCGCGCCCCTTGACCGGCATGCGCACGCGCGTGCCTTCGGCGTTGATGATCTCGGCCTCCGACGGCAGGCAGGCGAGCTTCACGTCGTGCCCGGCAAGCAGGAGCTTCGTGGCGAGAAGCGAGCCGTAGGACGCTCCGAAGATCAGGACCTGGTATTTCTCCGCCATTCCATTTCCTCCATTCGCCGCCGGCTCATGTTGATTGCGGTGTGTCCGCCCGGCGGTCCTTTTCCCGGCGCGCAAGCGCGCATCGCCGCGAGACAGGCATTCGGCCTCGCGACCCGATTATGGCAGAGCGTCGGTGGCCGATCATCTGCCAATCGCGCAGCGACGGCGGCCGATCCTGCCGTCTATACGGGCGTGCCGTGGGTATGGAACGATTCGATCGTCCTGAGCCCCCAGGCCTGGCCCTTCTTCCGGTCCGTCTCGGTCCAGGTCACCGGTTCCCAGTCCGGCGCGAGGACGAGCCGGGCCCCCGCATTGGCGACCTCCACCCGGTTGCCGGCCGGCTCGTAGACGTAGAGGAAGAACGTGCCCTGGATGGCGTGCTTGTGCGGCCCCGTCTCGATGTGGATGCCGTTCTCCAGGAAGATGTCCGCCGCCCTCAGCACGTCCTCGCGCTGGTCGACGGCATAGGTCACGTGATGGAAGCGCCCGTGCCGCCCGGTGTGGTCGACGGTATAGGCGATGTCGTAGCTCTTGTTGTTGACCGTGAACCAGCATCCGGCGAGCGTGCCGTCGTCGAGGACGATCTGCTCGGTCACGCGCGAGCCGAGCGCTGCCGGCAGAAAGTCCCGGACAGGTTCCACCCGCGCCGCCAGCATGTTCACGTGGTCGAGCCGGCGCACGCAGACGCCGCGGCCGTGATAACGCTGCGCGATGTTCTTGAGGGCGGGCTTCTCCGCCTCCGGCGCGACATAGCGCTTCGTCTCGTAATAGACCTCGAAGACGTGGTCGTCCGGATCGCGGAACCGGTAGGCGGGGCCGTGGCCGAGATCGCCTTCGGTCCAGCCGATCCCGCAGCCAAGCGCCTCGATCGCCTTGACGCGGCGCTCGAGCGCCTGCGGACTGGCACAGCGATAGCCGACATGGCCGACGCCGGTCCGCCCGGCGCTTGTGAGCTTCAGCGTGTGGAATTCGTAGTCGTCGAAGCCGCGCAGATAGACCGAGCCTCCGTCCCGGCCGCTCTCGGTCAGCCCGAGCACGTTCACGAAGAAGGCGAGGCTCGCCTCGGGCTTGTCCGTGAAGAGCTCGACATGGCCGAGATGGGCGACGTCGAAGCAGGGTTCGGTTCCGGCCATGATCCGCTCCGGTCCCGGCCGCTATTTCGTCCCGGCAAGCGCGCCGATCCCGGCCGACCAGTCGATCGGCCCGTCGACATAGCGCAGGCCCTTTTCGCCGAGCCGCTCGCGCATGCCGTAGATGTCGAGCCCGAGCTCGCCGGCGGCCAGGCGCTGGCGCGTCTTCGCCTCCTTGTCGAGGCGCGCGCGTGCCGCCGCGAGCACCTCTTCCGCGCGCTTCCTCGGCACCACGACCACGCCGTCGTCGTCGGCCACGATCACGTCGCCCGGCTGGACGGCCGCTTCGGCGCACGTGATCGGAATGTTCACCGAGCCGACCGTCTCCTTCACGGTGCCCTGGGCGGAAACCGCGGTCGACCAGACCGGAAACTGCATTTCGGCGAGTTCCCGGACGTCGCGGGCCCCGCAATCGAGCACCACGCCGCGGCAGCCGCGCGCGCGCAGGGACGTGGCGAGAAGCTCGCCGAAGAGGCCGTCCGAAGAGGGCGAGAGCGTCGAGACGACCAGCATGTCGCCCTCGCGCACCTGTTCGACCGCGACATGGATCATCCAGTTGTCGCCGGCCGCGCAGAGCGCGGTGACCGCGCTTCCCGCCGCCCGGGCTCCCGGATAGACGGGGCGCATGCGGGGCCGCATGAGGCCGATCCGGCCGAGCGCCTCGTGGACCGTCGCCGTCCCGAGCTCGCCGAGCGCTGTGATCGTATCCGGGTTTGCGCGTTCGATATTGCGGACGACGACGCCCATCATGGCAGGTCAACCTTCTCGATCATGGCATGCGGCCGAGCGGCCGCGGACTGTCTTCCGCGACGCGGCGCCGGACACGCCGCGTCGCCGGGGCGCCGGCGCTCAGGCCGCTTCGGCCACCCGCTGCTTGCTCCAGATCGCCCCGGGCACGAAGATCTCGCCCGACATGATCCGCCGCGCCGTGCGGATCGCGCCGCCGCTGACGACCTCCATGTTGGCCCCTTCGCCGCGCGTCACGAGCGCGACGTCGAAAAGGCCGGCCGGATGCTCGATCAGGATCTCGCGATCGTCGCCTGCCGGCGCCCGGGAGAGCCCGTCGGCCACCGAGCCCTTGAGGACAGAGCAGCTCGAAATGCAGAGGCCGCCGGTCACGGCCATCGCGGCATGGGTCTTGTGCGGGACGAAGTAGCGGGCGGCGATCGCCCCGCCCGCCCTCGGAGCGGCCAGGATCGCGACCTTGGGGATCACCATGTCGGCGACGTCGCCGAGCCCCATGCGCAGGCCGGCCTCGCGGCGGAGCGCCTCGAGGCGGGCGAAGAAGGCGCGGTCCGCGTCGAGTTCAGCCGGCGTCTCGAAGCCGGTCTTCCCGAGATCGGCCGCCCTGACCATCATCATCGGCACTGCGACGTCGATCAGCGTCGTCTCGACGCCGTCGATCACGTCGATCGTGTTGCCGGTCGGCAGCAGCGAGCCCGTCTTGGAGCCGACGATGTCCATGAAGTTGAGCCGGATCGGCGCGGCGGTGCCGGGCACGCCGTCGATCCGCGCCTCGCCGTCATACTGGACCATCCGGCCCGGCGTGCGGATGACCGCCTCGATGCGGCTCTGGGTGTTCACGTTGTAGATGACGACGTGCGTCTCGCCGTCCTGCGCCCGGACCATGCCGGTCTCGATCGCGAACGGCGCGACCGCCGAAAGCATGTTGCCGCAGGAGGGGGCGGTGTCGACGATCGGCTTGTCGACCGAGACCTGGGCGAACAGGTAGTCGATGTCGGCGTCGGGCCGCTCCGACGGACCGACGATCGCGACCTTGCTCGTCAGCGTGTCGGCGCCGCCGATGCCGTCGATCTGGCGCGGGTCGGGCGAGCCCATCGCGGCGAGGAGGACCTTGTCGCGGGTCTCGACGTCGCGCGGGAGGTCGGAACTGCGGAAGTAGGGACCCTTCGACGTACCCCCACGGAAGATCATGCAGGGAATGGCGGTTTGCAGCGTCATGCGGATCATCCTCTGAGAGGCCACGGCAGGTCGTAGTAGCTCTGAAGCAGCCCGCCGGGGAAGACCAGTTCGAGGTTGTCGGCGAGCACCAGTACCATGGCGAGGCCGAACAGGGTGAGGGCGATCGTCGCGAGCCAGGAAGTCTTCGCGATCACCCTCAGGAAGCCCAGGAAGAAGATCGCGAGCGCCAGGAAGAAGCCGACGAGCGCGACCCCCGCCACGAAGGCGACGATCCAGCCGAGATAGTATCCGGTGCCCGGATCGCCGGCCGCGCGCGGCTTGTGGTCGAGATCGAAATTCGCGGCCGCGTCCGTCTTCGCGACGGCATAGGACGCCAGCACGAGGATCGCCGAAATGCCGCCCACGCCGGCGATGATCATCGGGAAGACCGCGGCCAGGAACGAGATCTTCCACGCCTCCCAGAACGTGAACGCGAACAGCGCCAGGGTGAACAGGACGAATGCGACCTGCGGCCAGAGGACCTCCGCACGGGAGGCCTCCGCATCGCCTTCGGTGTGCAGGATGCCGCCTTCCGCCTTGCGGCTGCGGAGCGCGAACCAGGTGCTGACGAGGATGAGGGAGATGATGATCAGCACGATCGGGCGGGTCAGGAACCCCCAGCCGTCGAACTGGACGGCCTGGTAGAGGTAGCGCTCGCTCTGCGTGGCCAGCACGAAGCCGATCAGGAATGCCGGCCGCGACCAGCCGAACCGGCGCATCAGCACGCCGAGAATGCCGAGCGCGAGCAGGGTGACGAGATCGTAGAGCGAGAAGTTCGACTGGAACGCGGCAAACGCGATGATCATCACCATGAACGGCGCCACGATCGAGAAGCGGATCGTGGTGAGCCGCGCGATCGCCGGGGAGAGCACGATGCAGAAGAACGTGCCGATCACGTTCGCGATCGCGAGCGACCAGACGATCGTATAGGTCAGGTCGAGATTGCGGCCGACCATGGCGGGGCCGGGCTGCAGGCCGAGGAGAAGCATGCCCGCCATGAAGATCGCCATCGAGCCTGAGCCCGGAATGCCGAAGAGGAGCGTCGGCACCAGCGCGCCGCCGTCCTTCGCGTTGTTGGCCGATTCCGGCGCGATCACGCCGCGGACGTCGCCCTTCCCGAACATCGACTTGTCCCGCGACGTCTGGACCACGTGGCCATAGGCCACCCAGTCGATGACGCTGCCGCCGAGGCCCGGGAGCGCGCCGAGCAGGGCCCCGATGCCCGAGCAGCGGATCGTCAGCCAGAAGTTCTGGATCGTGTCCTGCACGCCGTGCATCCAGCCCTTGCCGAGCTTTCCGCTGCCGGAAATCGCCCCGCCGCCGCGCAGCAGGTCGATGATCTCGGGGATCGCGAAGAGGCCGAGACCGACGATGGAGAGTGGCAGCCCGGTGGAGAGGTAGAGGGTGCCGAAATCCATCCGGTACTCGCCGGTCGCCGGGGCCGCGCCGATCGAGCCGAAGGCGAGGCCGATGGCGCACGCGGCGAGCCCTTTCGGCAGGCTTGCCCCGGTCAGCACGCCGACCATGGACAGGCCGAAGATCGCCAGCATGAAGAGCTCGGCCGCCCCGAACGAGAGGATGAGCGGGCGGGCGATCAGGACGAAGATCGTCAGGATCGCCGCACCGAAGAGCCCGCCGATGAAGGAGGCCGAGAATGCCGCGCTGAGGGCCCTCGCGGCTTCGCCGCGCTTGGCCATCGGAAAGCCGTCGAGCACGGTCGCCTGGGCGGAGGCCGACCCCGGAATGCCCATGAGGACGGACGAGAACGTGTCGGAGGTGGGTATCACCGCCACCATGCCCATCAGCATGCCGAGCGCGGAGGTCACGTCCATTCCGTAGATGAAGGGCAGCAGCAGCGACATGCCCGCAATGCCGCCGAGCGCGGGCAGGATGCCGACGATGAGGCCGACCGAGACGCCGAGCAGCATGTAGAGAAGGTAGTTCACGCTCAGGAGGTGCGAGAGCGCACCGAAGAAGGCGTCGGCGATCATCTGGGTCTCGTCTTATGAAATGGATGTCGAGAAGATGCGGCCGCGGCTATTCCGCGGCCTCGCTTTGCCGCGCCCGCTTCGTTTCGATCGTGGCATAGCGCTCGTGGCGGTCGGCGACGGCGTCCGCGAGCGATCCGTCCATGCCGAGATCGCGCAGCATCGCGGCGACCTCGCGCATCTCGGCTGCGCGCCGCAGGCCGTGCTTCTCGACCCGGCCCGGCATGGTTGCCGCGATCTCGTCCCAGTCCATCCCGGGATAGCTGTTGTAGAAGCTCTTGAACACGTCCTCGGTCACGCCGAAGGCGGCGGCCGCGCGCGTGCAGTCGATGATGAGCGCCTCCAGGCCCTTGATCATGATGCTGCGGCAGAGCTTGGTGGCGGATGCGCGTCCGATCTCGGTGGCGACCGGACGGATGTTCATGCCGAGCGCGTTGAGCCGCTCCGCGATTTCTCCGGCGCGCCGGCCGGCGCCGAGGATCGGGACCTTGAGATCGGGCCCGAGCACCGGGGCCATGACCGCGCCCTCGACATAGTCGGCTCCGGCTGCCTCGACCGCTTCGGCGGCGGCGCGTTTCGTCGCCGGCGAGACGGAGTTCACGTCGAAGAACACTTGGCCGGCCCGCATGCTGCCCGCGGTCTTGCGGGCGACCGCAAGCGCCTGCGAGGCCGTCACGCAGGAGAAGATGATGTCGGCGCCCTCGCAGGCCTCCGCGTTGGTTGCCGCCGGCACCACGCCGACCGAGCGCGCGTCCCGCGTCGCGGCGGCGGCGGCTTCGGGATCGTCGAAGAGGAGATCGTAGGCGGCGATGGTCGCGCCGCCGGCGAGAAGTCCCTTCGCGAAGACGTGACCGACTTCGCCGAAGCCGATCATGCCGATCCTCATGCCCTGGCCGGACTGCATGGCGTGTTCCCTCCGCACCTCGTTCGTGTTCAGTGCTCGGTCGTCGATGGTCGGGCCGCCGAAAGATCGGGGCGCGCTCGGGTCCTCCGGCCTGCATGTCCGGACAGAGACGCCCGACGATGACCATCGGAACGTGTCCATAGCAGCGTGATCCGCGCGCACCAAGTGTCGATCGCGGACCCTGAAAAAGGCCCGAACCGCACATTACGCGGAATTTCGCTCCAGGATTCGGGACCGCCACCGCCCATTGCCCACATCCCGTGTCGCTTTGCATACAATCGTTGACAACCGAAGCGAGCTCGTCAAGCATGGCATGTCTGTTCCTTGCCGGAGTCAATTCGCTCGGGCTCCGGCGTGGCGGCCTCCGCCTTCGGAGCCGATTCCCCCGGGACCATGCGGCGTCCGCTTCGGTCTTGCCTGCCCGGGGGCGCCGCGCTTGGATACGACCTGTCGAAAGGCGCCTCCCGGCTCGGGCCGGCTGGGGCGCCTCCATGTAATGATCGGGAGGATTGAATGAAGATCGATCGCAGGACACTCTTGGCCGGCGCCGCAGCGTCCGCCGGGATTGCCGCCGTTTCCGGCCCGCGCAGCGCGTTCGCGGCGGCCGACTTCTCCGGGGAAACGATCGAGTGGATCTGCCCCTTCTCGGAAGGCGGCGGAAGCAGCGTGCTCGCCCGCTTCTATCTTCCGTTCCTGAAGAAGTATCTTCCGGGAAACCCGGACATCGTGGTCCGGAACATTCCCGGCGGCGGCTCGATCACCGGAACCAACGAGTTCGCGGCGCGCGCCCGGCCGGACGGCAAGATGATCATCGTCACCTCGGCGACCACGCAGTTCCCCTATCTGCTCGGCGATCCGCGGGTGCGCTACGACTACAAGAACTTCACGCCGGTGCTTGTCTCGCCGACCGGCGGCGTCTGCTACCTGCCGCCCGATCTCGGCGTGAAGTCCGCGGCCGACCTCAACAAGATCAAGGACAAGGAGCTCATCTACGGCAGCCAGGGCCCGACCTCGCTCGACCTCGTGCCGATGATCGCCTTCCTGGTGCTCGGGCTCAACGTCCGCTACGTCTTCGGCATGCCGGGCCGCGCCGACGGCCGGCTCGCCTTCGAGCGCGGCGAGACCACGATCGACTACCAGACCTCCGGCGCCTATCTCGCCAACGTGGTTCCGCTGGTCGAGGCCGGCAAGGCGGTCCCGATCTTCTCCTGGGGCGTCCTCGACGAAAACGGCGAGTTCGCGCGCGATCCGACCTTCCCGGATCTGCCGCATTTCGTCGAGGCCTACGAGATGATGCACGGCAAGAAGCCGGAAGGCATCGAGTTCGACGTCTACAAGGCGGTGTTCGGCTCGGGCTTCGCAGCGCAGAAGCCCGTCATGCTGCCGAAGAAGACGCCGAAGGACATCGTGGACGCCTATACCAAGGCCTTCGAGCAGGCGGTTGCCGATCCCGAGCTCCAGGCGAACAAGGGCGAGATCCTCGGCGAGTACAAGCAGGCGACCGGCGCGGCGGCGGAGAAGCTCTACCAGGTGGCCACGACCATGCCGGACGAGGCCCGCGAGTGGCTCCGCAACTATCTGATCAACAATTACAACGTGAAGCTCTGACCGGCGAGCGGGCGGGCGCGGTCGCCTCCGCCCGTCCGCGGTGCGAATTCGGGAAGGTCGGCTCCGCGGGGCCGCCCTTCTTCCGTTCAGGCGCTCCGCCCGGTGCGGACGGAGCGCAGGCTGAAAAGGGCACCGCGATCCCGAAGCTCTGCACGCCCGAGCCGGCGCGCGAGCTCAGCACGAAGAAGGCGACATCATCAGCACGGCCGGCGCGGGCGCCTTGACACCCGTGCAATGCTGAATGCAGACGTATACGAATAAGTCCGGGCAAGAGCCAGACGGGCGGTGAACGATCCGGACGGGCCGATGGGCTGCGGCCGCTCCGGCCGCCGGCGGAGGAAGCATGGAACTCGGCACGGACAAGGTGCTCGCCGAAAGGGAAGGCGGGATCGGCTGGCTCGTCTTCAACCGGCCGGAGCGCCGCAATGCGATCTCGCTCGAGATGTGGCGCGCCATCGTGACCGCGCTCGCGACCTACGATGCGGACCCGGAGGTGCGGGTCGTCGTCATGAAGGGCGCCGGCGAGCGGGCGTTCACGGCAGGGGCGGACGTCACCGAGTTCGACGAGAAGCGCGCGGATGCGAGCGCCGGCGAACTCTACAAGGAGCTCTCAGAGGGCGGGCGGGCGAGGATGTCGGCGCTTCGCAAGCCGCTCGTCGCCATGATCCGCGGCTTCTGCCTCGGCGGCGGGCTCGCCATCGCGATGCGCGCGGACATCAGGATCGCATCGGAGGATTCCGTGTTCGGCATTCCCGCGGCACGGCTCGGCCTGAGCTACGGCATCGAGAACCTGAAGATGCTCACCGAGCTGGTCGGGCCGGCCTATGCGAAGGAAATGCTCTTCACCGCGCGCCGGCTCGACGCCGCGGAGGCGTGGCGGATCGGGCTCGTGAACCGCGTGGTCCCGGTGGACGCGCTCGAGGAGACCGTGCGCGCGATGGCGACGACGATTTCGGAGAACGCGCCGCTCACCGTGGAGGCCTCGAAGCTCACCATCGACGCCGCGCTGAAGGATCCGCAGGAACGGGACATGACGCGTCTCGATGCGCTCGCCGCGGCCTGCCTCGACAGCGCCGACTATGCGGAGGGCCGCCGCGCCTTCCGCGAGAAGCGGAAGCCGGTCTTCACCGGGCGCTAGCTGCACCGCGGGACGCGAAAAGAAGCAGGGTTGGAAGCGACGATGCAGGATGCGAAGAGTGCCGCGGCCGCGGCGAGCGGCACGGTCCATGTGGAGGCGGAGGAGGCGCGCCGCTTCGTTGCAGCGCTTCTCGCCACCTACGAGGTCCCCCCGCAGGACGCGCGGGTCATCGCCGAATGCCTGGTGCGCGCCGATCTCCGCGGCGTCGACACGCACGGGATCGCGCGGCTCGGCGGCTATCTCGACCGTGTCCGGCGCGGGCTCGTCAATCCGCGCCCGAACCTCCGGCCCCGCCGTGTCACGCCGGCTGTCGCGCATCTCGACGGCGGCGACGGGTTCGGCTTCGTGATCGCCACGCGCGCCATGGCGGAGGCCATGGCGATGGCGGGCGAGGTCGGCATCGGGATGGTGTCGGCGATGCGCAGCACGCATTTCGGCATGGCCGCGAGCTATGTCCTGCAGGCGGTGGAGGCGGGCTTCATCGCGTTCGTCTTCACCAATGCCTCGCGCGCCATGCCGCCCTGGGGTGGGCGGGAGGCGCTTCTCGGGACGAGCCCGTTCGCGGCCGGCGCACCGGGCGGCGAGCGCGGACCCTTCGTTCTCGACATGGCGCCGAGCGTGGCCGCGCGCGGCAAGATCCGGCGCGCGCAGCGGATGGGGGAGCAGATCCCGCTCGGCTACGCGCTCGACGCGGAAGGCAAGCCGACGACCGACCCGGTCAAGGCGCTCCAGGGCGTGGTGCTGCCGATGGGCGGCCCGAAGGGATCCGGCCTCTCCATGCTGATGGACATCATGGGCGGGGTGCTGTCGGGCGCCGCCTTTGCGGGCGACGTCACCGACCAGTACAAGGACTACACGCGACCGCAGAATGTCGGGCATTTCTTCTTGGCGATCAGGCCGGATCTCTTCATGTCGGCAGCGGATTTCCGCGCGCGCATGGACGTGCTCGTCGAACGTGTGAAGACCTGCCCCAGGGCCGAGGGGTTCGACGAGATTCTGATGCCCGGCGAGCCCGAGGCGCGCCAGGAGGCGCGGCGGCTCGCAGCCGGGATCCCCTACCAGGCGAAGGATCTCGAGCCGCTTCTGGCCGATGCGCGGGGACGCGGCGTGCCGCTGCTCGCCGTCGCGTCGCAGCCGTTAGGAAGCTGACAGAGGCCGGCCGGAGGACGACGACATGACTGCGACCCAGGACATCCGCAACCCGCTCCGGGATCGAATGAGTGCCGGCGAGGTCGGCCTCGGAATGGTGGTGCGGCTCGCGCGCTCGGGCGAGATCGCACGGATCGCCAAGGCGAGCGGGCACGATTTCATCTTCGTCGACGGGCAGCACGCCATCTTCTCGGCGGAGACGATCGGGCACATTGCGCAGGCGGCGCTCGGCTGCGGGATCGCCACGCTCGTCCGGGCGCGCAACCTCGAGGATCCCGAGATCCCGCGCCTGCTCGACAATGGCGTCATGGGGGTCGTCTTCCCGGACGTGAACAACGCCGCAGAGGCGCGGCGGGCGGTCCAGATCTGCAAGTTCGCGCCGGTCGGCAAGAGGTCGGTCGCGGGCGGCTATTCGATCTTCGACTTCAAGCCGAAGCCGATTCCGGAGGCGATCCGGATCCTGAACGAAACCACCCTCGTGGTCTGCATGATCGAGACCCCGGAGGGGCTCGAGAACGTCGAGGCGATTGCGGCCGTCGAGGGCGTCGACGTCGTCCATATCGGCTGCAACGATCTCCTCAATGCGTGGGGCACGCCCGGCGCCTTCGGCGAGCCCAGGATCATGGCGGCCATCGGCCGGATCATCGAGGCCTGCAGGAAGCACGGCAAATGGGCCGGCCTCGGCGGCGACCGCGACCTCGGACGCCAGACCAGGCTCATCCATGAGGGCGTCCGCTTCATCACCACGCAGACGGATGTCGCCTTCCTGATGGCGGAAGCGAGCCGCCGCGTCTCGGACCTGAGGCGGGCGGCCGAGGCGAAGGGCTGATCGGCGGCCGTTCGGCCGCCCGCCCGCGTCAGCCGATGTCGAACATCATCCCGAGGCGCGCCTCCTGCGCCATCTGGATGTGGGAGCGGGCCGCGTGCTCGGCCCGGTCCGCGTCCCGGGCCTCGATCGCCGCGACGATGGCGGCATGCTCCGCGACGGCCCGCTCCGGCCGCCCCGACACCGTGAAGGTCGTGCTCGGCAGGAGCGCCATCGCATCGTGCACCTCGTCGAGGGTCCGCATCAGATAGCGGTTGTGCGCCGCCTCGTAGATGGCGCCGTGGAACTCCCGGTTGTAATGCGCCTGCCGGTCGGCATCGCCGGCCGCGCGCTCGAACGCCTGGGCGAGCCGATGGAGCGTCGCGATCTCGCTCGGCGAGGCATGCTGCGCGGCGAACCGCGCCGCGGAACCCTCGAGGATCTCGCGCATGGCGTAGAGCTCGATCGTCTGGGGCCGGCTGAGGGTCGCCACCACCAGGCCGCCGGGCGCCATTTCGAGGAGCCCGCGCGCCTGAAGACGCGAGATCGCCTCGCGGACCGGGGTGCGGCTGACGCCCAGCGCACGCGCGATCTCCTCCTCGCGGATGCGTTCGCCGCGACCGTATCGCCCGAGCTGGATGCCGTTCCGGAGCGATTCGTACACCCACTGGGCGCGGGACGTCTTGGATCCGCCGTGCGGTTCGCCCGAGGCTGAGGGCATGTTCCGGATCGGGTCCGTTGCGTCCGCCATCATCACTCCTGCTGCTTCCGATCCGGCGCCGGGCCGAATCGCGGCGGACGGGGAGGCCCGGTCGCCGGCCTCTCCTCCCTGGCCGTGGTGCCGCACCATGCCGCTCGCAACCGGCAACTGCAACGTACGGGGGATTATACAGAAGGATGAGGGGAAGTCCCGCCGTTCGTATGCAATTGTATTTCCAGGTATGGCCGATGCGGAGCGAAGGCAGGCTTCGGGGCTGTGCGGCGCGGTTGCAGGCCGGATGCCCGCCTGCCGCGGAGCGCCCGGCGCGACGCGCACAGCCTCCTTGCAATCATGTATCCTGTTGTATACGGAAATGTGCGATGAACATGGCGTCAGATCCGAATCCAGCTCCGCCCGGGGAAGCGGCGCGCCCCGCGGAACATTACGACGTGGTCGTGATCGGCGGCGGAAACGCCGCTCTCTGCGCGGCCAACAATGCGCGGCGGGCGGGCCGGTCCGTCGTCGTCTTCGAGGCCGCGCCGAAATTCTACCGCGGCGGCAATACGCGGCACACGCGCAACATGCGCGTGGCGCATGACGAGCCGAACGAGGTTCTGACCGGCCCCTATCACGAGGACGAATTCTGGGACGACCTGCTGCGCGTCACGGGCGGCCAGACCGACGAGGAGCTGGCGCGCTACACGATCGCGCAGTCGAAGGAGCTCTGGGACTTCCACACGAACCAGGGCGTCCGGTTCCAGCCGTCCTTGGGCGGCACCCTCAGCCTCGGCCGCACCAATGCGTTCTTTCTCGGCGGCGGGCGCTCGATGCTGAACGCGCTCTACCGGACGGCGGAGGATCTCGGGGTCGAGATCTTCTACGATGCGCCGGTGGTGGCGCTCGCGATCGAGGACGGCGCCTTCCTGTCGGCGACGGTCCGCATCGGCGAGCGCGAATTCGTCGTCCGGGGCGGCGCGCTGGTCGCCGCCGCCGGCGGCTTCGAATCGAACCTCGAATGGCTCCGGGAATATTGGGGCCCGCCCGCCGACAATTTCCTCATACGCGGCACGCGCCACAATCGCGGCTCGATCCTCAGGATGCTGCTCGACGCCGGTGTCCAGCCGATCGGCGACCCGACGCAGTGCCATGCGGTGGCGATCGATGCGCGCTCGCCGAAGTTCGACGGCGGCATCGTCACCCGGCTCGACTGCGTCGTCTTCGGCATCGTGGTCAACCGCGACGCCGAGCGGTTCTACGACGAGGGTGAGGATTTCTGGCCGAAGCGCTACGCGATCTGGGGCCGCCTCGTCGCCGGCCAGCCGGACCAGATCGCCTACATCCTCATCGACCAGAAATCCATCACGTCCTTCATGCCGTCGGTCTATCCGCCGCTCAAGGCAGACACGCTTGCGGGCCTTGCGCAGCAGTTGAACCTCGACCCGCAGAAGCTTGAAAGAACAGTGTCGGAGTTCAATGCGGCCGTGCGCTCCGGCAACTTCGATTCCACCGTGCTGGACGACTGCCGGACGGAGGGCCTGACGCCCCCGAAGTCGCACTGGGCCCGGCGCATCGATACGCCGCCCTTCTACGCCTATCCGGTTCGGCCGGGGATCACCTTCACCTATCTCGGGACACGCGTGAACAGGGAGGCCCGCATCATCATGGAAGGCGGCAAGCCGTCCGCGAACATGTTCGCCGCGGGCGAGATCATGGCCGGAAACGTGCTCGGAAAGGGCTATCTCGCCGGCATCGGAATGACCATCGGCGGCGTCTTCGGACGGATCGCGGGACGAGAGGCGGCTGCCAATGTACGCAACTGACACGCAGCAGGAAGCGGATCGGATCATGACGATCTGCAATGCCTGTCGCTATTGCGAAGGCCTGTGCGCCGTCTTTCCCGCGATGGAGATGCGCCGCGCGTTCACGCCGGGCGACCTCAACTATTTCGCGAATCTCTGCCATGCCTGCGGCGCCTGCTACTACGACTGCCAGTTCTCGCCGCCGCACGAATTCAGCGTCGACGTCCCGCAGACCCTCGCCAAGCTCCGCGGCGAGACCTACCAGGCCTATGCCTGGCCGCGCGCATTCGCAGGCGTCTTTGCGCGCAACGGGCTCGCGATCAGCCTGATCGCGGCGCTGAGCGTCGCCGTCTTCATCCTCGGCTTCGTCGCCGCGAACGATCCTTCGGTCGTATTCGCCACGCAGACGGGAGCGGGCGCGTTCTACCGCCTGATGCCGCACAACTGGATGGTGGCCATTTTCGGCGCCGCCTTCATCTACGCGATCGTCGCGCTCGTCATGGGCTTCCGGAACTTCTGGCGGGATATCGGCGAGCCGAGCCATCCGCTCGATGACGGCGGATCGATCTGGCAGGCGGTCAAGGACGCCGCCAGCCTGCGCTATCTCGACGGCGGCGGCATGGGCTGCATGAACGACAGTCCGCGCCCGAAGGACGGGCGCCGGCACGCCCACCACGCGACGTTCTACGGCTTCATGCTGTGCTTCGCGTCGACCTGCATCGCGACGCTCTACCACTATTTCCTCGGACGCGAGGCCCCCTATCCCTGGTACGACCTGCCGGTCGTCCTCGGGACGCTCGGCGGCATCGGCCTCGTGGTTGGTCCGATCGGCCTCTACATCGCGAAGCGTCGCCGCGATCCGGCCATGGTCGACCACACGAAAACCGGCATGGACGTCGCCTTCATCGCGATGCTCTTCCTGACCGGGCTGACGGGCCTGCTGCTTCTCCTGCTGCGCGCCACCCCGGCCATGGGGATCCTGCTCGCGGTCCATCTCGGCGTCGTCTTCAGCCTGTTCGTGACCATGCCCTACGGCAAGTTCGTCCACGGCATCTACCGCTTCGCGGCGCTCGTGCGCTACGCCAAGGAGCGCCGCGCCCACGAGGCGCCGCCCAAGGCGGCCGCGCCGGCCGGCGCACGGCCGGTCGCCAATCCGGGCTGAGACGGGACGGCCGGGCCGCTACGGCCGCGGTCCCTGCAAAGCGTCGGCAAGCTCGCGGAAGGCATCCCGCGAGGGCGGCGACGAGGGGTCCTGCGCGATCGCCTGGTAGAGCGCCGGAACGAGCGCCACCGCCTGGTCGAGCTCGGCGTCCGCGCCGGGATGGTAGGCTCCCATCAGCCGCAGGTCCCGGCTGTCCTCGTAGCGCGCGACCATGGTCCTCAGGCGCCCGACCAGGATCCGCTGGTCGGCCGACCAGGCGTGCCGGGCGAGGCGGGAGAGGGAGCCGAGAAGGTCGACGGCCGGATAGCGGCCCTGGTCGGCGATCGCGCGGCTGAGGACGACATGGCCGTCGAGCGTGCCGCGGATGGCGTCGGAGACGGGCTCGTTGTGATCGTCGCCGTCGACCAGCACGGCGAATATCCCGGTTATGGTCCCGCTGCCGTCCTCGCCGGGCCCGGCGCGCTCGAGCAGCCGGGGAAGGTCGCCGAAGACGCTCGGCGCATAGCCGCGCGCGACCGCCGGCTCGCCCGCGGCGAGCGCGACCTCGCGCGCCGCATGGGCATAGCGCGTGATCGAATCGACGATGAGGAGCACCGATTCGCCGGCATCGCGGAGGCACTCCGCGATGCTCATGGCGGTGCGGGGCGCGAGCCGGCGCATCATCGCGCTCTCGTCGCCGGTCGCCACGACGGCGACGGTGCGCTGGCGCGCCGGACCGAGGCTCTCCTCGAGGAACTCGCGGACCTCGCGGCCGCGCTCGCCGACGAGCGCGATCACCACGCTGTCGAAAGTCTGGGCCCGGGCGAGCATCGAGAGCAGCGTCGACTTGCCGATGCCGGAGCCGGCGAAGATGCCGAGCCGCTGCCCCTTGCAGATCGGCGTGAAGAGGTCGAGCACGCGCACGCCCGTGGCGACCGGCTCCTTGGCGCGCGCGCGGCGGATGGCGGGCGGCGGCGGTGCGTCGACGGTGCGCTCCACCGTGCCGGCGGCAAGCGGGCCGCCTTCGTCGATCGGGCGGCAGAGCGCGTCGATGACCCGGCCCTTCCAGCTCGCGTCGGGGGCGATCGCGAGCGGCCCCAGGCGATGGACGCGCGTGCCCGGGCCGATCTCGATCAGGTCGGCATAGGGCTTGACCGTCGCCGCGGCCGGATCGATGCGGATCACCTCGCCGATCGCCTGGCCGCCTTCCGACAGGGCGATGCATTCGCCGAGCTTCAGGAAATGGGAAAGCCCGGCGATGCGGAAATGCGTCGGCGTGACCTCCGTCACGAGCCCGCTCGCGCGCACGAAGGATCGCAGCTGCGGGTGGGGGGCGAGCGCCTGGGCAAGTCGTTCGAGCGCGTTCACGGCGGGCCTGCTTCCGATCCTTCCATCCGCCGCGGCGCCTGCCGTCAGACGGAGGTGCCGAGGGTCTTGACGGTGTCCTTGAGCGCTCCCTCCGTCTCCGCCACGGCGGAGGCGGTCGCCTCGAAGGCCCGCGACATTATGATGAGCTTCGTCAGCTCGCGGACCGGATCGACGTTCGACCCTTCGACGAAGCCCTGAGCGACGCCGTTTTCCGCGAAATCGAGAACGGGCGCGGCCGGGCGATCGGGGATGACCGCGGAGCTGTCGTAGCGCTTCAGCCCGGCCGCCGGGTCGATGCTGAAGAGGCCGATCGCGCCGCGCTGTTCGCCGGCCTGGGTGATCATGCCGTCGCTTGCGATGGAGATCGCGCCGCCGTCCGGATCGAGCTGGATCGGCGCATTCCCGACATCGAGGACGGGATGGCCGGCGAGCGTCTGGAGCTCTCCCGTCGGGAGCATCCGCATCCGGCCGTCGCGGGTATAGGCAATGCCGGCCGGTGTCTGGATCGCGAACCAGCCCTCGCCCCTGACCGCGACGTCGAGAGGATTTCCCGTCTGCGTCATGGCGCCCGAACGGCGTTCGATGAAGGTCTCGCCGGTCGAGGCGAAGGCGACGGGATCGCCGGTCCGGGAGAGGATGGCCTCGAAGCTCACTTCGTCCGCCCGGTAGCCTGCGGTGCTCACGTTCGCCATGTTGCGGGCGATCGTTTCGAGCCGGCGCTCCAGCGCGATCTGGCCGGACAGCGATACGTAGAGGCTGCTCTCCACCTAATTGCCCCCGAGCTTGAGCCCCTGCAGGCTCATCAGCAGGTCCGTGCCGATCCCCGCCGCCACCGGCTGGCTGATCAGGATCGCCGGGGACACCGACTGCGTCGTCCCGTTCTCCGCGTCCCACATCGCGGTGAAGCGCTGCAGGAGCCTGTCGACCTTCTCCGGGTCCTGGAGGTCGGAAATGTCGAGCTTGGAGGTGATGAAGTCCGCCTGGCGGTCGATGTCGGACATGGAGGTGAGGGAGGAGATGCCGAACGCCGTCTGCACCACCTGGATGAGGGCGGTATCGGCGAGGATGCCGTAGGCGCTCGTCACCGACGACGCCTTGCGCTGGAAATAGAGCGCGAGCCGGACCCCGTCATTGGACGAGCCCGCGTCCTCCTCGAGCGTCTGGCGCACGTATTTGTCGACGGTGCCCTGCTGCGCGCGGGTGAAGACGGTCGCAGTCTCGCCGTAGCGGACGAAGTTGAACGCCTGGGCAAAGTCCTGGTAGCGCTTGTCGGTGAGCTGGTTGGCAAAGCTGTCGGAATCGTCGATGCCGCCTTCGAGCACCTTGCCCATGAACGCCTTGGCATAGGTCATGTCGCCGAGGCCGTAGGCCTTCATGGCGTAGGAGAACAGCCGATCGTTCTCCATGAAGTCGTCGATCGACTTCACCTTCACGATGTTCTCCAGGTAATAGGCGCTCTCGCGCGCGACGACGGGTTGCTGCGACGTGCGCTCGAGCGACTGGGTCAGACTGCCGGAAATCATCCGATAGCTCGTGAAGGTCGAAAGCACGGGCGGTCCCCGATCAATGGAGCGACGCCACCTTCGGCCGTCCGGCTTGCCCGAAGCTGGCGTCGAGCCAGTTTCACGCAAGCCTTGCCCGCTATTCCGGGCTCCGGAAGAGCTGGTCCGGAGCTGGGCGGTTGGGATTCTTCATCGGCTTGATCATCGCGATCGGGTGCATGCTCGGCGGCTTCGCCGCGCTCGGCGGGCATCTCGCCGTCATCTGGCAGCCTTGGGAATTCGTCATCATCGGCGGAAGCGCGCTCGGCACGTTCATCATCGCCAATCCGCTCTCCACCGTCGCCGATACCGGCCGCGCCTCCGTCCAGGCCATCCTCGGGGGCGGCCCGAAGCAGCGCGACTATCTCGACCTCCTGGGGCTGCTCTACTCGCTGATGCGCGAATTGCGGTCCAAGGCGCGGAACGAGGTCGAGGAGCACATCGACAATCCCGAGCAGTCGGAAATCTTCAAGCGCTTCCCGACGGTCCTCGCCGACAGGGATCTGACGCACTTCATCTGCGATTATTGCCGGCTCATCATCATCGGCAACGCCCGAACCCACGAGATCGAGGCGCTGATGGACGAGGAGATCCACACCGTCAATCGCGACAAGCTGAAGCCCTACAACGCCCTCGTCTCGGTGTCGGAAGCGCTGCCGGCGCTCGGCATCGTCGCGGCCGTGCTGGGCGTGATCAAGGCGATGGGCGCGCTCAACGAATCGCCCGAACTCCTCGGTCACCTGATCGGTGCGGCGCTGGTCGGAACCTTCGCGGGCATCTTCCTCTCCTACGGCGTGGTCGGCCCGCTCGCGCACAAGGTGAAGGTCAGCCGCGAGAAGCGGTGCCGGCTCTACGTCATCGTGAAGCAGACGCTGCTAGCCTTCATGAACGGGGCGATGCCGCAGATCGCGCTCGAACATGGCCGCAAGACGATCTCGGCCCTCGATCGCCCCTCGATCGACGAGGTGGAGAGCGAGACGATCGCCGGCGGCGGCCGGGCGGCCGAGCCGCAGAAGCAGGCGGCATAGCGGATGAGTGCCGCCGGTATCGCCGATCCCGACATGCAGCCGCCCGTTCATGACCGGCTGCTGGAGGTCGCGGGCATCTCGATCGACCGGATGCCCATGCTCAGGGTGGTCTTCGACCGCCTGGCGACGAGCTGTGCCGACGCCCTCCGCCCGCTCTCGCCCTCGCCGATCCTCCTTTCCATGGAGGGGGTCGAGACGGGGCGCATCGGCGATGTGCTGTCGGCCTATCAGCGCGGCGCCGTCGCGGCCGTGCTCTATGCGAGCGAGTGGGACACCCGCATCCTCGTGGGGCTCGATCGCGATTGCACGAACGCGATCCTGGAGGCGCTTTTCGGCGGCGACGGCACCGAGCCGCAGGATCCCGAGGACCGCGCCTTCACCACCATCGAAATGAAGGTCGCGCAGCTCGTCTTCGAGCATGTCGCAGCCGCGCTCGCCGCCTGCTTCGCCTCCGTCGGCGAGGCCCCGTTCAAGATCGAGCGGGTCGAGACGCGCCTCGACTTCGCGGTCATCGGGCGGCGCAACAACCCGGCCGTCGTCACGCGCATAGCCATGCAGGCCCATGAACGCGGCGGCGACATGTTCATCGTCATCCCGCAATCGGCGCTGACGCCGATGCGTCAGAACCTCGCCCGTGTGCTCTCCGGCGACGTCTCGCCGAGCGATCCGCGCTGGACGCGGCAGATCCACTCGGAGGTCGCGCGCACCGAGGTGCGGCTGCGCGCGATCCTGGAGGAGCGTGAGATGACGCTCGGCGAGGTGGCGGAGCTCAGGGCCGGCATGATTCTGCCGCTCGAGGCGACGCCGCGCACGCGGGTCCGGCTCGAATGTGCCGACCAGCCGCTCTTCTGGTGCGAGCTGGGCCGTTCCGATTCCGTCTACACGCTGCGGGTGGAAGACTTCATCGACAAGAACGAGGACGTGATCGATGACCTCGTTTCTGGTTGACGGCGTTCTCGTCGTCGCGCTGCTGCTGACGAGCGCGCGCGTGACCGCCATGTACCGCGAGCTCAAGCGCCTGCGGCTCTACCACGCCGACTACGAACGCGTGTTCGAGCAGACCCGGGAGGCGCTGGGCGGCCTGGAGCGCGCGATCCACGACGTCAACGGCCGTTCCGGCGAGACCCTCGCCGCGCTCGCCGAGCGCATCGAGGAAGGCCGTGCGGTGCTCGGCCGTCTCGACGGCGAGCTTCGCACGGCGAGGGCGGAGGTCGCCCGGGCGTCCGGCGAGTGGGATGCCGCCGCGGCCCGCATCCTGCCTGGCAATGCCTGACCCGACCGTCCCACCCCGAGTTCCAGCCAAAGGCCCCGGTCTCCATGTCGCACAGTGACGCTCTCTTCGGCTCGACCGCCGGCGCTGCCGGCGAGCCGCCAAGGCCCGCCCCCGAGCCCGGCCGCCATCTCGACGCCATCCTGCGCATTCCCGTCTCGGTCCAGGTCGTCCTCGGCTCCACCACCATGCCCGTCGCCAATCTGATGAAGCTCGGACGCGGCGCCGTGATCCCGCTCGACCACAGGATCGGCGAGCCGGTGGACGTGGTGGTGAACGGCCGCGTCGTCGCCCGGGGCGAAGTCGTCGTGGTGGAGGAGGACAACTCCCGGTTCGGCGTCTCCCTGACGGAGATCGTCGGGCAGTCGGGCTCCGATGGCGGCGCCTGACCTCAAGTTCCCGAGGGCTGCGGCGGCGCCCGGAAAGGCGCTCGCCGTCAAGCCGCTGCGCGGGCCGGACAAGGTGGCCGCGCTGCTGCTTGCCATGGGCAAGCCGCTGGCGACGCAGCTCCTGAAGCATTTCGACGAGATCGAGCTCCGCCAGATCACGCGCGCGGCCTCCGATCTCGGCCCGGTATCGCCGCAGGCGATCGAGGGCGTCATCGAGGAATTCGCGGTGCAGTTCTCGTCCGGCGCGAGCCTGCTCGGCACCGCGCGGGAGGTCGAGCAGCTGCTCCTGGGCGTGCTGCCGCCGGAGCAGATCGCCGACATCATGTCGGACGTGCTCGGAAGCTCCAACCAGACGATGTGGGAGCGGCTCTCCTCCGTCTCGGAGACGGTCTTCGCCTCCTATCTCGTCAAGGAGCATCCGCAGACCGCGGCGCTGATCCTCTCCAAGGTGAGCCCGACCTGCGCCGCGAAGGTGATGGGGCATCTGCCGCGCAGCGTGCGCAACGCCCTCATGCGCCGCATGTTCAGCCTGAAGCCGGTCATGGAGCCGGCAATGCGCCTCGTCGAGGGCACCCTGCACGAGGACCTGCTCCTCAACCTCGCGCGCAAGACCGGCGCCGATGCGCATGCGCGAATGGCCGACATCATCAACAAGATGGACCGCGAGCAGATGGAGGACGTCCTCCAGAGCCTTTCGGAGGAGCGGCCGAAGGCGGCGGAGATCCTGAAGGGGCTGCTCTTCACCTTCGAGGACATCGGCAAGCTCACGCCCAAGGCGCGCATGGTCCTCTTCGACCAGATCTCGACGGAGCGCGTCGTCCTCGCGCTCAAGGGAACCGACGCCGAGTTCCGGGACCTCATCCTCTCCTCGCTCGCCTCGCGCGCGCGCCGCATCGTCGAGGCGGAGCTCGCGAACGGCGAGCCGGCCCCGCAGCGCGACGTCATCAAGGCCCGCCGGACGATTGCCGACATCGCGCTCGGCATGGCGGAGCGCGGCGAAATCGAGCTCAACGCCACCGAAGACGCCGAATATTACCAGTAAGTTGCTGCATCGTGGCCGATACGCCTGAAAAAGACAGCAAAACCGAGGAACCTACCGAAAGGAAAATTCGGGATTCCATCGAAAAAGGTCGCGTCCCCATCTCCCGCGAAGCGGCGGTCTTCGCATCATTCAGTGCGATACTGATCGTCTTCGGCTTCCTCATCAATCAGCACGCCGGAAGGCTGGCATTGGTGCTGAGCCGCTTGCTCGATGACCCGGCGGGATGGTCGCTCGACAATGGCATGGACGCGATATTGCTCTGGCAGGCGGTGTTCCGGGAGGCGCTCCGGTTCCTGGTGCCGATCGTCGTCCTGCTTGCCGTTGCCGGCATCGCGGCCGCCGTCCTCCAGAACGCGCCGCGGCTGGTGCTGGAGCGGATCAAGCCGGACTGGTCGAGGCTCTCGCCGGGCAAGGGGTTCGCCCGCATCTTCGGGCTTTCGGGCCAGGTCGAGTTCGCCAAGTCCGTGTTCAAGTTCGTCGCCATCACCGGCGTCGTCGCGCTGCTCCTGCGCTCGGAAACGGCAGGCATGTTCAATGCCATGCTGATCGATCCCAACACGATCCCGCAGCTCATCCTCGACATGTCGATCCGGCTGCTCTCCGCGGTCTGCGTCGCCACCATCCTGCTCGTCTCGGCCGATCTCGTCTGGGCGCAGCTGCAATGGCGGCGCGACCTGCGCATGACGCGCCAGGAGGTGAAGGACGAGTTCCGGGAAATGGAGGGCGATCCGCTCGTGAAGGCGCGCCTGCGCTCGCTCTCCCTCGATCGCAACCGCAAGCGCATGATGGCGGCCGTCCCGCAAGCGACGCTGGTCATCGCCAATCCGACGCACTTCGCGGTCGCGCTGCGCTACGTGCGCGAGGAGGGCGGGGCGCCGGTCGTCCTCGCCAAGGGGCAGGATCTGATCGCCCTCACGATCCGCCGCATCGCGGAGGAGAACGGCATTCCGGTGGTCGAGGACAAGGCGCTCGCACGGTCCCTCTACGACAGCGTCGCGATCGACCAGGCGATCCCGCCCGATTTCTACCGCGCCGTGGCCGAAGTGATATATTTCCTCTACGCCAAGACGGCGGCACGGCCGCCGGCGAGGTGACGCATAAAGATGTTGATGCAAGTTCGGGACGATCACGCGCTTCGGCGGGAGCGGGCGCTCACGGAAGCCCTTCGGGAGGTAGCGGACGAGCTGCGCCTGATCGACGTGGCGGATCTTGTCGCCTTCGTCAGGTTCGAGCGCTACGCGAACATTGCGGATCTGGTGAACTCCTCGGTGGAACTCCTGTTCAAGCCGGGAACGCTGCGCTTCGGCGCCGCCGCGCAGGTCGAGATCGACTGGCGCGCCGCACCGGCGGTCATGCTCGATCTCGAGTTCCGGCACATGGGCGTGACGGTGTTGTTCAATCTCGAGCTTCGCGGCGATGAGACCGCCGTCGACATCCACTATATCGCGTTCGCGGCCCCGGACCCTTCGCCGGAAGCCAATACGCGGCGGCTCGTGGCGGCCCTCGGCGACGCGCGCCTCGCGGGTTCCTGATCCCGGAGGGCGCTCCCCCCGCGGCCGCGGGCCTGCCGCGCCAGCCTCGGACAAGATTCCCGCCGTAAGGTCCGCCCTGACTGGTGATCGGGAGCGGCCTTCGTGGACGGAGTCTATCTGTTCGACCTCGCCTCGCGCCGCGCGGGGTGGCTCGCCGTCAGGCAGGCGACGGTGGCGGAGAACGTCTCGAACGCCAACACACCCGGCTATTCCGCGCGCGAGATCGAGCCCTTTCAGGACGTGCTCGACAGCTTCGGCACCAAACTGGCCAAGACGGCTCCGGGCCACATGGATCTCGAGCCGGCAGGGTTGCGCACCAGCACGGTCGAGCGGGTCGACGGCTGGGACGTTACGCATTCCGGCAATTCGGTCGCGGTCGAGGACGAGATGATCAAGGCCGGGGAAGTGCAGCGCGACTTCTCGCTGAACACCGGCATCGTGAAGGCGTTCCACCGCATGGTCATGATGGGGCTCAGGGGGTGAGCGCGCTCGATCCGCTCCAGGCTGCGCTCCGCATCTCCGGGTCCGGCCTCGCCGCGCAATCCACGCGGCTCAGGGTCGTCTCGGAGAACCTCGCCAACGCGCAGTCGACCGGGTCGGCCCCGGGCGCGGATCCCTACGCGCGCAAGACGGTGACCTTCGCGGAGGAGCTGGACCGCGCCGCCGAGGTCGAGCTGGTGAGGGTCGACCGGATCGGCGTCGACCGGGCGCCCTTCCGCATGGAGTTCGATCCCGGCCATCCGGCCGCCGACGCGGCGGGATTCGTCAAGTTCCCGAACGTCAACGTGCTCGTCGAGATGGCGGACATGCGGGAAGCCACCCGCACATACGAAGCGAATCTGCAGATGATCCAGCAGGCGCGCGAGATGATCTCGCGGACCATCGATCTCCTGAGGCCGACATGACCGATACGCTCGCCGTTCTCTCGTCCTCGTTCCGGGGGATCTCCGGGGCGGGATCCGTCCACGGCGCAGCCTCGGCCGCCCGCACGGCGGCAGCCGCGCCCGCCTCCGGCGCCGCGGATTTCGGCTCTGTGCTCGCGCAGGTCTCGGCCGAAGCCGTCGGCACGCTCCACGCCGGCGAGGCGGCCGCGATCTCGGGAATCGAGGGCAAGGCTCCCGTCCAGCAGGTGGTGGAGGCGGTGATGAGCGCGGAGCAGACGCTCCAGGCCGCTATCGCGATCCGCGACAAGGTGGTCGCCGCGTACCAGGAAATCAGCCGGATGGCGATCTGAGGACTTCGACATGAGAGCGCTCGCAATCGCCGCGACGGGCATGACCGCCCAGCAGATGAACCTCGAGGTCATCGCCAACAACATCGCGAACATCAACACCACCGCCTTCAAGCGCGCGCGCGCCGAGTTCACCGACCTGCTCTACCAGGCGGAGCGGCTGCAGGGCGTGTCGAACCGGGGCGGGGAGGCGGCCATCCCGGAAGGGGCGCAGCTCGGCCTCGGCGTCCGGACTGCGGCGATCAGGAACCTGCACCTCCAGGGCGAGCTGACGAGCACGGGCAACCGCCTCGACCTCGCGCTCGACGGCCGTGGCTGGTTCCAGGTGACCGGGCCCGACGGCGAGACCGTCTACACGCGCGCCGGCTCCTTCAACACCAGCGCGGACGGCGTGATCGTGACGCTCGACGGCTACGCGCTCGATCCGGCGATCACCATCCCGCAGGACGCGGTGGACATCGCCGTCAACGAATCCGGCCAGGTCTATGCGACGCTCGACGGCAATCCCGACCCGCAGCTTCTCGGACAGCTGACGCTCGCCAATTTCGCGAACGATTCGGGCCTGGAGCCGCTCGGCGGCAATCTCTACCGCGAGACGGCAGCCTCCGGCCAGCCGGTGGTCGGCGTGCCGGCCGATCCCGGCTTCGCGCGGATCCACCAGGGCTATCTGGAGGCGTCCAACGTCGATCCGGTGAAGGAGATCACGGAGCTGATCTCCGCCCAGCGTGCCTACGAGATGAACTCCAAGGTGATCCAGGCCGCCGACGAGATGGCCGGCGTGGTGTCCAAGGGCATCCGGTAGGCGGCCGGACATGACGCCCGCGCGCTTCGTCTCCCTCGCGCTGCTGCTGGCGGCCTTCGCATGGCCGGGGGGCCCGGCGGCGGCGCAGTCGCTGCAGCTTCCGGTGCCGGCGATGACGATCTATCCCGGCGACGTCATCGAGCCTGCCTTCGTGACGAGCCGGACCTTTCCGGCATCCATGCTCGTGCGCGGGGCGGCCCCGAACCTCGAGGCGGTGATCGGCAAGGTCGCCCGGAGGACGCTCCTCCCCGAGCAGCCGATCCCGGTGAACGCGCTCGGGGAGCCCAACATCATCGCGCGCGGCGCCTCCGTTCAGGTCGTCTTCCGGGAAGGCGGGCTGGTGATCACCGCCTACGGATCGGCGCTCGAGCCGGGCCGCGTCGGCGACGTCGTGCGCGTGCGCAACATCGACACGGGGCTCGTCATCTTCGGCGTGATCCAGTCGGACGGCACCGTGCGGGTGGGGGCCGGATGATGCTGCGGCTGCTCCTCGCGCTCGCATTCCTTGCCGCGGCGACGGCGGCCGAGGCGGGCGTCCGGATCAAGGACATCACCGGCGTCCAGGGGGTGCGCGAGAACCAGCTGATCGGCTACGGGCTCGTCACCGGCCTGCAGGGGACTGGCGACAGCATGCGGAACTCGCCCTTCACCGAGCAGGCACTCCAGTCGATGCTCGACGCGATGGGCATAAATGTACGCAACGCCAACCTGCGGACCCGGAACGTCGCGGCGGTGATGGTCACGGCCGAGCTTCCGGCCTTCATCGGCCGCGGTGCGCGGATCGACGTCACGGTATCCTCGCTGGGCGACGCCACGTCGCTCCTCGGCGGCACGCTGATGCTGACGCCGCTCATGGGTCCGGACGGCCGCACCTATGCCGTGGCCCAGGGCCCGGTGGCGGTGTCCGGCTTCGCCTCCGCCGGCCAGGCGGAGACGCTGACCCAGGGCGTTCCGACCGTCGCGCGGGTGCCGAACGGCGCGCTCGTCGAGCAGCGCATCCCCGGTCGCTTCGGGGATTCGAACGCGCTCGTGCTCGAGCTCAGGAATCCCGACTTCAAGACCGCGATCCTCGTGGCCGATGCCATCAATGCCTTCACCATCCGGCGCTACGGGGTGAGGAGTGCCTACGAGCAGGACCTCCGGACGGTCACGCTCGTGAAGCCGGGCGCCGTCAACGCGGCGCGCTTCATCGCCGAGATCGGAGACCTCCGGGTCGAGCCGGACACGCCCGCCCGCGTCGTGATCGACGAGCGCTCCGGCACCGTCGTGATGGGCCAGGACGTGCAGGTTTCCACCGTCGCCGTGACACACGGGAACCTGACGGTGCGCGTCACCGAGATGCCGACCGTCTCGCAGCCGCAGCCTTTTGCCGCCGGCGAGACCGTGGTCACGCCCCAGACCTCGGTCATGGCGGAGCAGGGTGGCGGCCAGATGGCGATCGTGGAGGGCACGAACCTTCAGATGCTCGTCCGTGGCCTGAACCAGATCGGGCTCAAGCCGACCGGGATCATCGCCATCCTGCAGGCGATCAAGACCGCCGGCGCGCTGCAGGCCGATCTCGTCATCCAGTAGGTCGCGCCCGTCGCCAGCCCGGCGCAAGCTTCTCCGGCCACGATGCGTCGACCGATCGGGAATCGTGCCGCGGAAGATGCCTGTCAGGACCGCCAGACCGTTGACGCCGCTCCTCCCGGTCCTCGCCGGGATTGCGGTCGCGATGGCATCCGGCGCGCCGGCCGCGGCCGAAACGGCGAAGCCCGCCGAGGCTCAGAGCGATGCGGACCGCTATTGCCGCAATATCGGCGACGCGGCGGCCGAGGCGCGTGTGCAGTGGCAGGCGAAGAGGCTCCGCGAGGTCGAGCAGGAAGTCGAGGCCCGCATCGCCGCACTCGAGGCGAAACGCGCCGAACTCGAGGCGTGGGTGCGGCGGCGCGAGGCGCTGCTGGCCAGCGCGGAGGAGAGCGTGGTCGCGATCTACGCGAAGATGCGGCCGGACGCGGCGGCGCAGCAGCTCGTCACCATGGACGGCGGTACGGCGGCCGCCATTCTCGCCAAGCTCAATGCGCGCAATGCCAGCGCGATCCTGAACGAGATGGCGCCGGAACGGGCGGCAGGTCTCGCCGATGCGATCGCCGGCAAGCGCGACGACGAAGCCGACGGGAAGAAATCGTGATGACGCGCATTGCCTTTCTCGCGGCGGCGGGCCTCGCCGTCTCCGGTTGTGCCGGTGAGCTGCAGGATTTCGGGCGGGAGCCGCGCCTGAGCCCGGTCGGAAGCGGGCTGCAGGCCTATCGGGAGCCGGTGCCGGTCGCCGCGTTTCCGGCGGTGGCACGTCCTTCCGAGCAGTCGCTCTGGGATCCGAGCCGGCCGAATCTCTTCAGCAACACGCGGGCCTCGAAGGTCGGCGACATCGTGACGGTCAGGATCGCCATCAACGACCGGGCGACCCTCGACAATGCCTCGGGGCGCTCGCGGGAGGCGAGCGGCAAGACCGGGCTCAGCCTCGGCTTTTCGCTGAACGGCGAAGGATCGAGCCTGAGCGCCGACGGGTCCGCGGACAGCACCTCGAAGTCGAACGGCAAGGGCTCGATCGACCGCTCCGAGAAGATCGAGCTCTCGATCGCGGCGGTCGTCGCCGAGGTGCTGCCGAACGGAAACCTCCTCGTCAGCGGCTCTCAGGAGGTGCGGGTGAACTTCGAGGTCCGCGTCCTCAAGATCGCGGGAATCGTCACGCCGCGCGACATCTCGCCGGAAAACACGGTTCCCTACGACAAGATCGCCGAGGCGCGCATCTCCTATGGCGGCCGCGGGCGTCTCACCGACGTCCAGCAGCCGGCATGGGGGCAGCGGCTCTACGACGCCGTCACCCCGTACTGAGCGGCGGAAGAGCGGAATGGCGCCGAAGGCACTGCCCGCGCCGGCCGGGCGCGAGACGCGGAAGGGGCCCGGTCCGGGCGCCTCGATCGGCGCGGTCGCGGTCCTGACGCTTCTCGCCGGGGCCGCCGGCGGTCTGTTCGGCCTGCGTCTGCCCGCCTGGACGGCACCTGCGGACGAGGCCGCCGCTCCCGCCGGCGCCGGCCCGGCCGCGGAGCACGGGTCGGGGGACGCGCGGCCATCGAACATCCATCCGCTGCCCCCGGTCATAACGAATCTCGGCGATCCCGCGACGACTTCCGTGAGGCTCGAAGCCTCGCTCGTCTTCAAGGATCCGGCTGCCCCTTTGCCGGACGACGTCGCCAATGCGATCGCCGGCGATATCCTCGCCTATCTGAGGACGGTTTCGCTCGAGGACATCGAGGGCGCGAGCGGGCTCCAGCATCTTCGCGAGGACCTCGCCGACCGCGCCGCGATCCGGGCCGACGGGGCCGTCCGCGAGCTCGTGATCCTCACCCTGGTCGTGCAGTGAAGCGCGTCGCCCTTGTCGCCGGCCTGCTCCTGCTGGCCTCTCCGGCACTGGCGCAGGTGCCGGATCTCGGAAGCCTGATCCCGGAAGGGCAGGGCAGCGCCACCGGCCGGATCATCCAGCTCGTCGCGCTGCTGACGGTCCTGGCGGTCGCGCCGGGCCTCCTCGTCATGGTGACGAGCTTCACGCGCTTCGTCGTGGCGCTCTCGTTCCTCCGCTCCGGACTGGGCCTGCAGAGCACGCCGGCGAACCTGATCCTCGTCAGCCTGTCGCTCTTCATGACCTTCTTCGTGATGGGACCGACCTTCGACCGCGCCTGGCGCGACGGGCTTCAGCCGCTTCTCGAGAACCGGATCTCGGAGGCGCAGGCCTTCACGCTGATTGCGGATCCGTTCCGCGATTTCATGCTCGAACAGGTGCGCGAGAAGGACCTGAGGCTTTTCCGGGATCTTGCCGCAAGCGAGGCTGCCGGCCCCGGACCGGAGGACCCGGTCTCCCTCAGGATACTCGTCCCGGCCTTCATGATCTCGGAACTGCGCCGCGGCTTCGAGATCGGGTTCCTGATCGTCTTGCCGTTCCTCGTGATCGACATGATCGTGGCGACGCTGACCATGTCCATGGGCATGATGATGCTGCCGCCGACCGTCATCTCCCTTCCGTTCAAGATCCTGTTCTTCGTCCTCATCGACGGCTGGAACATGCTGATCGGCGGGCTCGTGCGCTCCTACGGCTGAGATCGCCGCCGGCCGTTAAGCCGCCGGTAATATTATCCGGCTAGACGTCTGCCTACGGCCGGTTGGAGCCCGCACCCTCCGCTCCAAAGGCATGACGCCGCCCAGCCGTACCGGTGAAAGTCCGGTATGTCCCTGACCGAATTCAACAAAGATTGGGACATAGCGTTATGACGAGTCTTCTGACCAACGCCGCGGCGATGACCGCGCTGCAGACCCTCTCCGCGACGAACAAGACCCTGGAGACCACCCAGGCTCGGATCGCCACGGGCTACAAGGTGGGCAACGCCTCCGACAACGCGGCTTACTGGTCGATCGCCACCACGATGCGTTCGGACAACAAGGCGCTCTCCACCGTGAAGGATGCGCTCGGCCTCGGCGCAGCCAAGCTCGATGTCGCCTCGACGGGCATCAACACCGCGATCGAGGTGGTCGACGATATCAAGACGAAGCTGGTCGCCGCCCGCGAGCCCGGCGTCGACCGCGCCAAGATCCAGTCCGAAATCACCTCGCTCCAGGCGCAGCTCACGAACAACGCCGCCGCGGCGACCTTCTCGGGCGAGAACTGGCTCTCGGTTGATTCCGGTGCCACCAGCTATTCGGCCACCAAGTCGATCGTCGCGTCCTTCACCCGCGATTCCACCGGCGCCGTCTCGGTCAGCACGATCGACGTCGACATCAGCGGCACGGCCCTCTTCGACGCCGACGCTACCGGTACCGGCATTCTCGACACCGAATTCACGACGACCGGCGGCGGCGGCGTGACGGTCTCGGTCGCGACCCTCGACATCACCGCTGCGGGCATCGACAACACCGACATCGACGACATGATCAGCGGCGTCGATGCGGCGCTCTCCTCCATGACGACGGCGGCCTCCGATCTCGGCGCCGCCAAGAAGCGCGTCGAGCTGCAGAATTCCTTCGTCTCGAACATGATGGATGCGATCGACCGCGGCGTCGGCCAGCTCGTCGATGCGGACATGAACGAGGAGTCGACCAAGCTGCAGGCCCTGCAGGTCCAGCAGCAGCTCGGCATCCAGGCGCTCTCGATCGCCAATCAGAGCAGCCAGAACATTCTCTCGCTGTTCCGCTGATCGCGTAGAAGATCCCGGTCGCGGGCCGCGCCCTTCGGGGCGCGGCCTTTCTCGTTCTGCAATGCCCGCGCAAGGTTCCTGTCGGAAGGTCGACCCGGACTGATTTGGTGCGGTCATGGGTTCCATCTTGGGCCGGGAACAGCTGGAAAATCTGTGGGCGAACGTGATCGGGCTCGGCTCGCGTCGCCTCGCCGCGCTCGCGCTCGTCGGTCTCTCGGTGTTCGCGCTCGTCGGCCTGGGCGGGTACTATCTGAGCCGGCCCGAACTCGTGACGCTCTATACGGGGCTCGAGCGCGACGACGTCAGCCGGATGGGAGCGGCGCTCGCGGAGGCCGGCATCCTCTTCGACGTCAATGCCGAGGGGAACGCGGTCCTGGTTCGGCCGGGCGATACCGGGCACGCCCGCATGCTGCTCGCCGAGAAGGGCCTGCCGCACAGCGCCGGCGCCGGCTACGAGCTCTTCGACGATCTCGGATCGCTCGGCCTCACCTCGTTCATGCAGGGCGTGACCCGGGTCCGCGCGCTCGAGGGCGAACTCGCCCGCACCATCCAGACCATGCGCGGCATCCGCGCAGCCCGCGTCCACCTCGTCCTCGCCGACGAAGGCTCGTTCCGGCGCGGCAGCCAGCCGCCGTCCGCCTCCGTGGTGATCCGCAGCGAAGGGGGCGACGATGCGGCGCGCGCCCAGGCGATCCGCCATCTGGTCGCCGCGGCGATTCCCAGCATGACCGCCGGCGAGGTGACCGTCCTCAACACCGATGGAGCGATCCTGGCGTCCGGGGACGGGTCCGTCGACCTCGCGCCCGGCAAGCTCGTCGGGCTCGAGACGAAGCTCGGCGAGAGCATCCGCGATCGCATCCGCACCACCCTTGCGCCCTATCTCGGCCTTGAGAACTTCCAGGTGAGCGTCGCCGCGAGGCTCAATACCGACAAGCGCCAGATCAGCGAGACCGTCTACGATCCCGATTCGCGGGTGGAGCGCTCGGTCCGCGTCATCCGCGAGAACCAGACCTCGCAGAACGCCACCTCGAAGCCGCCTACCACGGTTGAGCAGAACATTCCGAACGAGCAGGTCGGCTCGGAAGCCGCCGACCGGTCGAACGAGGAGAACGACCGGCGCGAGGAGGTGACGAATTTCGAGGTGTCCTCGAAATCCACGACGACGACGAGCGACGGCTACGTGCTCGACCGGCTGACCGTGGCGGTGCTTGTCAACAGGCCGCGGCTCCTCGCGAGCCTCGGCGAGAGCCCGAGCCAGGACGCCATCGACGCGCAGATGCGGGAGATCCACGACATCGTCGCATCCGCCAGCGGCTACAAGGCGGATCGCGGCGACGACATCAAGGTGTCGCTGGTGGAGTTCTTGGGCGACGAAGGGAAGCTCGACCCGGTGCCGGCGCCGGGCCTTTCCGAGATTCTCCTCCGCCAGTCCGGCACGCTCATCAATGCCGGCACGATCCTGGTGATCGCGCTCCTCGTCATCTGGTTCGGATTGCGGCCCGCCGCCTCCGTGCTGCTGCAGCGGTTCGAGCCGGCCGTTCCGGGCGGAGCTTCCGTCGCGGTCGCGGCGGTCGAGCCCCAGCTGCCGTCCGGGACCGATGACGGGATCGGGGCGCCGGCCCTGCCCGCTGCCGAAGTGAGCCTCATCGAGGACCTCACGAGCAAGATGACGCGAACGCCGCAGAAGCGGCTCGAACAGATGATCCAGTTCGACGAGGAGCACGCCGCCGCGATCCTCAAGCAGTGGATTCACGAGGGTGCCCGGGCATGACGGTCGTCTCCATCGCGCGCTATCTGACCGATTTTAGCGCGCCTCCCGCTGCCGACGAGCCCGAAATCGCCGATCCGGACGAGCGGCAGCGGCTCGTGGCGGATCCCGGACCGACGCTCGCGGAACAGCTCGCCATGGCGCGGGCCGCGGGGCGGGAGGAGGAGCGGGCGCGGGCGAATTCGGAGCTCGAGGCGCGGCTGGCGCAGGAGGCGGCCGCGCATCGCGCCGCGATGGAGGAGGCGCGCGCCCGCTGGGCGGCGGAGGAGGGCGCCAGGATCGGCGATGGCCTCTCGTCCGCGCTGAAGGAACTCCGCGCGTCGCTTGAGGCCGAGGTGGCCCGTGCGCTGCGGCCCGTGGTGGAATCCGGGCTTCGCGTGCGAACGGTCCATGCCGTTTCGGATGCCGTCTCGACCCTCCTCGATCATGGCGGGCACGAACTGGTCCGCGTGAGCGGCCCGGCGGATCTCCTCGAGGCCGTGCGGACGCGCCTCGGCCGGGCATCCGACGCGGTCGTCTTCGAGGCGGGGGCGGGGGCGGAAGTCCGGGTCGCTGCCGGGGCCACCCTGATCGAGACGGAACTCGGGGCCTGGATCCGCCGTCTCGACGAGGCCTGCGACTGATGGCGGACAGTTCGGCAGCCGGCGAGCACGAGCTCGTCATCATCCGCCGCCGCCACGACGACCATGGTGACGGCCACCACGGCGGCGTCTGGAAGATCGCCTATGCCGATTTCATGACGGCCATGATGGCGTTCTTCCTGGTGATGTGGCTGATCAACGCGACCGACGAGAAGACCAAGACCTCGGTCGCGAGCTACTTCAATCCGCTGAAGCTCGCGGACACCACCACCAATCCGAAGGGAATCCGCGATCCGAAGCGCGTCGATGGCGGCGGCCGGCTGGAGGGCGGCAGCGACACCAAGCCGGAGGCGAAGCAGGGCGACGGCGGCGATATTGCGGGTCACGGCACCGAGATGCCGCCGCCTGTGCCGAAGGAAGCGCCCGCGCCGGAGCACGCGGCTGCGGCGGAGCAGCCTGCGCGTTATTCCGAGGAGGCCCTCTTCGCCAATCCGTACGCGGTGCTCGACGAGATAGCCGCCAATGCGAAGACGAATGGCGGGATTCCAGACCGGCAGGAGGTGCGCGCGGCCGGCGGCGGCGATCAGGCGGGCCTGAAGGGCGGCGAAGCCTTTCGCGATCCGTTCGATCCGGCCTCCTGGCCGTCGCCCGACGGCATCACCTTCGAGCCCGGCGCCGCCGATCCCGTCGTACCGGCCCCGGTTCCTCCGCCGCCGCCGCCCGCTGCGGGCGTGCCCGGACCCGCCCCGGCCCCGCTTCCGGCGAAGACGGCCGAGGTAGCTTCGCGAGAGCCGTCCGGGGATCCCGCCCGCCCGACGGAGGCGGTCTCGGCAGGCCCGGAGGGGAAGGCGGAGAGCGCTGCGGAAAGCGAGGCCGAGGCAGTCAGGGCGGAGCTCGAAGGCGCGATCGATCCGCAGCGGAAAGGTGACGTGCTGCCCCATGTCGATGTTTCCGCGTCGGCTGAGGGGACGCTCATAAACCTTTCGGACGACCGCGCTTTCGGCATGTTTGCGATCGGCTCGGCGGAGCCGCGTCCGGAGGTGATCGCGATCATGGAGAAGATCGCGGCGATCCTCGAGAGCCGGACCGGCCGGATCGTCATCCGGGGCCATACGGACGGCCGGCCGTTCCGGTCCGCGGAGTACGACAACTGGCGCCTTTCCACCGCCCGCGCCCACATGGCTCAGTACATGCTGGTCCGCGGCGGGCTCGACGAGGGACGGATCGAGCGCCTCGAGGGCTACGCCGACCGGGACCTCAGGAATCCCGCCGATCCGGAAGCCGCCGAAAACCGCAGGATCGAGATACTCCTCAGGCGGGAGGCCCGATGAGGGTGCGCGCCCTGTCTTTGGCGATTGCGACTGCCGCGTCGCTTGCCGCTGCCGCTCCGGCTTGCGCGGAGGCCGGGCAGGAGCCCTTTCGTCTCCTGCGCGGCCTGCAGGCGCTTCAGGGCCGGGTGGCGGCCGGCGACGACAAGGCGCAGAAGGCCCAGCCGGAGCTTCTTCGCGCCATCGGACGGTCGATCGCCGCGGCATCCGAGGCGGCGTGGGAAGATCCGCGCAACGTGCGCGCGGTGCTGCTTTACGCCCTGAGCGGCGGGGGCCCCGAACCGCTCCGTCGTCTGAAGGCGCGCGGCACGGACAGGATTCCTCCCGCGCTCCTCGAAGGCGCCATAGCCTTCACCGAAGGGCGGAACGAGGCGGCGCGGAAGGCGCTCGCCGGCATCGACCCGCTCGCTCTTCCCGCCGGAACCGGCGGCCATATCGCGCTCGTGAAAGCGATGGTCGAAGAGGCCGCCGATCCGGCCGCGGCGGACCGGCTCCTCGATGTCGCGCGCCTCCTTTCGCCGGGCACGCTCATCGAGGAGGCGGCCCTGCGCCGGCAGGCGGTGCTCGCGTCCGGACGGGGCGATTACGATCGCTTCGCCTTTCTCTCGGGGCAATATTTCCGGCGCTTCCGGCATTCGGCCTATGCCCCCGCCTTCCTGCCGCAATTCGCGGCCGCCGTGGTCGGCTTCGAGTTTCCGATGATCGCGAGCGCGGAGCGGCCGATCGTCTCCATAATTGCCGGCCTCGACACCGGCACCCGCCGCGCGCTCTATCTGGCGATCGCGCGCGCCGCCGCGATCTCCGGCAAGGCGGATCACGCCATCCTCACGGCCGACCGTGCGGCCGCGCTGAGCGGGCCGGGCACGGCGGAGCGGGCGCGGGCCGATCTCTATGCCGCCGCGGTGCTGATCGCGACGGAGGCCTACGATCTCGGCATTGGGAAGCTCGCGGGCGTCGACGCCGCGCTGCTCGGCTCCGCCGATCGCGATCTCCTCCGCGCGGCGACGGCGCTGTCGGCGCGGCTTCGGGAATGGCCGGCCGATGCGCCTGCGGGCGCGCTCCCGGCAGAGGGCCAGGGCCCCGATCCCGACCTCGCCGTGCGCGGCAAAAAGGCGGTCGCCGAGGCCGACGCGCTTCTTGCCAGCCTGCAATGACGGCCATTCCCGCAAGTCCGGCAGGAGCCGGCGACACAGGACGCCCGGGCGGCATGCCGTCCGGCTCGCGCAGGGGCGGTCCGGGAGGGTCGGCGGACGGCCTGTTCGAAAGCTATCTCGCGGCCCCATCCGATCGCGGCGCCGCCGCCGCCGGCGGCAAGGCTCCCGGATACCCGGCCGGTCCCGCAACGCCCTTCCAGGCTCCGCCCTTCGACCGGTTCTGTCCGGACACCGCCCGGTCGGGGTCGCCTTCCGTCGGTGCGCCCGGCTCGCGCGGGGGACCGGACGGAGAGAGTGGACACGGCCCGGAAGCGCTGCCGTCCGCCCGCCCGTCCGCCCGCCCGTCCGGAACGCCGGCCGAGAGCCGCTCTCTGCGCGTCGATCCGCATCGCGCGGCCCTGCCGGAGGAGGCCGGCCGGGCAGCCGCCCGGACGCCCAAGGGCTCCTCCGGATCGGAGCCGATGGCCCACCCCCGCTGCCTGGATGAACAAAGGAAGGCCTTTTCCCGGATTGCCGCCGGCGGATCCGGCACGGAGCCTGCCGAGGAGGCCGCCCGATCCCGATCGGCGCGGAGGAGCGCGGTCCGGCACGCCGCTGCGGCGCCGGACGAGCCGACGCGCGAGCGCCTGCTGGATGCCGCGGGGCGTGCGTGGGCCCATCTTGCCGCCGACGCGATCTCCGGCCGGGAGCGATCGTCTGAGCTTGCGCGGCCGGACGTGCATGGGGCCCGGAGCGGTTCCGAGACCGCGCTCTCCGACGGATCCGGGGACGGTTCGTCAGCCCGTCCGCACAGCCGGACCGGAAACGATCGTGGCGCGCTCGCGGCGGCGGAGCCGGTTTCGCACCGCGCCGGTGCGTCCGGCGATGCTCCCCGGGATCTTCCAAGGCATGAGGCGTTCGAGACGCCGCGGATCCTTGCCGCGCACGCCGAGACGCATCTTCCTCCCGCCGATTACCGGGAGCTCGCGCTTCGGATCGGCGACCGGATCGTTGCGGAAGCCGTGCTCGGCGCGGGCGGGGATTTCCTCCGCCCGAGCCCGACGGGCTTCGATCCTGCGCCTGCGGCGCGGCCGATCGTCATGGCGCGCTTCCTCGAGATCCGCCTCGAGCCCGGCTCGCTCGGCGAGATCGGGGTGCGCTTCGAGCTGCGAGGCCGTGCGATCCGCGTCGCGCTCGACGTGTCCGATGACGAACTCGCGCGGCGGATCGACCAAGATCGGGGAAAGCTCGGCGAGCGGCTGGGCCGAGCGGGGCTCGACCTGGAGGCCGTGACCGTCACCCGGGCGGAATTCCCGGACGGCCGCGCCCCGAGGATCGAGGCTCGGACCGATTCCGCAATCGCGCGACAGGCGTCCGGGGGCGAGCTGGCGGGCGGGGACGCGTCCGGCGGGCGGGACGAGCCCCGCGCCCCCGCGCCACCTCTCCGTCCGGCATCCCGCGGCGGCGCCGAAGGACCTCCCAATGCGATCGACGGTTCGGGGGCTCGCCGCGGCGGCCCTCTCTATCTCTAGCCTGACCTGCAGCCTGCCGGCTCTCGCGGCCGCCCCGGCGATCTGCGAGCGCGAGATGGCGCTCGCCTCGCAGCGCCATCAGGTCCCGCTCGGCATGCTCTATGCGGTCGCGCTCACTGAGACAGGTCGTCGCGGCTCGTTGCAGCCCTTCGCGATGAATATCGCCGGCGAGCCGTTCTTCGGGGTCGACGTCGACGACGCGCTCAGGCGGTTCGGGGCCGCGCGCCGGGCGGGAACGGACCTGATCGACATCGGCTGCATGCAGATCAACTACCGTTACCACGCGGAGAAGTTCAATTCCGTGGCCGAAATGTTCGATCCTGCCAAGAATGTCGGCTACGCCGCCCGGTTCCTGAAATCGCTATACACCAAGGAGGGCAGCTGGACCATGGCGGTTGCTCGCTATCATGCGGGCCCGAACAACAACCCGGCGCAGAAGCGCTATGTATGCGCGGTGATCAGCAACATGGTTGCTTCCGGATTCGGATCCTGGACCGCGGAGGCAAAGAGCTTCTGCAGGTAGCGGAGCGCGGCAAAGACCTCGAGCGCCGCCGCACAGCCCCCGGCTGCATCGCGCTCGTTCGGGTGCTCCGGACGCTTTCCTCCTCGAGAAGATTCAAATTGTCAAAATCCCAATGTAAGGTGCCTAAGTGATTCGGGGGAATCGGGCGAATCGGGGGCATTCGGGTGTTCATTATTGTCGACGATCGGGACATCGTCACAAACGGGTATGCATCGAGGTTCGGGCGGGAAGGTATCTCCTCGACCGGCTTCTGCCCCGGAGAGTTCCGGGACTGGGTCGAAACGGTCGCCGCAGACGACTTGTCGGCTGTCGAGGCCTTTATTCTTGGCGACTGCCAGGACAGATCGGCCTATCCGAAGCTGATCCGGGAGCGCTCGCGCGCTCCGGTGATCGCGCTCAACGAGAATCCGTCGCTGGAGCGGACGCTCGAGCTGTTCGCGGCCGGGGTCGACGACGTCGTCCGCAATCCCGTCCATGTGCGCGAGCTGCTTGCGCGCGTCGGCGCGATCCGCCGGCGCTACGAGGCGGCCGACGCGCAAGCGATCGTGGGTGAGATGCGGGTCTTCTTCGACGGCCGCGATCCGGAGATCAGGGGCGAAATCCTGCCTTTGCCGCGGCGGGAGCGTCGGATCCTGGAATACCTCGTGACCAACCGGAACAGGCGGGTCAGCAAGTCCCAGATCTTCAACGCGATCTACGGGATCTTCGACGAGGACGTGGAGGAGAGCGTGGTCGAAAGTCACGTCAGCAAGCTCCGCAAGAAGCTCCGCCAGCGGCTCGGCTACGATCCGATCGATTCGAGGCGGTACCTCGGATACTGCCTCACGGCGCCGTAATCCGGCTTCCCGGCGAGGGGTCGCCGGGCCGGGACAGCTTCACGCAAGCTCCCTGACTTCTAATTCGCGCGGACACTGCGCGCGGGGAAGGTGCGGATGAGCCTCTATACTGTCATGCGGGCGGGCGTCTCGGGCATGGCTGCCCAGTCCAACCGGCTTTCGGCCGTCGCCGACAACATCGCGAATTCCGATACCAACGGCTACAAGCGCGCGGAGGCGGAGTTCTCGTCGCTCGTCGTGCGCGGCGCCGTCGAGGACTACGAGGCGGGCGGCGTTACCAGCAGCATGACCTACGCGATCTCGGAACAGGGCGGCTTCGAATACACGAACTCGTCGACCGATCTCGCGGTGAACGGCAGCGGCTTCTTCGTCGTCAGCGATGCGTCGGGCAACACCTACCTGACCCGTGCCGGTTCGTTCGTCCCGGACAGCGAGGGCAATCTCGTCAACGCGGCCGGCTATTACCTGATGGGCTACAGCCTCGACGCGGGAGATCCGGCCGCCGTGGCGAACGGGCTGACCGGCCTCGAGATGGTCAACATCGATGCCGGCGAGCTCGTTGCGACGCCGACGACCGAGGGGGATCTCGTCGTCAACCTCCCCGTGGACGCCGCCGAGGTGGCGGCCGGCAGCCTTCCGTCCGACAATGTCGAGGGCTCGACCTACAGCGCCAAGACCTCCCTGGTGGCCTATGACAGCGTGGGCGGCGAGGTCATTCTGGACGTCTACTACACGAAGACCGGCGAGAACACGTGGGAGGTCGCCGTCTACGACCAGGCGGACGCGTCCGCGGAAGGCGGGTTCCCCTATTCCTCGGCGCCGCTTTCCGTCGAGACGCTGACCTTCGATCCCGCCACCGGACAGATCGCCGTCGGCAGCGCTTCGGCGCTCTCGTTCGCCATCCCGGACGGGGCGACCGTCACGATCGACCTCGCCGGCACGACCGAGCTTTCGGGTGACTATGCGCTCGTCGAGGCGACGCTCGACGGCAATGCTCCGAGCAGCGTCGCCTCGGTGGAAGTCGCGGCGGACGGGACGGTCTACGCCGTCTACGACAACGGCGAGCGGAAGGCGACCTACAAGATCCCGCTTGCCGACGTGCCGAGCCCCGACAGCCTCACGCCCATCAGCGGCAACGTCTACCAGCTCAGCAACGAATCCGGCGACGTGGTGGTCGGCTTCCCCGGGCTTGCCGGCTTCGGCTCGGTCGTCTCGGGCGCGCTCGAGAGCTCGACGGTGGATCTCGCCTCCGAGCTGACGGCGATGATCCAGGCCCAGCGCGGCTACATCGCGAATTCGAAGGCGTTCCAGACCGGGGCCGATCTCCTCGACGTACTGGTAAATCTGAAGCGCTGACGGGGCGGTCGTAAAAGGTCCCTTCTCCATGAGCCTCTCAGCAGCCCTCAACACCGCACAGTCCTCCGTGAGGGCGGTCGCATCCCAGACGGCAGTGGTGTCGCGGAACATCACGGGCGCCGGGGACCCGGGCTATACGCGCAAGATCGCGGCCGTGCTCACAGCGGCGGACGGATCCGTGCGGGGCGTCGCCGTCTCGCGGGCTAGCGACCAGGCGCTTCAGGACAGGCTCCTTCGCGCCACCTCGACCTCGGCCGGCGCGCAGGTGCTTGCGGACGGGCTCGAGGCGATCCGGGCCGGGCTCGGAACGGACTACGCGCGCTCGCCCGCCGCCGGTCTGGCGTCCTTGCGGGATGCGCTCCAGCTCTACGCCGCCTCCCCGAACGACGAGCTCGCCGCGCAGGACGTTCTGACAGCCGCCGGAACGCTGGTTCAGTCGCTCCACGAGGGTACGGAGGCCGTCCAGTCGGTGCGTGCCGAAGCCGACGAGGCGATCGCGGCGTCGGTGGACCATGTCACCGCGACCCTCGCGAAATTCCAGGACGTGAACACGGCGATCGTCCGGGGCACGGCGGCCGGAACGGACGTCACCGCCCTCCTCGACACGCGCGACCAGCTTCTGGGCGATCTTTCCTCCGAGATCGGCATCACGGTCCAGGTCAGGGCCAACAACGACATGGCGATCTACACGGATAGCGGCGTGCCGCTCTTCGACAAGGTCGCGCGCTCGGTGACGTTCGAGCCGGCGCAGGCCTTCGCTGCCGGCGTCTCCGGAAACCCCGTGTTCGTCGACGGCGTGCCTGTCACCGGCGAAGGCGGCATGCCGATCCGGTCCGGAAAGCTGACGGGCCTCGTCGAGCTCCGCGACGGCGCGACGGTCGAGTACCAGCGCCAGCTCGACGAGATCGCGCGCGGCGTGATCGAGGCATTCGCCGAGACGCCCGCCGACGGGTCCGCCGCCCCCGTCCGGCCGGGATTGTTCACCTATCCCGGCGATCCGGCCATGCCGGCGGAGGGCGGGGTGCTCGAGGGCCTCGCCGCCGCGATCAGCGTCAATCCGAACGCGGATCCTGCCCAGGGCGGCAGCCTTCTTCGCATCCGTGATGGCGGCCTCTCGGATCCGTCCAACCCGGCCTATGTCTCCAATCCGGAAGGCGACGCCGGCTTCTCCGATCGGATCGAGGCGCTGTTCGAGGCGATCACCGCCGCCCGCAGCTTCGAAACGGGCGGCGCATCGGGGACGGACAGCGATCTTCTCGCGTTCGCGAACGGCTCCATCGGATGGCTCGAATCGGCGCGGCAGACCGCCTCGTCGGATGCCGACTACCAGGCCGCCTTTCTCGACCGGGCCGGCGAGGCGTTCTCGAACGCGACCGGGGTCAATCTCGACGATGAACTGACCGAGATGCTTCGCCTCGAGCGCTCCTATCAGGCCTCGGCCAAGCTTCTCTCCACCGTCGATTCCATGCTCGCCAGCCTGCTCGAGGTCGCCTGAACGCCATGAAATCCATGAACGTCTCGACCAGTTCGATTGCCTATTCGACGCGAAGCGCGCTGCAGAGAATGCAGGCCGAGCTCCTGAAGGCGCAGTCGGAGCTTTCGACCGGCAAGGTCGACGATGCCGGGCTCGCGCTCGGAGCGCAGACGCGCCGACTGGTTTCGCTCGACCAGGAGCGCACGAGCCTCAAGTCGCTGACCGACGCGAACCAGCTCGTCGCGTCGCGCCTGCAGGCGAGCCAGGACGCCCTCGGCACGATCAACGAAGTCGCGGAGGACTTTCTCGGCACCCTGCTCTCCATCGGAGAGGGCGACGTCTCGCCGGAGACCCTGAGGGCTCGCGCCCAGGAGGCGCTCGGGACGGTGCTCTCCACCCTCAACGCCACCTATCAGGGCACGCATCTCTTCGCCGGCATCAATGTCGACGCCGCGCCCATGGACGACTTCCTGGCGGAGGCAGGCTCGCCGGGCCGTTCGGCCATCGCGGCGGCGTTCGAGAGCGCATTCGGCATGCCGGCGGACGATCCTTCCGCCTCCGGCATCGGCGCGGACGCGATGCAGTCGTTCCTCGGCGGCGAGTTTGCCGCGCTCTTCGACGACGGATCCTGGCAGGAGAACTTCTCCTCGGCCTCGGACCGCAACATCCGCAGCCGCATCTCGCGCTCGGAGCTTGTCGAGACGTCGGTCAACGCGAACGATCCGGCGGTGCGCGATCTCGTGGCCGCGCTCACCATGGTGAGCGAGGTCGGGGTGGACGGGCTCTCGGCGGAGGCGCGCGGCGCGGTCGTCGCCTCCGCGCAATCGCTCCTGGGAAGCGCCACGGCCGGCATCACGCAGATGCAGGCTCGGCTCGGCTCGGCGCAGGCCCGGATCGGCGATGCCAACGACACGATGGACGTCCAGATGGACCTGCTCGCGAGCCAGATCGGCGCTCTCGAGGACGTCGATCCGCTGGAAGCTTCGGCGCGGGTCAACGCGCTCATGACGAAGATCGAAACGGCCTATGCGCTGACTGCTCGGATCCAGCAGCTCAGCCTCCTGAAATATATCTGAAATCGGGTCCGGATAGGAGAGGCAGGGGGCGATGTACCAGTCCGCTTACGCCGAGGTCCTCGATGAGCGCCCGCAGACGATGCGAGACAGCGAGCGCGAGGCGTTCGACCGCTCGATCGCATTGCTCGAGGCTGCCGAAAGGGCAGGCCCGGGCACCCGCGAGGCAGCCGAGTCGCTGCACTTCCTGATCAGGCTCTGGTCGATCCTGCTCGACGATCTGGCCTCGCCCGGGAACAGCCTCGCGCCGGACCTGCGCGCCGGCCTCATCTCGATCGGCATCTGGATCGTCAAGGAGGCCGACCGGATCCGGCTCGAGGAGGCCGATTCCTTCGTCCCCCTGATCGAGATCAGCCGGACCATCAGGGACGGCCTGAAGGGCCAGAATTCATGATCATCTCGCTCCGGCCCGGGGAGAAGATCTACGTCAACGGCGCGGTGCTGCGCGTCGACCGCAAGGTGTCGCTCGAGCTCCTGAACGACGTCACCTTCCTGCTCGAGAGCCACGTGCTGCAGCCGGAGCAGGCGACGACTCCGCTGCGGCAGCTCTATTTCGTGGTGCAGACGATCCTGATGGAGCCCGGCGAGGCCCTCGCCGCGCGCGACATGTTCCGGACGCTGCATGGCGTCCTCGTGGGCACGTTCGAACGTCAGGACGTGCTTGCCGGGCTTGCGGCCGTCGAGCGTCAGGTGGGCGCCGGGCGTCCCTTCGACGCGCTGAAGAGCCTGCGTGCGCTGTTCCCGATCGAGGATGCGATCCTGAGGCATTCCGCGGGCGAAGTCTCGCCCTGTGCGGCCTGAAGGGAGGGCGGGATGGAAGTGACTTCGAGCACGAGCGCCGCGACGGCGGCTTCGTCCGCTTCGTCATCCTCGGCGAGTTCGGCCTCGTCGCTCGACTACGACGCATTCCTGAAGCTCCTCATCGCGCAGATGCAGAACCAGGACCCGACGAACCCGATGGATTCCTCGGAATATGTCGCCCAGTTCGCCTCCTTCGCGACGGTCGAGCAGGGGATCGCGACCAACGCCAAGCTCGACGCACTCCTGACCTCCTCCTCGCTTGCCCAGGCGGACGGAGTGATCGGCCGGACCGCGACCTCGGCGGACGGCACCGTCTCCGGCACGGTCACCGCGCTCCGCATGACCTCCGGCGCGCCGGTCGCGGTTCTCGACACGGGCGACGAGCTGGTGCTCGACGCCGGCGTGACGATCAGCTGACATGAACGAGGCGGACGCCCTCGACCTCGTCCAGAACGCGATCTGGACCGTGATCATCGCCTCCGGGCCAGCCGTCGCCGCGGCCATGCTGGTGGGCGTCGTCATCGCGCTCTTCCAGGCCGTCACCCAGATCCAGGAGATGACGCTCACCTTCATCCCGAAGATCGTCGTCATCCTCGTCGCCATGACGCTTACCGCGCCCTTCATCGGCGGCCAGATCTACGCCTTCACGGAGCAGGTCTACGGCCGGATCGAAAGCGGCTTCTGACGCCTTTTGAAGCCGCCGGCCCGCGGAGCCTCGACCATCTCCGCGCAAGCTTGGTCCGCCATCTTCGGTGCCGCATGCACAAGGGTGGATAGTGGCGGACACGCTGGTCTCCTCATCGGCAGCCCTCCCGCGGAAGGGCGGGCGAGACATCGGATTCGCGCTCGGGATCGTGCTGATCCTGACGATCCTCTTCCTGCCGATCCCGGCCGTCCTCATCGACATGGGCCTGGCGCTCTCGATCGCCGTCTCGGTCCTGATCCTGATGGTGGCGCTCTGGATTCAGAAGCCGCTGGACTTCTCGGCCTTTCCGACCGTCCTCCTGATCGCCACCATGCTGCGCCTGTCGCTCAACATCGCGACCACGCGCACGATCCTTTCGCACGGCTCGGAGGGAACGACGGCGGCCGGATACATTATCGGCGGCTTCTCGAGCTTCGTGATGAGCGGCGACTTCGTCATCGGGCTCATCGTCTTCGTCATCCTGGTGACGGTGAACTTCGTCGTCATCACGAAGGGCGCCACGCGCATCGCGGAAGTGGGCGCCCGCTTCACCCTCGATTCCATTCCCGGAAAGCAGATGGCGATCGACGCCGACCTTTCCGCGGGCCTCATCGACGAGAAGGTCGCCCAGCAGCGCCGGCGGGAGCTGGAGGAGGAGAGCGCCTTCTTCGGCGCTATGGACGGCGCCTCCAAGTTCGTCCGCGGCGATGCCGTCGCCGGGCTCATCATCACGGCGGTGAACATATTCGGCGGCATCCTGATCGGCGTGACGCGCCACGACATGCCGCTCGGCCAGGCGGCCGACGTCTTCACGAAGCTCTCCGTCGGCGACGGCCTCGTCAGCCAGATTCCGGCGCTGATCGTCTCGCTCGCGGCCGGCCTCCTCGTCTCGAAGGGCGGCACGCGGGGCTCCGCGGAACAGGCGGTGCTCGGCCAGCTCGGAACCTATCCCCGCGCGCTCTCCGTCGCCGCCCTGCTGATGGGGGTGCTCGCGGTGCTGCCGGGGCTCCCGTTCCTGCCCTTCGCCATTCTGGGCGGACTGATGGCGTCGGTCGGCCGCATGATCCCGGTCCGCCTGGCCCAGGCTCGAGCCGCGGAGGAGGAGAAGGCGCGGGAGGCGGAGGCCGCCCTCAGGCGGGAGGCGGCCGATTCGGTCAAGGAATCCCTGAAGACAGCCGAAATCGAGCTCTGCCTCGGCAAGCAGCTTGCGGTGACGCTCTTCGCCTCGCACGGGGAGCTCGCCCACCGGGTGGCCAGGATGCGGCGGAAGTTCGCCCAGCAATACGGCTTCGTCGTTCCCGAGATCCGGCTCACCGACAGCCTGACCATCCCGCCGAAGAGCTACCAGGTTCTGATCCACGGCACGGTCGCGGCGCGCCAGGACCTTCGGATCGGCGATGTGCTCGTCATAACGGGGGATGGCCGTCTTCCGGACGTCCCGGGCGACGAGGCGCGCGAGCCGGCATTCGGCATGAAGGCGCTGTGGATTCCGCAGGCCTTCGCGGGCGAGCTCAAGCGCCAGGGCTTCGATCCGGTCGACAACGTGTCCGTGATCCTCACGCATCTGAGCGAGGTGATCCGCAACAGCCTGCCGCAGCTCCTGTCCTACCGCGACATGCGCATGCTGCTCGACCGGCTGGAGCCTGAGTACAAGCGCCTCCTCGACGACATCTGTCCGGCCCACCTTTCCTATTCGGGCCTGCAGGCCGTTCTGAAGCTCCTTCTTGCCGAGCGCGTCTCGATCCGGAACCTGCATCTCATCCTGGAAGCGATCGCGGAGATCGCGCCCCATGTCCGGCGCTCGGAGCAGGTCGCGGAGCATGTGCGGATGCGCATCGCACCGCAGATCTGCGGGGATCTCGCCGATGACGGCGTGCTGAAGGTGCTGCGGCTCGGCAATCGCTGGGATCTCGCCTTCCACCAGAGCGTCAAGCGCGACGCCAAGGGAGACGTCGTGGAATTCGACATGGATCCGCGGCAGGTGGAGCAGTTCGGCGCCGATGCGACGAAGGCGGTTCGCGAACGGATGGACAAGGGCGAGCACTTCGTCATCGTGACGGCGCCCGAGGCGCGCCCCTATGTGAGGCTCATCATCGAGCGTCTGTTTGCGACGCTCCCGGTCCTCTCGCACCTGGAGATCGCCCGTGGCGTCGAGATCAGGTCGCTTGGAACGATCTCGTGACTCCGCTCGGGCCGGAGGTCGTGCTCGCGACCTTTCTGGTGTTCTGCCGGATCGGAAGCTGCCTGATGCTGATGCCCGGCTTTTCGAGCAGTCGCATCCCGGTGCAGGTCCGGCTCTTCCTCGCGGTTGCGGTCACGCTCGCGCTTGCACCGATCCTCGTGCCGCGCGTCTCCGGTCTCGCCGTGGACGACCGCCCGGTGGCGCTCGCCGGCACGGTGTTCGCGGAGGTTCTGACCGGCACGGCGATCGGGCTGATGGGCCGCATCTTCTTCATCGCACTCGAGACGCTTGCGGCGGGGGCGGCCATGATGGTCGGTCTCGGCAACATGCCCGGAGCGCCGATCGACGACGCGGAGCCGCTTCCCCCGCTCGTGTCCCTCGTCATGCTCTCCGCCGCCGTGCTGGTGTTCGCGACCGAGCAGCACTGGGAGATCCTGCGCGGGCTTCTGGCCTCCTACGCCGCGCTTCCGGTCGGGGAGGGGTTCTCGCCCCGGTTCGGCCTGACGGGACTGGCCGATCGGCTCTCCGAAGCCTTCGTGCTCGCCCTCCGGGTGACCAGCCCCTTCGTAGTCTACGGCGTCGTCGTCAATCTGGGCGTCGGCCTCGCCAACCGGCTCACGCCCCAGATCCCGGTCTATTTCATCTCGATTCCGTTCGTCCTGCTGGGCGGCCTGTTCCTCGTCTATGCCACGGTGCGCGAGGTGCTGCATCTCTTCCTGTCGGGCTTCGCGGCCTGGCTTCTCACCGGGTGAGCGCGATGGCCGACCGGCTGCGCCAGATCAGGCGCATGATCGCCGTCCAGGAGGAGCTCTTCCGGATCGCGGAGCGGAAGGTCGCGGATCTGGAAGCGCGCCGGATCGCGAACGCCGAAGCCCAGGGCGAGGTCCTCCGGGCCCTCGGCGCCGAGAACGCCCTCCATGGCCTCTTCCTGGAGCAGGCGTCCAGACGGCTGGCCGCTCTTTCCCGCGAGGGCGACCGGATCGTGCGCGAGACGGATGAGGCGCGCGCGGCGCTGCTCGGCGAGGGGCGCAGGCTGAAGCAGGCGAGGCGGTTCGGAACGGCGCTCGAGGATGAGGAGCGCCGACGGCAGGAGGCACGCGAGCTTGAGGACGTGATCGACCGGATCGCCGGCGGGGGCAGCGCAAGCCTCCCGTAAGCTTGCCCGGGCATCCTGCGACCAGGACAGTCGCGAGTGCGAGTATTCCGGACGTGGCCATCCAACCGCCGTCGGACATCATCCTGGACGTTGCCCGTGCGGCGGATCCCGGTCGCGCGCGGGCGGCAGCCGACCGGCTGCGCACGCTCGCGCTTGCTCCGCCGGACCAGGCGCCGACCTTCGACGCCATGATGGAGGCCGCCATCCGTCCCGCGCCGCATCCGGGCAGGTCCGATTCGGCCGCGGTGCTCAGGCGGATGGAGAACGCGTCCGCCCTGCGGAACGGGGGCTCGGCCGGCGAGCCGCCCGCCTATCGCCGGTTCGAGGCCTTCGTGCTGCAGACCTTCGTGGAAGCCGTGCTGCCCAAGGACACGGACGGCATCTTCGGGAAGGGAACGAGCGGCTCCGTCTGGCGCTCCATGTTTGCGGAGCAGATCGCCGGGCAGATCGCGAAGGCGGGCGGGATCGGCATCGCGGATGCCGTGCTTGCCGCGCATCCCGCAGGTGCGGCCGGTCCGGCCTCGGACGGGGACGCGGCTCCGGCGTATCAGGCGGCCGCACCGGTCCGTCACGGCGTCACGAAGCGAGGCTGACCATGCGAATGTCGGAAAATCTGGAGCCGTGCGGAGCGTTTCGATCCGCTGCCGACCGCAGCCCGGCGCTCGGCGGGTTCCTGAATGCGGTCTCGCGGCTCGAGGCGGTCGTGGACGAGGAGACGGAGGCCCTCCGGGCCCGGCGCGGGCGCATCGATCTCGACGATTTCAACAGGCGCAAGAGCCTGGGCCTGCTCGAACTCTCGCGCGCGATGCGGGGAGTGGAACGTGCCGGCCATGCCGAGATCGTGACAAGGCGGCTCGGTTCGCTTCGAGCCCGGCTCGATGCGAACCAGGCGGTCCTCAGAGTGCACATGAAGGCGGCGCAGGAGATCTCCGGGCTCCTTGCCGAGGCCATCCGGGAATCGGAATCCGACGGCACCTATTCGGGCCAGGTCGGGGCGAGGGGATGATCCGGCTCGTCGCGACCGGCCTCTGGATCTGCCTCGTCACGCTTGCCGCGAGCTATGCGGCGATGGAGTGGAAGCTCGGCGCCGAAGCCCGCGCCGAGACCGGCGGGGCCGCGCAGCACCTCGCCCTCGAAAAGACCCGGCCGATCAGCGTGCCGATCATCGCCGATGGCGCGCTGCAGGGCTATGTTGTGGCGAGCTTCACCGTCACGCTCGATTCCGAACGGAGCGCGAGCCTCCCCGTGCCCTCGCTCGCATTCGTCACCGACGAGGCGTTCAGGGCGATCTACGCCGACCCCACGCTCGACTTCCGGCACCTCGACCGCTACGACCTCGCCGCCCTCACGAGGCGGATCGCGGAGAGCGTCAATGCCCGTCTCGCCGCCGAGATCGTAGCCGACGTGCTCGTCGAGGAATTCAACTACGTGCCGGCGAGCGCGGTCCCTTGGTGAGCCCTGCGCGCCGGGGCGATCCGGATCGGTTGCTCGAAGATCGGGACCGCCCGGCCGGTCGGCACGGATGAGCCGGTTCAACCGCCTGACCTGGTCGGGATTTGCGCTCGCCGCGTGCGGCTGGCTCCTCCTCGGAATGCTCGGCGCGGCCCAGTTCGTGGCGGAAGGCGCCGGCCCGGCGGCGCGGCTCGCGGCAGATGCGAGGCTCGTTTCGATTGCGGAGATGGCGATTGTCAGCGGCCTGGCGCTGGCCGTCATCGGCGTGCTCGTGGCCGGCTTCGGCGCGCTCGACGGCCTCTTCGGCGCGCTCCTTCGGCTTTCGGCGGAGCGGAGCCGCGAGGCTGCGCAGGCCGCTTCGGCCGAGTTGCCGGCCGACCAGGTCGTGGAGCGCGGCCGGGTTCGGGACCGAAGCTATGCCGTCTACGGCGACGGCAGCGTCGAGATCGAGACCCTTCTCGGGGTGCGGCGGTTCCGCTCCTTCGAAGAGGTTCACGAATTCATCGGCGCGTGAGGCTGCGCTCGGCGACGGCGTAATAGGGGCCGGCCATCGCAGCACGGGCGCGCGCCGTCATGGCGAGGTCGGACTGGCCCGGCCGGAACCGGATCCCGATCTCCTGCCCGTTCCGCCAGATCACGTCGGCGGCGGCGAGCCTCCGGTCCTCGTCCTCGAAGAGACGGATGGAATCGGGCAGCGCGACCGGCGCGACCAGCCGCAGCCGCGCTCCGTCCGGCGAGCGGTCATGGACGAGGCACTCGATCAGGAAGGCGTTCCGGCAATCGAGGATCTTGCCGGCCCGCAGCCGGGTGCGCCGCCTCCGTTCGCTCCTCTTCTCCTCGCCCGGCGGGTGGAGGCTCACGGCAGAGGCGTGGTGCGGAGCGATTCCGGTTCGTCCGCGGTCCGGATCAGTCCCGCGGCCGTCACGACCACCCACCGACCCTCGCGGAACTCGATGGCGTCGACCCGGCCCGCACCCGGCAGCACCGCGCCGGGGCGGACCTGGCGAAGCCCCTCGGCGCTTTCCAGCACGGCGGCGCCGTCCGCGACCCTCAGGAGGCGGTAGTCCCCGGCGTCGGCGGGCTCGCCGCCGGCAAAGCGAGCGGCGGCAGCCTCGTCCGCGGAACCGGATGCGCTCTGGAGCTCGACCTTCGGCCGGACCGTCATCGGGAGGGAGCCGGTCGTTGTCGGTCCCTTGTCCCAGTCCGCGTGGCGGTCGATGTCGAAGGCGATGCCGGGGGGCCCGGCCGGCGCATCGGCGCCCGTGGCGATCAGGCCGGGCGCCGGCGTGCGCGAGATCATGGCTCCGGCGAAGGTACCGGAGGCGACGGCGAGCAGGATGCCCGCGAGCGCGAGGCCGTGCTCCAGGGTGAATGCGGCGCGGGGCCGGTAGGGCGTGGGAGGTCTCGCCGCGAGCGTCGGCAGCGGACGGGTCCACTGCTCGGTTCTCCGCCGCTGCGATCCTGCTTCCGGTCTGCTTAAGGGCGCCATCCGTCCCGCTGCCGCGAAATTCGTTTCCCGGCAGCATGGCGCGACATGGTTACCCGAACCTTACCGCGAGGATCGTCCAGGTCGGATGGGAGGCACGAGGGCGGAGCGGCTCAGTCGAAATAGGCCAGGAGCGGGCCGGGGTCCTTCGCGCCGCCGCCCGGAACGAAGCCGGATTCCATCCCCGGCTCGCCGGGCCAGGGATGCGCCCGCCGGGCCTTCACGAGATCTTCCAGCGTGTGCTGCTCGAGCACGTCGAGGAAGGCGTTGAAGGCGCTGTTGAAGATCCGGTTGATCGGTGCGGCCGGCCGGATCAGGCACTTGTCGGCCACCTGGCCGAAGCAGTCGGCCTGGATGTCGGCGTCCTCGGTGAGGCGCACGACATCGCTGATCCTGATCTCGCTCGGCGCCTTTCCGAGGCGCAGGCCGCCCTTGCGGCCGCGCGTGGTCTTCACCAGGCCCCCATGGACCAGAATCGGAATGATCTTGAGGACGTTGAACTCGGTGATCTGGTACGCGCGCGCGATCTCGGCCGCCTTGACCTGCTGGTCCGGATGGAGCGCGCAGTGCAGGAGAATTCGGAGCGCGTAGCTCGTCTGCTTGGTGAGTCTCATCGGCCCGGACACGCGTTTGAAGCGGAAGCTACCATATGGGGAGGAGTTCCGCCAACGCCAGCATTGCCTTGCAAATGCTGCAATTTCTCCATCCCCGGTCGGAATTCCCGAACCCCCGGCAGCTTCCGGCGAGGCAGACTGGACGCCTTGGTTAACGGTTTCTAACCGAATCGGCTGGCAGAAGACACGCCCTCGACCGGGGAGTGCGTCATGTCCAAGCCGAAGCATGTTGCGGTGCTGATGGGAGGCTGGTCCTCCGAGCGGCCGGTCAGCCTTGCCTCCGGAAAGGAATGCGCCGACGGGCTGGAGCAGGCGGGCCACAGGGTCACCCGGATCGATGTCACCCGGGATGTCGCGCGCGTGCTGTCCGAGCTCCGGCCGGACGTCGTCTTCAATGCTCTCCACGGCCCCTATGGCGAGGACGGCACGATCCAGGGCCTGCTGGAGATCCTCGGCATTCCCTACACGCATTCCGGCGTGCTCGCCTCCGCCCTCGCGATGAACAAGGACAAGGCGAAGTCGGTCGCCCAGGCGGCCGGCATCCCGGTCGCCGAGCACCGGCTCGTCCCCCGCGAGGAGGCGGCCCGCAGCCACGTGCTGCCGCCGCCCTACGTCATCAAGCCGGTCGCGGAAGGCTCGTCCTTCGGCGTCATCATCGTCGGGCCCGATCAGGCGCACCCGCCCCAGTCCGTGCTCTCGGCGGAATGGGGCTACGGCGAGACCGTGATGGTGGAGCGGTACGTGGCGGGGCGCGAACTCACCTGCGCCGTCATGGGCGGCGAGGCGCTCGGCGTGACCGAGATCATTCCGCTCGGCCACGGCTTCTACGACTACGATGCGAAATATGCGAGCGGGGGCTCGCGGCACGTCGTTCCGGCACCTCTTAAACCCTTTGTTTACCAAAATCTTCGCAGGCTGGCTCTTGAGGCGCATCAAGCCCTTGGCTGCCGCGGGGTCACCCGATCCGACTTCCGATACGACGAGAACGGAAGCGGCGAGGTGATCTGGCTGGAGATCAACACCCAGCCGGGAATGACGCGAACCTCTCTCGTTCCCGAACTCGCGGCCCATGCCGGCCTGAGCTTTCTGGAACTGGTGGACTGGATGGTGGAGGACGCTTCGTGCCGACGGTAGGTGGGGTGACGAGAGGGGCGCGGAATGCCGTCGCCGGACTCGATGCCGCGCTCGGCCGGCTGGGGTCCCCGATCGCCGCGCTCGTTCCCCGGAGGCTGCGCCGAATCATCGAGAAGGTGGAGCGCCAGCGCACCCGGCCGGTCGGCCAGAAGGCGGCCGTCGGCTTCCTCGCGGCGACCGTCTTCTACGGCGTGGTCGGCGGCGGTCACGTGCCCGCCCTCGTCAACGCGGCGTTTCTCGTTTCCGGCTTCGGGATCGAGGAGATCCGCGTCTCCGGCGCGTCGGAAACGCCGGAGAAGGCCGTCATCGGCGCGCTCCGCATCAATCGCACGGCGCTGCCTCTGTTCAGCGCCGAGGCGGCTCACGAGCGGCTCTCCGGGCTGCCATGGGTGGCGGACGTGACGGTGCGCAAGCTCTATCCGAACGGGATCGCCGTCGATCTCGTCGAGCGGCCGCCATTCGCGCTCTGGCAGGACCAGTCCGGGTCGATCAAGATCGTGGACCGCGAGGGCAATTCGATCATGCCCTTCCGCGATCGCCGCTACGCGCGGCTTCCCTTCGTCGTGGGTCCGGGCGCCAATCTCAAGGTGGCGGCGTTCTGGCCCGCCGTCGCAAGCCAGCCCCTCCTCGCAGAGCGCACCCGCGCGGCCGTGCTGGTGGCGAACCGGCGCTGGGACCTGCACCTGGAGAACGGCATCGTCGTGAAGCTGCCGGAGAAGGATCCGGCCGCGGCACTCGCCCGGCTCGCCCAGCTCGAGCGGGATCAGCAGATCCTCGAACGGGACGTGACGCAGCTCGACCTCCGCATCCCCGACCACATCACCGCGCGGCTCGCGGAAGGGCAGCCCCTCCCCGGGGAGGGCAAGGAGAAGGCGCGCAAGGGCGCGGCACGGATATGAGGGGCGCACCGGACCGGACCGTGGCGGGCGTCTCCCGGATCAAGCCGCTGAGCGCCCGGCGCTCCGCGATCGTCAGCGTGCTCGATGTCGGCTCGACCAAGATCACCTGCCTGATCGCGCGCCTGCGGCCGAGCGAGAGCGAGGCGCTCCGGCACCGCAGCCACGCGATCGAGGTGCTCGGCTTCGGCACCACGCGGTCGCGTGGGGTGAAGTCGGGCTTCGTGGTCGACCTCGACGAGGCCGAGGTCGCGATGCGCCTCGCCGTCGACCAGGCCGAGCGCATGGCCGAGATGACGGTCGGCAGCGTGATCGTGAACCTCTCCTGCGGCCGCCTTCGGAGCGAGGTCTTCTCGGCGGGCGTTGCCGTGCGCGGCCCGACCGTGACGAATGGCGACGTGCAGCGCGTGCTCGCGGCCGGCGGCGCGCATTCGGTGCGCGAGGGGCGGATGGTCGTCCACTCGGTTCCGATCGGCTACGCGCTGGAGGGCCAGCATGGGATCGCCGATCCGTGCGGCATGGTCGGCGAGGCGCTCGGCATCGACATGCATGTCGTCACCGCGGACGAGAGCCCCCTTCGCAATCTCGAGCTCGCGATCAACCGCTGCCATCTCGAGGTCGAGACGGTGGTCGCCACGCCCTATGCCTCCGGCCTCTCGACCCTCGTCGAGGACGAGGCCGAGCTCGGCGTCGCGTGCATCGATCTCGGCGGCGGCACGACGACGCTTTCGGTCTTCTGCTCCGGCCAGTTCGTCCATGCCGATGCGGTGCCGATCGGCGGCAACCACATCACGCTCGACATCGCGCGGGGCCTCTCGACGGGTCTTGCGGATGCGGAGCGGCTCAAGGCCAAATTCGGCTCGGCCCTGCCGTCCGCCTCCGACGACAAGGACATTCTGACCATCCCGCCGGTGGGCGAGGACGAGCGGGACCACCCGAACACCGTCCCGCGTTCGGCGCTCACCCGGATCGTGCGCCCGCGCGTCGAGGAGACGCTCGAGATGGCCCGCGACATGCTGCTGCAGTCGGGCTTCGCCGAGCAGGTCGGCCGCCGGGTCGTGCTCACGGGCGGCGCGAGCCAGCTCACCGGCGTCGCGGAAACCGCCCGCCGGATCCTCGGCCGCAACGTGCGGCTCGGCCGTCCCCTCGGGATCGCCGGCATGCCGGATTCCGCCAAGGGGCCGGCCTTCTCGGCGGCGGTGGGCCTCGTGATCTACCCGCAGGTCGCCAAGATCGAGCAGTTCGAGGCGCGGCAGCCTGGCTGGGGCGCGATGACGGGGACGGACGGATACCTCGCCCGGATGGGGCGATGGCTTTGGGACAGTTTCTAGAAGCGAACGGACGCGGAGAGGCGGCCAAGCCGCCGGCGAAAAGGCGGAAGAGGACGAAGCGATGACGATCAACTTGAGAATGCCAGACCTTCAGGAGCTGAAGCCGCACATCACCGTGTTCGGCGTCGGCGGCGCCGGCTGCAACGCCGTCAACAACATGATCGAGGCGGGGCTCGAAGGCGTCGATTTCGTCGTCGCCAACACCGACGCCCAGGCGCTCGCGATGGCGAAGGCCGAACGGCTGATCCAGATGGGTGTCGCCGTCACCGAGGGTCTCGGCGCCGGTTCGCAGCCGGAGATCGGCCGCGCCGCCGCGGAGGAGACGATCGACGAGATCAACGACCACCTCTCCGGCGCGCACATGGTCTTCATCACCGCCGGGATGGGTGGCGGCACCGGCACCGGCGCCGCGCCGGTCGTCGCGCGGGCCGCGCGCGAGGCGGGCATCCTGACCGTCGGCGTCGTCACGAAGCCGTTCCAGTTCGAGGGCGTCCGCCGTATGCGTCTCGCGGAAGCGGGGATCGAGGAACTGACGAAGCATGTCGACACGCTGATCGTCATCCCGAACCAGAACCTCTTCCGCATCGCCAATGAGAAGACCACTTTCGCGGATGCCTTCGCGATGGCGGACGAGGTGCTCTATTCCGGCGTCGCCTGCATCACCGACCTGATGGTGAAGGAAGGCCTCATCAATCTCGATTTCGCGGACGTCCGCTCCGTGATGCGGGAAATGGGACGCGCCATGATGGGGACCGGGCAGGCCTCCGGCGAGAAGCGGGCGGTCGAGGCGGCCGAGAAGGCGATCTCCAATCCGCTCCTCGACGACATCAGCATGAAGGGCGCGCAGGGCCTGCTGATCTCGATCACCGGCGGCCGCGACATGACACTCTTCGAGGTGGACGAGGCGGCGAGCCGGGTCCGCGAGGAGGTCGACGGCGACGCCAACATCATCTTCGGCGCGACCTTCGACGAGAGCCTCGAAGGCATGATCCGGGTGTCCGTCGTGGCGACGGGCATCGACCATGCCCAGCGCATGCAGGAGCAGGCCCAGCCGGCCGGCGAAGCCGGGATCGCCGAGCTGCAGCGCCGCCTGCGTTCCGTCGCCACGCCCGCCCAGCCGGCGCGCGAGCGCGAGATCGCCCATGCACAGGCGCTCGATTCGCTCGAGGCGGAGCTCGCCTCGGCGAACCTCCGCGCGGCGCCGGCAGCAATCCAGCCTGCCAGGGCTCCGGCGTCGCAGCGCCAGGCCGACCCCTCGGTGCGGATCGGGCCGTTCCGGCCCGAGCCATCGCTCGCAACCCCGCGCGCCATGGAGGCGGACTTCGAAGGGGCGGTCGAGGCCGAGACCAGCCATCCGGGGGCGCAGCCCTTCATCCCGCCGGCGGCGGAGCGTCCGGAGGACGTCCAGCCCCGCATGCCGCGGGTGGAGGACTTCCCGGCCGTCGCCCAGCGCGGCGCCCGGCCGCAGCAGGTGGCCCATGCGGTGGAGGACGAGCGCCGGCCGCGCGGGCTGCTCGCCCGGATCACGCATGGTCTCGCCAAGCGGGAGGAGGAGGTCGACTATCCGCGGCAGCCCGCCCAGCGGCCGAGCATGGAGATCGACCCGCGCGCGGCGCATGCCGCCGCTCCCCCGGCGCCACGTCAAAGCCAGTCGGAGTTCGCCAAGCAGGCGCAGCCCCGCAGGATGGGCGAGCCGGCGCCGGTGGCGGGGAATCTCGATCCGCGCGGTCGCGTCGTCCAGCCGGAAACGCGCCGCGAGGACGATCATCTCGAGATCCCGGCCTTCCTGCGCCGGCAGTCGAGCTGATCCGCACCGATCTGCGACAGGACCGGCCCGCCGCCGTGCGGGCCGGTTCGCGCGCGACCGCATGCAGGGCCGGGAAATCATTGGTTTTGCAATTACTTAGATCGTAACAATCGGTAAGAAACGTTGATTGGCGGGGGTGCACCGCGATCTGTAGTTTCCCGGCAACCTAAGCCAAGCGAATCAGGGCTCCGGCTCCCGCCGGGCGCCCTCGGACACGTACCCGGGACTGGACATGGCGTTCTCGACCACCTCGATGCAGAAGACCCTGAAGGGGAGGGTCGACGTCACGGGGATTGGCGTTCACAGCGGGAAGACGGTCCGGATGTCCCTTATCCCGGCCTGCCCGGATACCGGCGTGGTGTTCCTGCGCAGCGGTGCCGACGGGTCCGAGGCGGAGATTCCGGCGCTGAGCTCTTCGGTCGGCGCGACCGAGCTGTCGACCGTTCTCGGGGATCCGCGCGGTCTCCACGTGGCGACGGTCGAGCATCTGATGGCGGCGCTCTCGGCGCTCGCGGTCGACAATGTGCTGATCGAGATCGACGGCCCCGAGGTGCCGGTGATGGACGGCAGCGCGCGAGCCTTCGTCGAGGCGATCGATCAGGTTGGCCTGAAGGTGCAGCGCGTCGCCCGCCGCTCGATCCGGGTGCTCCGCAGCGTTTCGGTCGAGGTCGGCTCGTCCCGGGCGGAGTTCCTTCCCTTCGACGGACGGCGCTTCGAGACGACGGTGGAATTCGATTCGGCCTTTGTCGGCCGGCAATCGCTCGGCGTGACGCTGACCGCCTCGAGCTTCCGGAGCGAGATCGCGCCGGCGCGGACCTTCGGCTTCATGAAGGATGTCGAGCGGCTCTGGGCGGCGGGCTTCGCGCTCGGCTCCTCGCTGGAGAACTCCGTCGTGATCGGCGAGGAAGGCATCGTCAATCCCGACGGGCTCCGGTTCCCGGACGAGTTCGTCCGGCACAAGATGCTCGACGCGATCGGCGATCTCGCGCTCGCCGGCCTGCCGATTCTCGGCCTCTACCGCTCGTTCCGGGGCGGGCACCGCCTCAACGCCCTGGCGCTCAATGCGCTCCTCGCCGAGCGCGATGCCTGGACCATCGTGGGCGGCGAGGTTCGCGAGAGCGCGGTCGAGACGCGGGCGCGCTCGCTCGAGGGGCTCGTCGCGGCCTTTGCCCCGGAAGTCTCCTGAAAGACGCGCCCGGTTTCGTCACAGCGGGGCCACGATTGCGTGGGAACGGCTTGGAGCCTGAGCGCCGCTCGGCTAACAGGGGCGCGGCACCGCCCGCTGGGCAGACCTGATGGACAGACCGTGATCGAGCCCTTCCGCCGCATCTTCGCCGCCTTCGGCATCGCCGCTTCCGCCTTTGTGGTTTCGGCCTGCTCCAGCACCGAGGACTTCTCGAAGGATCTCGTGGAGCCGGAACGCGCCGACATCACCTACAACAAGGGGCTCGCGCTGCTGAATGCCGGCGACACGACGGAAGCGCGCGAGAAGTTCGAGGCGATCGACAAGGAGCACCCGTACTCGGACTATGCGCGTCGCGCGCTCATCATGTCGGCCTACCTGAACTTCAAGCGGGGCCGCTACCCGGAGGCGGTCAATGACGGCAAGCGCTACGTGACGCTCTTTCCGGCGAGCAAGGACGCCGCCTACGCCCAGTACATCGTCGGCGAATCCTATTTCCGGCAGATCCCCGACATCACCCGCGACCAGGAACTGTCGGAGCGGGCGATCCAGGCGATGAACGAGGTGGTGCAGAAGTACCCCGATTCGGAATATGCCGAGGACGCCCGCCAGAAGGTCCAGGTCGCCGTCGACCAGCTGGCCGGCAAGGAAATGCAGATCGGCCGCTACTACGAGGAGCGGCGCGACTATCTCGCCGCGGTCAACCGCTTCAAGATCGTGGTGACGACCTATCAGACGACAAGGCATGTCGAGGAAGCGCTGCACCGCCTCACCGAATGCTATCTCGCGCTCGGCATCGTGCCCGAGGCGCAGACGGCGGCGGCCGTGCTCGGCCACAACTTCCCGGACAGCGAGTGGTACAAGTACAGCTACCAGCTCCTGCAGAAGGGCGGTGTGGAGCCGAACGAGAACCAGGGCTCCTGGATCTCGCGCGCCTTCCGCGGAGCCATCGGCGCCTGATAGGCTCCGCCGGCCATGCTGGCGAATCTGAGCATCCAGGACATCGTCCTCATCGACCGGCTGGGGATCGACTTCAGCGCCGGGCTCACCGTGCTCACGGGCGAGACGGGTGCCGGAAAGTCGATCCTCCTCGACGCGCTCGCGCTCGCGCTCGGCTCGCGCGGAGACGCCGCTCTGGTACGTGCCGGGGCGGAGCGCGGCATCGTGACGGCGAGCTTCGAGCCTGCGGCCGGGCATCCGGCGCGCCGCCTCGTCGAGGAGAACGGGATTGCGGGCGAGGGCGAGCTCATCCTGCGCCGCATCCAGTCGACGGACGGCAAGACGCGGGCCTTCGTGAACGACCAGCCGGTGAGCGTCGGGCTTCTGAGGGCGCTCGGCGGGATGCTGGTGGAGATCCACGGACAGCACGACGACCGCGCGCTCGTCGCGATCGAGGAGCACAGGCGCCTTCTGGATGCATTCGGCGGCCTCGAGCCGGACGTGGAGGAGGTGCGGAACCTCTGGCGCGCCTACCGGACCCTCGATGGCGATCTCGGACGGCTGCGGAGCGCGGTCGCGGAGGCGGAGCGGGAGGCGGACTATCTCCGGGCTGCCGTGGAAGAGCTCGAGACGCTCGCGCCCGAGCCGGGCGAGGAGGAGCGGCTGGCGGAGCGCCGGCAGGTCCTGATGGCCAGCGAGAAGATCGCGGGCGACCTGAACGAGGCCTATGAGGTGATCGGGGGAGGCGGTTCGCCGGTCCCGGAGCTCGTGAGCCTCGTCCGGCGGCTCGACCGCAAGAGCGCGGAAGCCGGCGGGCTCCTGGAAGCCGTGATAGCGGCGATCGGCCGGGCGCTCGACGATCTCGAGGAGGCGAGGCTCGGCCTGGAGCAGGCGATCCGCGCCTGCGACCACGACCCGGGCGAGCTGGAGCGGACCGAGGAGCGGCTCTTCGCGCTCCGCGCCGCCGCCCGCAAGCACCAGGTCCCGGTCGACGATCTCCCGGCGCTTGCTGCGGAATACGCCGCGCGGCTGGAGGACATCGTGAGCGGCGAGGAGAGAATCGCCGCGCTCGAGAAGGAGGTGGCGGTGGCGAGGGAGCTCTATCGCGGCGCCGCGATGCGGCTGTCGGAGGAGCGCCGCGTGGCCGCCGAGGCACTCGAGGCGGCGGTCGGAGCCGAGCTGCCGGCCCTCAGGCTCGAGCGCGCCCGCTTCATCGTCTCCGTTTCCGCGCGCGAGGACGCCGCGGGGCCGACGGGAATCGACGAGGTCTCCTTCCTCGTCCAGACCAATCCCGGCACGCCGGCGGGACCGATCATGAAGGTCGCCTCCGGCGGCGAGCTGTCGCGCTTCCTGCTTGCCCTCAAGGTGGCGCTGGCGGATCGCGGCTCCGCGCCGACCCTCGTCTTCGATGAGATCGACACGGGCGTCGGCGGCGCGGTGGCCGAGGCGATCGGGCGGCGGCTCGCGCGGCTCGCCGAACGCGTCCAGGTGCTCTCCATCACCCATGCGCCGCAGGTGGCCGCGCGGGCGCGCTCCCATCTTCTCATTTCGAAGGCGCCCGTCGGCGGCGGCGAACGGGTGGCGACCGGCGTCGCGCCGCTCGCCGGCGCCGAGCGGCGGGAGGAGATCGCGCGCATGCTCGCCGGGGCGACCATTTCCGACGAGGCACGCGCCGCCGCGGCACGCCTCATGGAGGGTGCGGCGTGAAGACACCGGGCCAACCGCCGGAGGTGCCGGCCGACGAACTCGATCGGGACGCGGCGGCCGCCGAGCTCGAGCGGCTCGCGCGCGAGATCGCCGAGAACGACAGGCGCTATTATCAGCAGGACGCCCCGGTCATCTCGGATGCCGAATACGACGCGCTGAGGCAGCGCAATGCCGCGATCGAGGCGCGCTTCCCGGATCTCGCGCGGCCCGATTCGCCGAGCAGGAAGGTCGGTGCGGAGCCGAGCGCGGGCTTCGGCAAGGTCCGCCATGCCGTCCCGATGCTCTCGCTCGACAACGCGTTCTCCGACGAGGAGGTGCGGGATTTCGTGGCCCGGATCCGCCGCTTCCTCGGCCTGACGCCGGACGCCGCCGTGGCGCTGACCGCCGAGCCCAAGATCGACGGCCTCTCTGCCTCGCTCCGCTACGAGGATGGTCGCCTCGTCGTCGGCGCGACGAGGGGAGACGGAACCGAGGGCGAGGACGTGACGGCGAACATCCGCACGATCTCCGAAATCCCGCAGCGCCTGCCGGCGGGCGCGCCGGAGCTCGTCGAGATCCGCGGCGAGGTCTACATGACGCACGCCGATTTCGCGGCGCTCAACCAGCGCATGGCGGCAGCCGGGGGCGGGCGGGTCTTCGCCAATCCGCGCAATGCGGCCGCCGGTTCGCTGCGCCAGCTCGATCCGAAGATAACCGCGTCGAGGCCGCTCCGGTTCTTCGCCTATGCCTGGGGCGCCTGGAGCGGCGATCTCCCCTGCGCGACGCAGAGCGGGATGGTGGCTCTCTTTCGCGAATGGGGCTTTCCAACCAACGATCTGATGATCCGCTGCGAGAATGTCGAGGCGGCGCTCGCGCACTACCATCAGATCGAGGCGCGCCGCGCCGGGCTCGGCTACGATATCGACGGCGTCGTCTACAAGGTCGACGACCTGGCGCTGCAGCGCCGGCTCGGCTTCGTCTCGCGCGCGCCGCGCTGGGCGCTCGCCCACAAGTTCGCGCCGGAGCGTGCGACGACGGTGCTCGAAGCGATCGAGATCCAGGTCGGGCGGACCGGCGCGCTCACCCCGGTCGCGAAGCTGACGCCCGTCACGGTCGGCGGCGTGGTGGTTTCGAACGCGAGCCTCCACAACGAGGACTACATCAAGGGAATCGGCAATGACGGGGAACCGATCCGGGACGGGAAGGACATCCGGGTCGGCGACACGGTCGTCGTGCAGCGCGCCGGCGACGTCATCCCGCAGATCGTGGACGTCAATCTCGCCGAGCGGCCGGCGGACACGGCGCCGTTCGTCTTCCCGACCAGGTGCCCGGTCTGCGGCTCGGACGCCGTGCGCGAGCACAATGCCAAGTCGGGCCGCGAGGATTCGGTCCGCCGCTGCACCGGCGCGCTCATCTGCCCCGCGCAGGCCGTCGAGCGGCTCCGTCACTTCGTCGGACGGGACGCCTTCGACATCGAGGGCCTCGGCGAGAAGCAGGTCGAAGCCTTCTACCGCGACGGGCTGATCGCCCATCCGTCCGACATCTTCCGGCTCGACCCGGAGCGGCTGAAGGGCAGGGAGGGCTACGGTCCGACCAGCATCCGAAACCTCATGAGCGCGATCGCGGCGCGCCGCGCGATCGAACTCAACCGCTTCATCCTGGCGCTCGGCATCCGGCATGTCGGCGAGACCAACGCCCGGCTCCTCGCCCGCCATTTCGGGACGTTCGAGCGCTTCCGCGATGCCGCGACGGCAGCCGGCCGCGGCGACGAGGCGGCGCTCGGCGAGATTGACGGGATCGACGGGATCGGTCCCGTGGTGGCCGAGGCGATCGTGCAGTTCTTCCGGGAGGCGCACAACCAGGCGGAGCTCGACCGGCTGCTCGCGGCGGTCGAGCCGCTGCCGATGGAGGCGCAGGCGGGCGGCTCCCCGGTCGCCGGAAAGACGGTCGTCTTCACCGGTTCGCTCGTGCGGATGACGCGCGAGGAGGCGAAGGCGATGGCCGAGCGCTTCGGCGCGAAGGTCGCCGGCTCGGTCTCCGCCAGGACGGATCTCGTCGTGGCGGGGCCGGGCGCAGGCTCCAAGCTCAGGAAAGCGGCCGAGCTCGGGATCGAGGTGATCGACGAGGACGCCTGGTTCGACCTCGTCGGCGGGTGAGACCCGATCGCAGGCCCGGGTGCCGGCGTGTTCGCGGGGCCGGGCTGCCGCCAGCCCGATCCAGGAAGAAGAAGGCCGCCGCCTCTGCGAGGCGGCGGCCCGGGTTCTCGCGCCGGGCCGTCGGCCCGGGCGCGGCTCAGATCAGGTCGGTGTAGTCGAACTCCCAGCCGTAGCCGGCGCCGTCGAGCTCGATCCCCGTCTCGAAGGAGCCGTTCCCGTCGAGATCCGCCACCAGATAGCCTGTGTCGGTCGAGGGATTCCACGTGAAGAAGAACGTGTAGCCGACGTAGTTCGCCTCCGCATAAGCCGCCGCGTCCTCGATCGACCACGCGAAGTAGTACTCGTAGGCCCACCAGCCGGAATTCCAGTAGGACCAGCCCGGGTGCCACCAGCCCATTGTCCAGGTCCAGGAGCCCGGAGTCCAGGCCCACCAGCCGGGCTGCCACCAACCGGGATTCCAGGTCTGCCAGCCGGGCGTCCAGGACCAGAAGCCGGGATGCCACCAGCCGGCATTCCAGGTCTGCCAGCCGGGGTGCCACCAGCCCGGGTTCCAGGTCTGCCAGCCCGGGGTCCAGGACCACCAGCCCGGGCTCCAGGACCACCAGCCGGGCGTCCACCAGCCGGGCGTCCACCAGCCGGAGTGCCACCAGCCAGGGTTCCAGGTCTGCCATCCCGGCGTCCATGACCACCAGCCCGGGGTCCACCAGCCCGGCGTCCACCATCCGCCGTTCCACCAGCCCGGATGCCACCAGCCCATGTTCCAGGTCTGCCAGCCCGGGGTCCAGGACCACCAGCCCGGCGTCCACCAGCCGGGCGTCCACCAACCGGAGTGCCACCAGCCAGGGTTCCAGGTCTGCCAGCCCGGGTGCCAGGTCTGCCAGCCCGGGGTCCAGGACCACCAGCCGGGCGTCCACCAGCCCGGGGTCCAGGACCACCAGCCCGGATGCCACCACCCCGGGTTCCAGGTCTGCCATCCCGGCGTCCACGACCACCAGCCCGGCGTCCACCAGCCCTGATGCCAGTACTGCCAGCCGGGGGTCCAGGACCACCAGCCCGGCGTCCACCAGCCGGGGATGACGGTCCACCAGCCATAGACGTACCAGGAATCGACCAGCAGGCTCTCGATGTAGTTCCCGGCCGTGCCGGCGATCGACATGTCGACCCAGTCGGCGATCTCCCAGTCGACGATGACGTCGGCGCTCGCCGTTGTCGCACCCGTGTCGCCGTCGCCGAAAACGAAAGCGTCGCCGTCCGCACCGCCGACCAGGTGGTCTCTTCCCTCGCCCCCGATCAGGGTGTCCGCGCCGTCGAAGCCCTTGAGGACGTCGTCGCCCGCTCCGCCGTCGAGCTCGTTGGCGACGGCATTGCCGAGGAGCTTGTCCGCGAATGCGGACCCGACGACATTCTCGATGCCGACCACCGTGTCGTTTCCGTCCCCGGTCGCGACGCTTGCGGTGAGGTTCACGACGACCGGGCCCGACGCCTCGGCATAGTTCACCGTGTCGATGCCGCCGCCGCCGTTCAGCGTGTCGTTTCCGCCGCGGCCCGTCAGCACGTCGTCGCCGTCCGCGCCCCAGATCACGTTGTTGCCGCCGTCGCCGGCGAGATTGTCGCCGAAGGCGGAACCGTAGACGTTCTCGACGTCGATGATCGTGTCCGACCCCTCGCCCGTCGCCGTGCCGGCCGCGAGATCGACGGTGACCGCGGCTGCGGAATAGGAATAGTTGACGAGGTCCGTTCCGTCGCCGCCATCCATCGTGTCGTCGCCGCCGAGGCCGAGCAGGTGGTCGTCGCCGCCGCCGCCGCTCAGTGCGTTGTTGCCGCCGTCGCCGAGCAGCGTGTCGTTGAAGCCGGACCCGACGACGTTCTCGATGGCGACGAGAATATCGTTGCCGTCGCCGAACGCGACCTTGGCGGTGAGATTAACGGTGACGGGACCGGACGCTTCGCTGTAGTCGGCGGTGTCGGTCCCGTTGCCGCCGTTCAGCGTGTCGTTGCCTGCGCCGCCGTGGAGACTGTCGTTGTCGTCGCCCCCGAAGAGCGTGTCGTCGCCGTCGTCGCCATAGAGAATGTCGTCGCCGGCGCCCGCATAGACCGTGTCCGCGGCCGTCGTGACACCGGTGACCTCGTTCGTGCCGAGCGGGGGTGCCCGGCCGTCCCCGGCCCGGTGGATGAAATCGCTTCCGCTGCTGCCCTTGACCAGCGCCATGAGCCCTCTCCCGGGGCCGGATTCTGGGGCCGGCCCTCTGAAATAGTTGGAGTGCTGGAAAACTTAGGAGTTCCGGAGCACGCCGGAAGAATTGCTCCCAGAATTCCGGCAGCCAATATTAACATGACAGAGAAAGTTGAAGAAGGTCGACAATCGACGAAATCGCGCCTGCCCCTGATCACGACAGCGTGATCGAAGGGGTGGGCGAGCTACCCGCGTGCGGAATCGGCGGAGCGGCTTCGGTGCTGCTTGGGGCGGATCAGCCGACGAGCGGGCGGCAGGCTTCGGCCAGCCAGTCGCGCTCCGCCGCGTCGAGCGTGTCCCAGCCGGAAAGGGTGCCCCAGACGCGCATGTGATAGGCGTCGAGCCATGCGATCTCGGCCGCGTCCATCAGGCGAGGGGCGACGAGGCGCCTGTCGATCGGCGCGAGCGTGATCGTGTCGAAGCCGAGCATGGGCCGGTCGCCGCCGGGAATCGGCTCCGCTTCCCGCACGACGACGAGGTTCTCGATCCGGATTCCGAAATCGCCGGCCCGGTAGTAGCCCGGCTCGTCGGAGAGGATCATGCCGGGCTCGAGCGGCGTGTGGCCGGTCTTGGCGATCCGCTGCGGGCCCTCGTGCACGGAGAGATAGGCTCCGACGCCGTGGCCGGTGCCGTGGTCGAAATCGAGCCCTGCGCGCCAGAGCGCAGCGCGGGCGAGGGCGTCGATCTGGGCCCCGGTGGTCGCTTTCGGGAAGCGGGCCGAGGCGATGGCGATCATGCCCTTCAGCACCCGGGTGAAGCGGTCGCGATAGAGGTCGAGCCGCTCGGGGGCGGCCGTGCCGATCAGCACCGTGCGGGTGACGTCGGTGGTGCCGTCGCGATATTGCCCGCCGGAATCGACGAGATAGAGGTCGCCCGGCGCGACCGTCCGGTCGGTCCGCCGGGTCACGCGGTAATGATTGATCGCCGCATTCGGGCCGGTCGAGGAGATCGTGTCGAAGGAGATGCCGGCGAGCGCCTGTCCGTCGGCCTCGGCGGTCGTCCGGCGGGCGTCCTCCAGTCTGCGGGCCAGGCTTATCTCGGTCTGGGATCCGTCCGAACCATGCCGGTCCAGCCAGCACAGGAAGCGCACCATCGCGGCGCCGTCACGCACATGCGCGCGCCGGGTGGCGGCGATTTCCGCCGGCGTCTTGCGGGCCTTGGGCAGCGCGACGGGGTCGGCGCCCTCGACGATCGTGCCGCCATGCCCCTCGACGAGACGCGCCACGGCCTCGCCCGATCCGTTCGGATCGTAGAGCACGCGACGGCCGCCGCGCCCGAGCGCCTCGAGCGCGTCGCGGAAGGCGCTCGGCTCCAGGATGTCGGCAAAGCCTTCCAGGCGATCCCTGACGGCGTTGGAGAGCTTGCGGCCGTCGATGAAGAGCGTCGGCCGTCCCTCGGCCGCGAGGATTGCGAAGGAGAGGGGGAGCGGCGTGTGCGGGACGTCGTCGCCCCGGATGTTGAAGGCCCAGGCGATCGAGGCCGGATCGGTGACGATCGCGGCGTCGACCCGCTTCTCGCGGAGCGCGCGCCCGAGCTCCTCGAGCTTCGAGGAGACCGGCCGGCCGGCGAGTTCTTCGGGATGTTCGCCGACCGGAGCGAGCGGCGGGGCGGGCCGGTCCTGCCAGATCGCGTCGACAGGGTTGGCCTCGACCGGCACCAGCGTGCCGCCTGCGCCCTCGATCGCCTCGGCGATCTGGCGCACCTGCGCCCGCGTCATCAGCCAGGGATCGTAGCCGATCCGCGCGCCGTGGCCGGCATTGGCCCTGAGCCAGGCGGAGACCGGGGTCTCGATGACGGAGACGGGCTCGAACACGGCCGTGTCGACCTGGTCGCGGACCTGGAGGGTGTAGCGGCCGTCGATGAAGATGGCGGCCCTGTCGCGCAGCACCACCGCCGTGCCCGCGGAGCCCGTGAAGCCGGTCAGCCAGGCGAGCCTTTCGGCGGAGGGGGGCACGTACTCGCCCTGGTGCTCGTCTGCGCGCGGCACGATGAAGCCGTCGATCCCGAGCGGGGCGAGCATTGCGCGGAGTGCCTCCGCGCGCTCCGCGCCGCGGCTGCCGTCGGCTCTGTCTTCGAAGCTCTGGAACATCGCCTGCTCTTAGCATGGGTGCCCGGCAGCGCACAGGGCGCGGTCGCTGCGGTGCTCCCGCGCTCTTCGCACATGCAAAAGAAACAAGGCAGCCATGCGGCGCAGGCCCTGACGCGGACTCTCAGGAACGGCTATCTAACTACCCGGAACACAGGACATTTCTTCTTGGAGGAGGCCATCATGGCTGCGAGCACCTATGCCGGTGCCATTACCCGCGAAGCGCGCCAGGGCAAGAGCTTTTTCGCCCGCGCGGTGGATGCGGTCGTTGCGGCGCGGACCCGCCAGGCCGAGCGCCTGATCGCACAGCAGATCGCGCTCATGGACGACCGGACGCTTGCCGATCTCGGCTATACGCGTGCCGAGGTCGCGCGGGCGATCGGCCGGGCGTCGGCCTAAGGCCGGACGGACGTCTCTTGGAGGCCGGGGCCCTCGGGCCCCGGCCTTATTCTTGTCGCGCGTGTCGGCGCGCCAGCACCAGTACGGCCCAGCCCTCGAATATCCGCGCCGAGTCCAGGCGCAGCCCCTGCAGCGCATAGGCGGCGACGACGCGCTCGCGCTGGTGCCTGAGAAGGCCGGAGAGCACCAGCACGCCGTTCGGGGCGAGGGCGCCGGCAATGGCAGGCGCCAGCCGCATCAGCGGCTCCGCCAGGATGTTCGCGACGATGAGATCGAAGGGAGCCCGCCTGCGGATTGCGCCGTGCTGCATTCCTCCCGCCGCGACGAAATTCGCGAGCGGCGCGACGCGGTTGAGCGCCGCGTTCTCGCGCGCGACCCGGATCGCAACCGGATCGATGTCGGTGGCGAGCACCGGGACGCGGAGCACCTTCGCGAGCGCGATGGCGAGAACACCGGATCCCGTGCCGAGATCCAGCGGGTTTTCGAACCGGCGCGCGCGCGTGAGGCGGTCGAGGACCGCCAGGCAGCCGGCGGTGGTGCCATGGTGGCCGGTTCCGAAGGCCTGGCCGGCCTCGATCTCGATCGCGACCCGGCCCGGTCGGACGGTCGCCCGGTCGTGGCTGCCATGGATCACGAAGCGGCCGGCCTCGACCGGCTGCAGCGCCTTCAGCCCTTCGGCGATCCAGTCCGCCTCCGGAAGCACCTCGACCTCGGGCCGCGCCGCGATCCCGTTGGCCGCCAGCCTGTCGCCGACCATGGCCGCGACCGCGTCGGGCTCGCCCGCCTCGAAATAGAGATCGACCGTGAACCGCCTTTCCGGCTCCTCGAAGAGCGCCACCGGCACGGCGCCGTCTTCGAATTCGCGTTCCAGGCAAGCGGCGATGCGGCGGGCCTCGGGCTCGGGAGCGGTGAAGGTCGCTTTGAGGATCATCGCCCGCCCTTAGCACCAATGCGGGGAGATTTCCCGACTTCGTTGGGCGCGCCGCGGAGCCGGCCGCAGGGCCCCGCGGTGCGCGGCATGCGCCGACCGGCCGGTCGGGCGCCGCGGCCCCGGAGGGACCCCGGCCCATCAAGGCAGGGAGATCGGCAGGGCACCCGGCCGCTCCCGATCGCGCCCGGCCTGCAAGACGAATCCCCGCTCATCTTGCGATTCCGCAAGGATCGGCAGCCCCGTCTTCGACAGGACTATATCGGAGGAGGCAGGTTGAACCGCGGGGATCTCCATGGCGAAGCGGATCTGCATCATCCAGGGGCATCCGGATCCCAGGCCGGAGCGCTTCTGCCGCGCGCTCGGGGAGGCCTATCGGAAGGGCGCGGAGGCGGCCGGCCACGAGGTCCGGCAGATCGACGTCGCATCGCTCGCGTTTCCGCTCCTCAGGACGCAGGCCGACTGGGAGCACGCCGCGCCGCCGGATGACATCGTCCAGGCGCAGGACAATATCGGCTGGGCCGAGCATCTCGTCTTCGTCTATCCGCTCTGGCTGGGCGCGATGCCGGCACTCCTGAAGGGCTTCCTCGAGCAGGCGCTCCGCCCGGGCTTCGCGGTCTCAGGCGAGGCTGCCGGCACGGCCTGGACGCAGCGCCTGAAGGGCCGCTCGGCCCGGATCGTCGTCACGATGGGCATGCCCGCGCTCGTCTATCGCTGGTATTTCGGCGCCCACAGCCTGAAGAGCTTCGAGCGCAACATCCTGAAGTTCTGCGGCATCCGGCCGGTCCGCGAGAGCCTGGTCGGCATGGTCGCGGCGAAGGAGGGCGGCGGCCGGACGGGCTGGCTTGCAAAGATGGAAGAGCTCGGCTCGAAGGCGCTCTGACCGCTCAGGCGGCCTCCACGAAGCTGTCGACGACGCGCTTGCGGCCGGCCTTGTCAAAATCGACCGTGAGCTTGTTGCCGTCGACCGCGGCGACCGTGCCCGGACCGAACTTCTGGTGGAAGACGCGCTCGCCCGCCGCGAAGCGGGCCTCGCCGCCGATCACGCTCTTGGCGACGAGCTCGCCCTCGATCGTCAGCGCCTGCCGCCCCGTCCGCTTCCTGGGATCGGCGGTGTCGCGGTTCGCCTGCGCCCGCTGCCAGCCGGGCGTCGCGTAGGTCGAGCCGAACGGCGCCATCGTGTCGAAGCGCGACATGCCGTAGGGCATGGCCGTGCCGTAGCCGCCATAGCTCGCCGGCTCGGAGATCTCGACATCGGCCTCCGGCAGGTCGTCGAGGAAGCGCGAGGGAACGGTCGACTGCCAGAGCCCGTGGACGCGGCGGTTCGAGACGAACCAGATGGCGGCACGGCGGCGCGCGCGGGTGAGCCCGACATAGGCGAGGCGGCGTTCCTCCTCGAGGCCGGCGCGGCCGTTCTCGTCGAGCGCGCGCTGGTGCGGGAACAGCCCTTCCTCCCAGCCGGGGAGATAGACCGTGTCGAACTCCAGGCCCTTGGCGGAGTGGAGCGTCATGATGGAGACGGCGTCGCTCGCCTCGCCGCCCTCGGAATCCATGACGAGCGAGACGTGCTCCAGGAAGCCGGGGAGCGATTCGTACTCGCCCATCGTGTTGACCAGCTCCTTGAGGTTCTCGAGCCGCCCCGGCGCCTCGGCCGAGCGGTCGAGCTGCCACATCTCCGTGTAGCCGGACTCCTCCAGCACCATCTCCGCAAGGTCGGTGTGCGGCGTGTGGGGGATGAGGGCGGACCAGCGCTCGAAGCTCCGCAGCAGGGCGGAGAGCGCCTGGCGCAGCTTCGGCTTCAGCTCCTCGGTCCCGACGAGTTCCGCGGCCGCCGCCATCAGCGGCATGTTCCGCCGGCGGGCATGTCCGTGAAGGAGCTGCAGCGTCGCGGGACCGAGGCCGCGCTTCGGCGTGTTGACGATCCGCTCGAAGGCGAGGTCGTCCGCCGGGTTCACGGTGGCGCGGAGATAGGCGAGCGCGTCGCGGATCTCGAGCCGCTCGAAGAAGCGCGGGCCGCCGATCACGCGGTAGTTGAGCCCGAGCGTGACGAAGCGGTCCTCGAACTCGCGCATCTGGAACGAGGCGCGGACCAGGATCGCCATGTCGTTCAGCGCGTGGCCCTGCCGCTGCAGCCGCTCGATGTCGTCGCCGATCGCACGCGCCTCCTCCGAGGAATCCCAGGCGGAATTGACGGCCACCTTCTCGCCGAGCTCGGCGGTCTCGGTGAAGAGCGTCTTGCCGAGCCGCCCCTCGTTGTGCGCGATGAGGCCCGAGGCGGCGGCGAGGATGTGGCCCGTCGAGCGGTAGTTCCGCTCCAGCCGGATCACCTTGGCGCCCGGAAAGTCGCGCTCGAAGCGGAGGATGTTGTCGACCTCCGCGCCGCGCCAGCCGTAGATCGACTGGTCGTCGTCGCCGACGCAGCAGATGTTGCGGCTCTCCTTGCCCTGGGCGAGCAGCCTGAGCCACAGATATTGCGCGACATTGGTGTCCTGGTACTCGTCCACCAGCATGTACCGGAAGCGCTTCTGGTACTCGGCAAGGACGTCCGGCCGCTCGCGGAAGAGCCGCAGGCATTCGGTCAGGAGATCGCCGAAATCGGCGGCGTTGAGCGTCTTCAGCCGTGCCTGGTATTCGGCATAGAGCTCGCGGCCCTTGCCGTTCGCCGCGGCATAGGCCTCGCCGTCGGGCACCTTGTCCGGCGCGAGCCCGCGGTTCTTCCAGCCGTCGATGGCGGCAGCGAGCTGGCGGGCCGGCCAGCGCTTCTCGTCGATATTGGCGGCCTGGATGATCTGCTTCAGGAGCCGGATCTGGTCGTCGGTGTCGAGGATCGTGAAGTCCGACCTGAGGTCGACGAGTTCGGCGTGCCGGCGGAGGATCCTGACGCCGATCGCGTGGAACGTGCCGAGCCAGGGCATGCCCTCGGCCATGCCTTCGCCGATGAGGCGCGCGATCCGTTCCTTCATCTCGCGGGCGGCCTTGTTGGTGAAGGTGACGGCGAGGATCTGCGAGGGATAGGCGCGCCCGGAGGCGAGGATGTGGGCGATCCGGGTGGTCAGGACCCGCGTCTTGCCCGTGCCCGCGCCGGCGAGGACGAGAAGGGGTCCCTCGGTCGCCTCCACCGCCTCCTGCTGTTCGGGATTGAGGCCGGCCAAATAGGGCGCGGCGCGCGCGGCGAGCGCCCGGGCCGCGATGCCACCGGGCTTCGGCACGAGCTCGTCGGACTGTATGGCGGAACGGCGGGCCGGTTCGGACATGAAGCTTCGAATCGCCTTTTCGGAACAATAGGGCAACGCCGCGCCGATTGCGAGCATGCGGCCGCCCGGAGGCGGTCCCGGGATATGGCGGCTCCCCGGATATGGCGGCTCCGCCGTGGCGGTGCAACGCGGTCCGGCGCCGCGGCAGGGCCGGAACGAGAAAGGGCCCGCCGAAGCGGGCCCAGTCGTCGAAGGGAGGATTCGTCGCTCTTATTGGGGCGAGCCGCTGGAGGCAGGCGCCGCCGGATTCGGACTGGCGCCGCCCATGCCGCCGCCCGACATCGCTGCCGGCGAATTGGCGTTCTGCTCGGCCTCCATGTCGTCCTTGTCCTTGAACTCGGGCGCATCCTGCAGCGCCTCCTTGGAGCCTGCGACCACCAGCTTGATGTCGTTGTTCTCGTCCTTCTGGACGTTGACGGCGTCGTATGTGATCGCGACGTCCTTCTCGCCGATGCCGAGGAAGCCGCCGACGCCGATGACGACCGCGGCAATGCCGCCGCCCTCGTCGAGGACGAGATCGTTGATGCTGCCGATCTTCTCGTCCTGCTCGTTATAGACGGCCTGGCCCACATAATCGGTCGCGAGCCACTGCTCGTCCTTCTGCTCCGTGACGAAGGCGTTGGAATCCATCGGCTTGGCGCCCGCGTCGGCGGACTGGGTGGCGGTGTCGCCGCCGGCGGGCGGCGTGGTCTGGGCGGTCCCGGTGTCCGCGCCGCCGGCGGGCGGCGTCGTTTGGGCGGTTCCGGTGTCCGCGCCGCCGGCGGGCGGCGTCGTTTGGGCGGTTCCGGTGTCCACGCCGCCGGCGGGGGGCGTCGGCGTGTCCGCAGTGCTGGTGCCGGCGGAGGGCGTGCCGGTATC
>NZ_SPKJ01000079.1 GCF_009866965.1 Propylenella binzhouense | reverse complement strand
CGGCCGAGCCCGCGACGACGGGCGCGCTCGCGCCGGTCGCTGTCGCCGCCGCAGGCCCGAAGGCGGGTTCCGCGGATGCGCCGCCGGCGAGCACGGCGATGGCGTCGGCCTATGCCCCGGCCGACACGGCGGGCGGCTCCGGCATCGGCGGCTTCTTCAGCAAGGTCCTGAAGAAGGTCAATCCGTTCTGAGCGGGGCGGCGAGGGCCGCGACCGGTCATCCGGGGCCGCCTGCGGGCGGCCCTTTCCGTTTCCGCTATTCCGCGGCGGCGAGCTCCGGCGCGGCGGGGCGCGCGAGAAGCGCCAGGGCGAGCGCCGCCCCGAAGATCGCGAGCCCGGCCGCGGCCGCCACGGCGAGCACCGCCACGAAGCCGCCGGTGCCGTGCAGGATCGCGATCATCGGCACCGCGAATCCGCTCGTCGTGAAGCCGAGGAAATAGCGGATGCTGAAGGCGCGGGCGCGCCATTCCCCCGGCACGAAGCGGGCGATCATGGCGTCGTTGACGACGACCTGGCCGTAGATCGCCGACATTGCGAGGGCGAGCCCGACGAGCATGGGCAGCCCGGTGGTGAGCGCGGCGAGGCCGAGGCCGAGCGGCTGCAGCGTGGAGAGGGCGAGGAAGAGGGTCGGCAGCGGCAGCCGGTCGACGAGCCGGCCGGCGGCGAGCTGCATCAGCGCGCCGAGCACGAAGACGGTGGTGGCGAGCGAGCCGGTCAGCCAGAGCGGGAGCGGCGTGCCGAGCCGCTCATCGATCACCTTCGGCAGCGCGATCGTCGTGAAGTTGAAGGTGAGCCCGCCGGCCACGACCGCGACGGCGAAGAGCATGAAGAGCAGGAGCGGATGCGCGAAGCGGACGCCGGCCGAGCTTTCCGCCGCGGCGGGCGGCCTGGCGCGCTCGTCGGGAACGAGCGCGAGGAAGGCGACGCCGGCGGCGAGGCAGACGAGGCCCGGCACGGCGAAGGCGGCGCGCCATCCGAGCAGGGCGGCGATGAGGCCGGTGATGCCGGAGGCGAGTGCTGCGCCGAGATTGCCCCAGACGCCGTTGACGCCGAGCGCGCGGCCGAGCCGCTCGGCATTCGCGACCAGCATGGTCGACCCGATCGGGTGGTAGATCGCGGCGAAGGCGCCGAGAACGGTGAGCCAGAACGCGAAGGCGAGCGGCGAGCCGGAGAACGCCATGCCGAGGCAGGCCGCCCCGCCGCCGAGGAGAAAGGCCGCGAACAGGCTGCGGCGGCCGAACCGGGCCGCGAGCCAGCCCATCGGCAGCGAGAGCACGCCGAAGGCGACGAAGGCGCCGGTCGAGAGCCCGATGAGCTCGCCATAGGCGAGCCCCGATTCCGCGGCGATGGCGATCACCGCGGTCGGATAGATCAGCAGCAGGAAGTGATCGAGCGCGTGGCCGAGATTGACGAAGGCGATCGTCCGCCGCGCGTTCGGATCGGGAGCCATTGAGCGGCCTCTGGTTCTGGGCGCGTCACAATAACCCTGCCGCGCGCCGGGTAAAGTCCCGGCGGCCCCGCTGCGACGGCCCGCGAAAAGCGCGGATCGGCGGCATGTATCGCGGCGACGCCGGGCCTGCCAACGGCCGCGAGACCGCTTGCCCCCGTCAGGCCGAGACGACCTGGCCGTGGCACTGCTTGAACTTCTTGCCGGAGCCGCAGGGGCAGGGCTCGTTGCGGCCGATGCGGCCCCAGGTCGAGGGGTCCTTCGGGTTGCGGTCCGTGGCCGCGGCGGCGCGCGCGGGCGTCTCCCGGCCGGCCTCGGCGAATTCGCCCTCGCCGGTCAGCGGATCGGCGTGATGGGCCTGCATCGCCGGCGGCTGCATCTCCTCCGGCGGCCGCTGCGCGAGCTCGACATGGGCCATCTGCCCGGTCACGGCGCGGCGGAGCGAGGCGAGCATGGCCTGGAAGAGCTCGAAGGCCTCGGTCTTGTACTCGTTGAGCGGATCGCGCTGGGCGTAGCCGCGGAAGCCGATCACCGAGCGGAGGTGGTCGAGCATGCCGAGATGTTCGCGCCAGAGATGGTCGAGCGTCTGCAGGATCATCTGCTTCTCGACGAGCCGCATCAGATCGGGCCCGAAGCGCGCCGCCTTCTGCGCCATCATGTCGTCCGCCTCCTTGGTGATCCGCTCCCGGATCTCCTCGTCGGCGATGCCTTCCTCCTTGGCCCAGTCCTCGACCGGCAGGTCGAGGTTGAGCTGGCCGCGAAGCGCCTCGCGCAGGCCGGCAATGTCCCATTGCTCGGCATAGGCGCGCTCGGGGATGTGCCGGGCGACGATCTCCTCGATCACCTCGTGGCGCATGTCGCGGATCGTGTCGGCGATGTTCTCGCCGCTCATCAGTTCGATGCGCTGCTCGAAGACGACCTTGCGCTGGTCGTTCATCACGTTGTCGTACTTGAGCAGGTTCTTGCGGATGTCGAAATTGTGCGCCTCGACCTTGCCCTGGGCGCGCTCGAGCGCCTTGTTGATCCAGGGATGGACGATCGCCTCGCCGTCCTTCAGCCCGAGCTTCTGCAGCATGCCGTCCATGCGGTCGGAGCCGAAGATCCGCATCAGGTCGTCCTGCAGCGACAGGAAGAACTGCGAGCGGCCGGGATCGCCCTGGCGGCCCGAGCGGCCGCGGAGCTGGTTGTCGATGCGCCGGCTCTCGTGCCGCTCCGTGCCGATCACCATCAGGCCGCCGGCGGCGAGCGCCTTCGCCTTCAGCTCCTGGACCTCGGCGCGGATCGCCTCCTCGCGCGCCTTGCGCTCCGGCCCCTCCGCCATCTCGGCGAGCTCCTCGCGCAGCCGCATGTCGATATTGCCGCCGAGCTGGATGTCGGTGCCGCGGCCGGCCATGTTGGTCGCGATGGTGATCGCGCCCGGCTTGCCGGCCTGCGAGACGATGAAGGCCTCGCGCTCGTGATGGCGGGCGTTCAGCACCTCGAACTCCTTCACGCCCGACTTGCGCAGCCGGTCGGCGAGGAGCTCGGACTTCTCGATCGAGGTCGTGCCGACGAGCACCGGCTGGCCGCGGAGGCGGGCTTCCCTGATGAGGTCCACGATGGCGGCATATTTCTCTTCGGCCGTGCGGTAGACCGCGTCGTCCTCGTCGACGCGGGCGACCGGGACGTTGGTCGGGATCTCGACCACGTCGAGGCCGTAAATGTCCATGAACTCGTCGGCCTCGGTCGCGGCCGTGCCGGTCATCCCGGCGAGCTTGCCGTAGAGGCGGAAGTAGTTCTGGAAGGTGATCGAGGCGAGCGTCTGGTTCTCGGGCTGGATCTTGACCTTCTCCTTGGCCTCGAGCGCCTGGTGGAGGCCCTCCGAGTAGCGGCGCCCCTCCATCATGCGGCCGGTGAACTCGTCGATGATGACGACCTGGCCGTTCTTCACGATGTAGTCGCGGTCGCGCAGGAAGAGCTTGTGGGCCCGGAGCGCGTTGTTGAGGTGGTGGACGATCGCCACGTTCTCGACATCGTAGAGCGACTCGCCGCGCAGCAGCCCCATCTCCGTCAGGAGCCCCTCGACCTTCTCCGTGCCGTCCTCGGTGAAGGTCGCCGACTTCACCTTCTCGTCGATCTCGTAGTCCTCGGGCGCGAGCTTCGGGATGACGGCGTCGATCGCCACGTAGAGCTCGGAGCGGTCCTCGGTCGGACCGGAGATGATGAGCGGCGTGCGCGCCTCGTCGACCAGGATCGAATCGACCTCGTCGACGATCGCGAAATTGTGTCCGCGCTGGACCATGGAGGTCAGATTGTACTCCATGTTGTCGCGCAGGTAGTCGAAGCCGAATTCGTTGTTGGTGCCGTAGGTCACGTCGGCCTGGTAGGCCTGCCGGCGCTCGTCCGGGGTAAGGCCGTGCACGATGACGCCGACGCTGAGGCCGAGGAAGCGATAGATCTGGCCCATCCATTCCGCGTCGCGGCGGGCGAGATAGTCGTTCACGGTGACGACGTGGACGCCCTTGCCGGCGAGCGCGTTCAGATAGACGGGCAGGGTGGCGACGAGCGTCTTGCCCTCGCCGGTCTTCATCTCGGCGATCGCGCCCTCGTTGAGCACCATGCCGCCGACGAGCTGGACGTCGAAATGACGCTGTCCGAGGGTCCGCTTGGCGGCCTCGCGCACCGTCGCGAAGGCGGGAACGAGCAGATCGTCGATAGCGGCGCCGGCCGCGATCCGGGCCTTGAAGTCCGCCGTGCGCGCGCGGAGCGCCTCGTCGCTCAGACCGGAGACCTCGCCTTCGAGCGCGTTGATCGCCTCGACGACGGGGCGATAGCGCTTGACGCGCCGGTCGCTGGAGGTTCCGAAAACCTTCCGGCCCAAATTGCCCAAGCCAAGCATTCGCGATCCTTCCTGCGGCGAACGGAAATCGAGGTCGGTCCTTACACGGGACGCTCTGGCGCCGTTCGATCGACGCGGGGTTCAACCATTGCGGGGAGCGCGCGGCGGGCCCTCCCGGACGGCCCGCCTTCTGGACGGCGAGCCGACGGACAGATAAGAACGCGCCCGATTTCTGTCAATCTGACGTGCTTCCGCTCGCCGCGACCCATCCCCTCAGGAGTTCCGATGACAGTCTTCGATACAGTCTCAAGGAAGACGCTCGCGCTCGCGCTGGCGCTCGTCCTCCTGCCGGTCGCCGGCGGTGCGCAGGAGGCGGTCCAGCCGCCCGCCGCCGCGAAGGCGGCCGACCCCGCGCCCGCCGCCGATCCGGACGCCGTCGCGGCGAAGGTCGGCGACGTCGCGATCACCGAAGGCGACGTCGCGCAGGCGGCCGAGGATTTCGGCGACGAACTGCAGCAGATCCCGGAGGAGCGCCGGCACGAGGTGCTGGTCAACGTGCTGGTCGACATGGAGCTCCTCGCGAGCGCCGCGCGCGAGAAGGGGCTCGACAAGACGCCCGAATTCGAGCGCCAGATGGGCCTGCTGCGCACCCGGGCGCTCCGCAACGAGTACGTCCGGAAGGAGATCGTCGATTCGATCACCGACGCGGATGTGAAGGCGGAGTACGACAAGCAGGTCGCGAGCTACGAGCCGCAGGACGAGGTCCATGCCCGCCACATCCTGGTGGAGACCGAGGACGAGGCGAAGGCGATCATCGCCGAGCTCGACAAGGGCGGCGACTTCGCGGCGATCGCGAAGGAGAAGTCGAAGGATCCGGGCAGCGCCGAGAACGGCGGCGACCTCGGCTTCTTCCGCAAGGGCCAGATGGTGCCGGCCTTCGAGGAGGCGGCCTTCGCGCTCGAGCCGGGCAGCTACAGCAAGGCGCCCGTGAAATCGCAGTTCGGCTGGCACGTGATCGAGGTCGAGGAGAAGCGCAAGACCGCGCCGCCCCCGCTCGAGCAGGTCTCCGACCAGGTGAAGACCGCTCTCGTGCGGCAGAAGTTCGAGCAGACGATGAGCGATCTGAAGGCCCGCATCCCGGTGGAGATCACGGGCGCGAAGGATGCGCCCGAGGGCGAGACGGGGGCGCCGGACGGAGCCGCCGCGCCGGCCCCGGCCAAGCAGAACTGACGCGGATGTCCGCCAAGGTCTCGCCCTTCGCCCCGTCGGCCTATCCGGCCCTGCCGGCCGTCGACGGGGTCCGCTTCGCCAGCACCGAGGCGGGCATCCGCTACAGCAACCGCCGCGACCTGCTGCTCGCCACCTTCGTGCCGGGGACGGTGGTCGCCGGGGTGTTCACGCGCTCGAAATGCCCCTCGGCGCCGGTCGAGTGGGACCGCGACCGGCTTGCCGGCGGCCGGGCGCGGGCGCTCGTCGTGAACTCGGGCAACGCCAACGCCTTCACGGGCAGGAAGGGCAGGGAGGCGACCCGGCTCACGGCGGAGGCGGCGGCGCGGGCCGTGGGCTGCGGCCCGGACGAGATCTTCCTCGCCTCGACCGGCGTCATCGGCGAGCCGCTCGACCCGGTTCCCTTCGAGCGCCATCTCGACCGGCTCGCCCGCGAGGCCGCGCCCGACGGCATTCTCGACGCCGCGCGCGCGATCATGACGACCGACACCTATCCGAAGGCGGTGACGCGCTCGGTCGAGATCGCCGGCGCCACCGTGACGCTCAACGGCATCGCGAAGGGGGCCGGCATGATCGCGCCCGACATGGCGACGATGCTGTCTTTCCTCTTCACCGACGCGGCCGCCTCGCAGGCGACGCTGCAGGCCGCGCTCGCCGACGCCGTGGCGGAGAGCTTCAACGCGATCACGATCGACAGCGACACCTCGACCTCCGACACGGTGCTGCTCTTCGCGACCGGCACGGCGGCGGCGCGCGGCGCGCCCGCTCTGGAGGAGGCCGGGGCGGAGGCGCTCGAGGCGTTCCGCGGCGCGCTCGCCTCGCTCTGCCGCGAGCTCGCGCACATGGTCGTCAAGGACGGCGAGGGTGCCACGAAGTTCGTGGAGGTGCGGGTGCGCGGCGCCGTCTCGGACCAGTCCGCCAAGCGGATCGCCCGCGCGATCGCCGATTCCCCGCTCGTGAAGACCGCGCTCGCCGGCGAGGACGCCAATTGGGGCCGCGTCGTCATGGCGGTCGGCAAGGCCGGGGAGCCGGCCGACCGGGACCGGCTCTCGATCTGGTTCGGCGACTTCCGCGTGGCGCACGAGGGCGAGCGCGACCCGGCCTATTCCGAGGCGGCGGTCTCCGCCTACATGAAGGCGCCCGAGCTCGCCATCACGGCCGATCTCGGGCTCGGCGACGGCGCCGCCCGGATCTGGACCTGCGACCTCACGCACGACTACGTCGCGATCAACGCCGACTACCGTTCCTGACCGATGCCGCGTCTCCTTCTGGTCGCCGCCTGCGCGCTGGTCGATCCCGACAGGCGCGTGCTGATCGCGCAGCGTCCGGAAGGCAAGCCGATGGCCGGGCTCTGGGAATTTCCGGGCGGCAAGATCGAGGCCGGCGAGACGCCCGAGGACGCGCTCATCCGCGAGCTCCGCGAGGAGCTCGCGATCACGGTTGAGAGTCCGTGTCTCGCGCCCCTCACATTTGCCAGTCATTCTTATTCGGATTTTCACATCCTGATGCCACTCTACGTGTGCAGGCGCTGGCAAGGTCTGCCCGTGGCGCGGGTTCATCAGGCGCTGAAGTGGGTGCGTCCGAACCGGCTGCGCGCGTTCGACATGCCGCCCGCCGACGAGCCCCTCATCAGCCACCTTGCCGACCTGCTGTGACGAGCGGCTCTGGAGGAAGCCACCGTGCGCATCGGTAGCATCAAGCGGTGTCTTCGCGACGAGAGCGGTGCGACCGCCGTCGAATACGGGGTGATGGCGTCGATGCTCGCGCTCATCGTCATCACCCTGTTCGGGCCCGGCGGAACCTTCGACTGGTTCTACGGCGCGTTCGATTCGCTCGCCAAGGCGCTGATGCCCGACGGGCTCTGACCGCCGCGCCGATTCCGCTGCAGTCCCCGTCAGCCGCCCTTCAGTCCGGAGCCCGGCCGCGGTCGGCGAGCACGTGCGCCAGGCTGATCGTCGCCGAGCCGCGCCGCGCCGGCTTCGGCTGGCTCTCGTCGGGCGCCCATCCGGACAGCGAGATCACCTCGAAGGTGGCGCGCACGCGCCCGTCCGGGTCGCCGAACCGGTGCGCATAGATCTCGGCCGCGCGCAGGAAGAGCCGGCGCGGCGGAACCCGGCGGTCGCGCTCGGCCAGCACGTTGGTGGCGCCCATCCGGCGCAGGTCGAGCATCAGCTCGAAGGCGTTGCCGTAGCGCACCGTCACCACGTCGCGGTCGGCGACCGGCAGCGCGAAACCCGCCCGCTGGAGCAGCGCGCCGAGATCGCGGACATCCGCGAAGGGCAGCACGCGCGGGCTCGCGCCGCCCTGGAGCTCCGCTTCCGCCTCCGTCAGCGCCCGGCGCAGCTCGGCGAGCGTCTCCCCGCCGAGAAGGGCGGCCAGGAACAGCCCGTCGGGCCTGAGCGCGCGGCGGATCTGGACGAGTGCGCCCGGCAGGTCGTTCGCCCAGTGCAGGGTGAGGAGCGAGGCGAAAAGGTCGATGCTCGCCTCCGCGAAGGGGAGGGCCTCCTCGTCGCCGACCACGGCGGGAACGCTCCCGAGGGCCCCAGGAACGGGCTCCAGCGCGACGGGCGCCAGCGCCACGGGCGCGAGGCGGTAGAGCGCGTCGAGCCTGCCCGTGGCGGCGAGTGCGTCGGCGAGCACCGGCGCCGGCTCGGAGACGATCGCGGTGCCGAACCGCCGCTCGACGACGGCGAGCCGGTCGGCGATTTCCCCGGCCGCGCGCAGCGCCAGGAAATCGGCGCCGGTGGGCGCCAGCCGCAAGGCGCGGGCGAGGCGCCGGCGGTGCGCGGCCTTGTCGGTGACGGGGATGGGGCTCATCGGATCGTCGCTCCGCTGCTTCGCCGATCAGATAGGGCTGACGGCGGTCGCCCGCCGGATTAACCTCAACGGATGGCGCTCGTCCAATCCGGTCCGCCCGGTTCCGTCTCCCGCCTCGCCGCAGGGCTGGTCGACTTCCTGATGCCGCCGGTCTGCCCGGTGTGCCGGCGCGCCGTTGCGAGCGCGGACGCGCTCTGCGCCGGCTGCTGGTCGCAGCTCCGCTTCATCGCCGCGCCGCTCTGCCCGGTCTACGGCACGCCGTTCCAGCACGCGCTCGGGGAGGGGGCGGTCTCGGCCGCGGCCATGGCCGATCCGCCGCCCTTCGGCCGGGCCCGCGCCGCCGTGCTCTACGACGGTCCGGCGCCCGTGCTGGTCCGGGCCATGAAATACCGCGACCATCCGGAGCTCGCCCGGATGATGGGGCGCGCCATGGCGCAGGCGGGCCGCGAGCTCCTGACCGCGGACGTGCTGCTCGTCCCAGTGCCGCTCCACCGCTTCCGGCTCTGGCGCCGCCGCTTCAACCAGTCCGCGCTCCTCGCCGCGGAGGCCGGCGCGGCGGCGGGGCTCCCGGTCGTCTGCGACGTGCTCGCCAGGGTGCGGCGCACGCGGCAGCAGGTCGGGCTTTCGGCCGCGCAGCGCGCGAAGAACGTCGAGGGCGCGTTCCGCGTATGCGAGGAGAGGCGCGCCGCGATCGGCGGCCGGCACCTCGTTCTCGTCGACGACGTCTACACGTCCGGCGCCACCGTGAAGGCCGCCACCCGGGCGCTGCTGCGCGCCGGCGCCGCCTCGGTGGACGTGCTCACCTTCGCCCGCGTCGCGGGGTGAACCACTTCCGGCTCCGCAAGTTGAAGCTTATATGACGGATCGCCCACCTGACCCGGCAAGCACCCTCATGCAGGTCACGATCTACACACGTCAGTTCTGCGGCTATTGCACTGCGGCGAAACGGCTTCTATCCGACAAGGGCGTGGCATTCGAGGAGAAGGACGCGACGAGCGCGCCGGAGCTGCGGCGCGAGATGATCGAGCGATCGGGACGGTTCACGTTCCCGCAGATCTTCATCGGCGATCGCCATGTCGGCGGCTGCGACGACCTCTATCTCCTCGACCGCCGCGGCGAACTCGACGCTCTCCTGACGGGGTGACGATGACGAAGACCTTCCGCGCTGCCTGCATCCAGCTCCGCTCGAGCGGCGACGTCGCCGAGAACATCGCCATTGTGGAGGCGCTCGCGCGCGAGGCGGCCTCCCGCGGCGCCGATTACGTGCAGACGCCCGAAATGACGAACATCGTGCAGCGCGACCGGCGCGCGCTCGAGGCGGCGATCCGGCGCGAGGCGGAGGACCCCTCGCTCGCGGCTTTCTCGGCGCTCGCGCGCGAGCTCGCGGTCTATGTCCATATCGGCTCGCTCGCGCTGCGGACCGAGGACGGCCGCATCGCCAACCGCGCCTACCTGTTCGGGCCCGACGGCCGCGTCCGCGCGCGCTACGACAAGATCCACCTCTTCGACGTCGACCTGCCGAACGGCGAGAGCTGGCGCGAATCGGCCGTCTACAATGCCGGCGGCGAGGCGGTGGTGGCGGACCTGCCCTGGTGCCGGCTGGGGGTGGCGATCTGCTACGACATCCGCTTCCCGCAGCTCTTCCGCGCCGAGGCGCATGCCGGCGCGACGGTGCTGACCGCGCCGGCCGCCTTCACCCGCCAGACCGGCGAGGCGCACTGGAACATCCTCCAGCGCGCCCGCGCGATCGAGAACGGCGCCTTCGTGATCTCCGCCGCTCAGGCCGGCAGGCACCAGGACGGGCGCGAGACCTACGGCCATTCGATCGTCGTCTCGCCCTGGGGCGAGGTGCTCGCCGAGGGCTCGGGCGACGGCCCCGAGCTCGTCATGGCCGAGATCGACCCGGCGAAATCGGCCGAAGCGCGCCAGCGCATCCCGGCGCTCCGGAACGAGCGCCCCTTCGCGGTGCCGGCGGAGCCGGTCCAGCCGCTCGAAGCCGCCTCATGATCCGCTATGCCCTCGTCTGTCCCGACCGCCACGAATTCGAGGCCTGGTTCGGCAGCTCCGACGCCTACGAGCGGCAGAAGGCCGCAGGCCAGGTCTCCTGCCCCTTCTGCGGCGCGACCGATGTCGAGAAGGCGCTGATGGCGCCGGCGCTGGTGGCCGCCCGCAAGGAGCCCGCGCCGCCGCCGGCTCAGAAGCCGGAGCTCTCGGCCGAGCAGAAGCAGCGTCTCGAAGCGCTCCGGGCGTTCCGCACCCAGCTCATCGCCAATGCGGACTATGTCGGCGACCGCTTCGCCGAGGAGGCCCGCAAGATCCATTACGAGGAGACGGAGAAGCGCGGGATCTACGGCGAGGCGACGCCCGAGGAGGCGCGCGGCCTCGTCGAGGAGGGGATCGCCTTCGCGCCGCTTCCGGTGCTTCCCGAAGACGCGAACTGATCCGCTGCTCCCGCCCAACCGCATCCGGGCCAGCAAGGCGGCGCCGTACGGCGCAGCCGGCCTATGTCGTCAAGACGCCATTTTGACGCCGTGACGGGCTTGCGAAGCGTCGCCGACGACATTGTCGGCGCTACTCCCGAGTATGCGGCGGAATGCCTCTCCACCTTTGTGTCTGCTGCGGGAGCCCCCACCTAGTGGCCGGGGAGGGGCACTGCCCAGCCGACCTGCCAAGCCGACTGAGCATCACCTCACGGAGGTTACGATGTTTGGCTCACGTGCAAAGACATATGCTTCGGCCCTTCTTGCCCTCGGGCTCCTCGTCCCGACATTCGGCTCGGCCGCGCTCGCGGCCCACGACACCAAGGCCGCTCCGGCCGGCGTGTCCGTCGGAGGGGGCAAGACGTCCGCGAGCGAGCCGCGGACCGCGCATGCACCGGGACGGGCGACGGGCGTCCACACCTATTCCTACCCGTTCTGCCCGGTCGGGAACTACTGGGAGCTCGAGCGGGAAGGCGGCGACACCATCGTGCTGCCCTGCCAGGGCACGCGCGACTGACGCCAGTCCGGGCGTATGACGGTCCGGCCCGCCGCGTCGCGGGCCGGACCCGTTTCCAGCCAAGGCGGGGCGCCCGGCGCGCATGGCGGGCTCCCGCTCGAGGTGCCGCGCCGCCCCGGCCCCGCTCGGCGGCGGCTCAGGCGCTGCCGCCCTTCCGCGCCGCGACCATGTAGTTGACGTCGATGTCGGGCGAGCGCTTCCAGAGGTCGCGGAACGGGTCGTAGACGATGCCGGAAACGTCCACGACCTGATAGCCGGCGCGGCCGAGATGGCCGCCGAGCTCCTCCGGCCTGACGAGCTTGCGGTAGTCGTGGGTGCCGCGCGGGAGCCAGCGCAGGATCTGCTCCGCCGCCACGATCGCGAGCGCATAGGCCTTCGGCGTGCGGTTGATGGTCGCGAACACGGCGAGGCCGCCCGGCCGCGTGAGCGCGGCGCAGCTCGCCACGAAGGCGGCGACATCCGGCACGTGCTCGACTACTTCGAGCGCCAGCACGACGTCGAACGTCTCCCCGGCGGCGACGAGATCGTCGGTGGTGGCCACGCGATAGTCGATTGCGCAGCCGGTTTCGGCCGCATGGATGCGGGCGGCGGCGATCGTCTCCTCCGTCGGGTCGATGCCGACCACTTCGGCGCCGAGCCGCTTCACGGGCTCGCTCACGAGCCCGCCGCCGCAGCCGACATCGAGGATCCGGAGGCCTTCGTAGGGAGTCCGGCCGGCCGGATCGCGCCCGAAGCGCTCGCAGATCATGTCGCGGACATAAGCGAGGCGGATCGGATTGAGCCGGTGCAGCGGCCGAAGCTTGCCTTCGGGGTTCCACCAGTCTTCGGCCATGCGGGCGAACTTCGCGATCTCCCGCTGGTCCGCCTGTCCGCGCGGTTCGCCGGCCGTCCGCTCCATCCATTCCTCTCCCGGTAGCGGCCTGCCTCGGCAACGCAGATTCGGCCCGCGGAAGCGTTGCCCGGTTCCGCGGAACCCGATAAAAGGCGCCGCCGCCCAGAGGACGGCCGTCCATCCCATTCTGACCACCTCTCGGCTGCTCGGCAACCGCCCAGACACGGATTACGCAGCAATGGCGCGCCTCGTCATGAAGTTCGGCGGCACCTCCGTCGCCGATCTCGATCGCATCCGGAACGTGGCGCGGCATGTCAAACGCGAGGTCGACGCCGGCAACGAGATCGCCGTCGTGGTCTCGGCCATGGCGGGCGAGACGAACAAGCTCGTCGGCTATTGCCGCGGCGCCTCCGCCCTGCACGATGCGCGCGAATATGACGCGGTGGTCTCCGCCGGCGAGCAGGTCACGGCGGGCCTCCTGGCGATCACGCTCCAGTCGCTCGGCGTCAACGCGCGTTCCTGGCTCGGCTGGCAGATCCCGATCCGCACCGATTCCGCGCACGGTGCTGCGCGGATCACGGACATTCCGGCCGAGACGCTGGTCGAGCGCTTCCGCCAGGGCCAGGTCGCCGTGATCGCCGGATTCCAGGGCCTTGCGCCGGACAACCGCATCGCCACGCTCGGCCGCGGCGGCTCCGACACGAGCGCGGTGGCGATCGCGGCGGCGATCGGCGCGGACCGCTGCGACATCTACACCGACGTCGACGGCGTCTATACGACCGATCCGCGAATCGTTCCGAACGCGCGCCGCCTCGACAAGGTCGCCTTCGAGGAGATGCTGGAAATGGCATCGCTCGGGGCGAAGGTGCTGCAGGTCCGCTCCGTCGAGCTCGCCATGGTGCACGGCGTGCGCACCTTCGTGCGCTCGAGCTTCGAGGATCCCGAGGCGCCGCAGGTCGGGCCGGACGGCGAGCCGGTCGGCACGCTCATTTGCGACGAGGACGAAATCGTGGAGAAACAGCTCGTTACCGGCATCGCCTATTCCAAGGACGAGGCCAAGATCACGATGCGCGGGGTGGAGGACAGGCCCGGCGTCGCCGCGGCGATCTTCGGTCCGCTCGCCGACGCCTCCATCAACGTCGACATGATCGTCCAGAACATCTCCGAGGACGGCCGCACCACCGACATCACCTTCACGGTGACCACGGCGGATTTCGACCGGGCGATGGCGCTCATCGAGAGCCTGAGGAGCACGGTACGGATGGAGACGGTCTCCGGATCGAGCGACGTCGCGAAAGTCTCCGTCATCGGGATCGGGATGCGCAGTCACGCCGGCGTCGCGGCGCAGGCGTTTCAAGCTCTTGCCGGCCGTGGAATCAACATACAGCTGATCACCACGTCCGAAATCAAGATCTCGGTCCTGATCGACGCCGCCTACACCGAGCTTGCGGTTCGGACGCTCCATTCAATATACGAGCTCGACAAGACGTGAGCTCTTGCCGCCGGGCCGACCGCACGGCGACCGAGGAGGGGTGACCTTGCAGATTTCGCGGGGGGCGCCGCCCGGGCCCCGGGTGCTGCTGAGGCGGCTCCGCGAGGTCATGGCCGAGCCCATCGGCGCCCAGGAGCGCCTGGACAAGATCGTGACGATCATCGCCGCGAACATGGTCGCGGAGGTCTGCTCGGTCTACGTGCTTCGCTCCGACGGCGTGCTCGAGCTGTTTGCGACGGAAGGCCTCAAGGCGACGTCCGTGCACCGGGCGACGCTGACGGTCGGGCGCGGCCTCGTCGGCCTGATCGCGGCCGAGGCCCGTCCGCTCAACCTGCCGGACGCGCAGACCCACCCCGCCTTCGCGTACCTGCCGGAGACGGGCGAGGAGATCTACCACTCCTTCCTCGGCGTCCCGATCCTGCGGGCGGGACGCACGCTCGGCGTGCTGGTCGTCCAGAACCGCTCCTTCCGCACCTACATGGAGGAGGAGGTCGAGGCGCTGCAGACGACGGCGATGGTGCTCGCCGAGATGTTCGCGGCCGGCGAGATCGAGGACCTGGCGGCGCCGGGCGCCGATCTCGACCTCAACCGTGCGATCCACTTCACCGGCGCCGCCTTCTGCGACGGCATCGCGCTCGGCCATGTCGTCCTGCACGAGCCGCGCATCGTCGTCACCCAGCTCATCGCGGAGGATGCGGAGCACGAGCTGAAGCGGCTCGACGCGGCGATGGCGAGCCTCCGCCTCTCGGTCGACGACCTGCTTGCCAGGAGCGCGGCCGTGGGCACGGGCGAGCACCGCGAGATCCTCGAGGCCTATCGCATGTTCGCCCAGGACCGCGGCTGGACCCGGCGGCTGCAGGAGGCGATCGAGGCCGGGCTCACCGCCGAGGCCGCGGTCGAGAAGGTGCAGAACGACACGCGCGCCCGCATGCTGCGCCAGACCGATCCGTTCCTGCGCGACCGGCTGCACGATTTCGACGACCTCGCGAACCGGCTGCTGCGCGAGCTGATGGGACGGCCGCACGGCCCGTTCGCCGGCGATCTCCCGGAGGACGCCGTCATCGTCGCCCGCAACATGGGCGCCGCCGAGCTGCTCGACTACGACCGCCGGCGCGTGCGCGGCCTCGTGCTCGAGGAGGCCGGCCCGACCGGGCATGTCTCGATCGTCGCCCGCGCGCTCGGGATCGCCACGGTCGGCCAGGTCCAGGACCTCGTCGCGCTGGCCGAATCGGGCGACGCCATCATCGTCGACGGCGAGACCGGCGAGGTGCATCTGCGGCCGCCGGCGGACATCGAGACGGCCTATGCGGACAAGGTCCGGTTCCGCGCGCGCAAGCAGGAGCAGTACCGGCTCCTGCGCGACGAGCCGGCGATCACCCGCGACGGCGTCGCGGTCGGGCTCCACATCAATGCGGGCCTGCTCATGGACCTGCCGCATCTCGACGAATCGGGGGCGTCCGGGATCGGCCTCTTCCGGACCGAGCTGCAGTTCATGATCTCCACCGCCTTTCCGCGGCAGAGCGAGCAGCAGGCGTTCTACACCCAGGTCATGCAGGCGGCGGGCGACAAGCCCGTCATCTTCCGCTCGCTCGATGTCGGGGGCGACAAGGTGCTGCCCTATCTGCGCTCGCAGGCCGAGGAGAACCCGGCGATGGGCTGGCGGGCGATCCGGCTCGGGCTCGACCGGCCGGCGCTCCTCAGGACCCAGGTGCGCTCGATGCTGAAGGCGGCGGCCGGCCGCGAGCTCCGCCTGATGTTCCCGATGGTGACCGAAGTCGGCGAGTTCCGCCGCGCCAAGGCGATCGTGGAGCGCGAGCAGGCGCATCTCTCCCGCCACGGCCATGACGGCTCCGACGACGTCGTGCTCGGCGTGATGGTGGAGGTGCCTGCGCTGCTGTTCCAGCTCGACGAGCTTTTCGCCGCCGTCGACTTCGTCTCGGTCGGCACCAACGACCTGCTGCAGTTCCTGATGGCGAGTGACCGCGGCAACACGCGGCTCGCCGGTCGCTACGATCCGCTCAGCCCGGCCTTCCTGCGCGCGCTGATGGCCGTGGTGGAGAAGAGCACCGCGGCCGGCAAGCCGGTCTCGCTCTGCGGCGAGATGGCCGGCCGGCCGATCGAGGCGATGGCGCTGCTGGCGATCGGCTACCGCTCGCTCTCGATGGCCTCGTCCTCGATCGGGCCGATCAAGGCGATGGTGCGGGCGCTCGATCTCGCGCCGCTGCGCAAGCGGCTGCTCGATCTGCTCGACGCCGGCGCGGCGGCACCCGACATCCGCGGCGAGCTGCGCGCCTGGGCGGCGGCGCACGGCATTCCCGTTTGAGGCCGCGCGTCATATATCGGACGGCATGATCCCCACCGAACGCCTGCGGTCGCTGGTCGACCGCTACGATTCCATCACGGCCGCCCTGTCGGGCACGCCGGGGGCGGAGGAGTTCGTCCGGCTCTCCCGCGAGCTCGCCGAGCTGGAGCCGGTGGCGGGGAAGGCGCGCGAGCTCCAGGCCGCCAAGGCGGAACTCGCCGAGACCGCCGCGCTGGTCGAGGATCCCGGCACCGACCGCGAGATGCGCGCGCTCGCCGAGGACGAGCTGTCGCTCCTCGAGGAGAAGGTCGAGGCGCTCTCGAAGGAGCTGCAGATCCTGCTCCTGCCCAAGGACGCGGCCGACGAGCGCAGCGTCATCCTGGAGGTGCGCGCCGGCACGGGCGGCGACGAGGCCGGCCTCTTCGCGGGCGATCTCTTCCGGATGTACGAGCGCTATGCCGCGATCCACGGCTGGAAGGTGGAGGTGATGTCGGCGAGCGCCGGCGAGGTCGGCGGCTTCCGCGAGATCGTGGCGGCCGTGCGCGGGCGCGGCGTCTTCGCCCGGCTGAAATACGAATCGGGCGTGCACAGGGTGCAGCGCGTGCCCGTCACCGAATCGGGCGGCCGCATCCACACCTCGGCGGCGACCGTCGCCGTGCTGCCGGAGGCGGAGGAGGTCGATGTCGAGATCCGGCCCGAGGAGATCAGGGTCGACACGATGCGGGCCTCGGGCGCCGGCGGCCAGCACGTCAACACGACCGATTCGGCGGTGCGCATCACCCATCTGCCGACCGGCATCATCGTCGTGCAGGCCGAGAAATCGCAGCACCAGAACCGCGCCCGCGCCATGCAGATCCTGCGCGCGCGCCTCTACGACCTCGAGCGCCAGCGGATGGACGACGCGCGCGCCGCGGCGCGGAAGGGCCAGGTCGGATCCGGCGACCGCTCGGAACGGATCCGCACCTACAACTTCCCGCAGGGGCGGGTCACCGACCACCGCATCAACCTCACCCTCTACAAGCTCGACAAGGTGCTCGACGGCGAGGCGCTCGACGAGATCATCGACGCGCTGATCGCGGAGGACCGGGCCCGCATGCTCTCGGAGCTCGAACAGGCGGCATGACCACCCTCCGCGAGGCGCTCGCGATCGCCCGGTCCGAGCTGCGGCGCGCCGGAACCGATTCGGCCGATCTCGATTCGCGCCTGCTCGTGGAGGCGGCGGCGGGCGTGACGACGACCGACCTTATCGCGCGGCCCGAGCACCGGCTGCCGGACTCCGCCCTTTCCGCGCTTCGCAACGCGCTCGGGCGGCGGGCGGCGGGAGAGCCGGTCGCGCGCATCCTCGGGACGAAGGAATTCTGGGGCCTCGCCTTCGAGGTCTCGGCCGACACGCTGGTGCCGCGCCCGGAGACCGAGATGCTGGTCGAGGCGGTGCTCGAATGGGCCCGCGGGGAGAAGCGGACGCAGCTCCGAATCGCCGATCTCGGCACCGGCACCGGGGCGATTCTCGTCGCGCTCCTGCGCGAGCTCACCGACGCCACCGGCGTCGCCACCGATATCGCGCCGGCGACACTCGAGGTTGCGCGCCGGAACGCGGCGCGGCACGGCGTCGCGCAGCGGATCGCGTTCCGGACGGCGGATTTCTCCGAGCCGCCGCCGGGCGGCTTCGACGTGGTCGTCTCCAACCCGCCCTATATCCGGACGGCGGACATCGCGGTTCTCGCCCGCGACGTGAGGGACTTCGACCCGGTCCGCGCGCTCGACGGCGGGGCCGACGGCCTCGAGGCCTATGGAAAGATACTCGGGGCGTTCCCATATATGGTTCGTCGCCCCGGACTGCTGGCCTTCGAAGTGGGCCACGATCAGGCGGACACCGTCGCGTCGATGTGTCAGGCTGCCGGCCTGACGATTCGCGAGATCGGGAGCGACCTGTCCGGCCATGCCAGAACAGTCGTTGCAAGCGCGCTCCGGTGACTTCGGTGTCATTGGCGCACCGCAAAAAAGAGCTTGGAACGCCCGGATTTTCCGGCTAGTTTCCGGCCGCGGACCGATGCCGAAGCCGTCAGTCACGGCGTCCTGTTTTGGGAACGGCAGAGCGCCTTAGGGACGTCGGGCCGGTCCGCCTACGTCGCAAAACCGGATGTGGCAGATCCAGGGGGCACCTCGGGATCGGTATGCTTGGACGTGGAAATGCATGACCTGTCCTGATCCGGGGCGGACCTGATGTCAGCGGACCTGATGTCAGCGTGTCTGCCCTCAGAAACGAGAACGGTTTCATGAGACATAATCAGAATAGACGGTCGCGCGGTCGCAACCGCAAGGGACCGAATCCGCTCACGCGGAATTACGAATCGAACGGTCCTGACGTGAAGGTGCGCGGCACGGCCATGCATGTGGCCGATCGCTACATGTCGCTCGCGCGCGACGCTCTCTCCTCGGGCGATACGGTCGCTGCGGAGAACTATTTCCAGCATGCCGAGCACTACAACCGGATCGTGATGGCGGCGCAGGCGCAGATGCCGCAGCCGCAGCCTTATCCCGCGCGCGAATACGGCGATCGCGACTATGGCGACGACGGCGACGACGACGAGTTCGGCGCCTATAACGGCCGGAACGGCACGCGTGCCGATTACGAGGGCTTCGAGACCCGCCAGCCTGCGCCGCAGCCCGTCCGGCCCGCTCCGGCTGAGCAGGCGGAGGAGCTTGCCGCCGAGGAGCCCGCTCCGGAGCGGAGGGAAGCCGCGCCGCCGCGCCGGCGCCGCCGCCGCGCCGAGGAGGACCAGCCGAACGGCCATGCCGCCGAGCCGGCCGGG
>NZ_SPKJ01000078.1 GCF_009866965.1 Propylenella binzhouense | reverse complement strand
GCCGGCCGCCGCCCCTGCCGCCGCGCCGACCGGGCCGAGCATCAGCGCACCGACGGCGGCCCCCGCCACCGCCCCGACCAGCGCCGCGACCGAGGCGTGGCTCGTCCGGTCGGTCAGGCGTGCGGCGGGCGTTCCCATCGGCCGGTCAGCCTCCTCCGCCGGAAAGCACGCTCCGGATCAGCGCCGGGATCTGGGGCCTGAGCGCGGGATAGGCTTGGGCCGTCGCCGTGAAGGTCAGGGTCCAGGCTTCCTGGCCCTCCACGAAATAGGCCTGGCACTGCGCGATCTCCGCGCCCTCCTGCCGCCACGAATATTCCCGCACCGGGACGAGCGCCCGCCCGGTGTCGAAATGGCTCGCGCGGATCTCGGCATAGTCCTTGAGGCTGCGCTGCAGGACCTCGCCCTGGGCGGCGGCATAGCCCGCGGCCGAACTGCCGGCGGGCAGCTGCTCGTTGGTGACGGTCAGTGAAAAGCCCGGCGGCCCGGCGGACTTGTCCACCAGCGACAGCGCCAAGGTTCGTGTCCAGCCGTCGTCGATGTCGAATGCGAACCGGCTCCCGAAGCTGATCCGCATCGCCTCCCCCCGGCGCTTCCCCGGCACCTTCCGTGGCAGGATAGTGGCGGAGAACGGGCCCGGGCACAACAGCCGGCAGGCCCCGGGCGGGCGCGGAGCGGCGCCCCGCTGCCGAGGTCGCCGGCCGGCGGATCGCCGGCCGGCCCGCTCAGAAGCCCTCGACCGCCGGTGCCCAGTGCTCCACGGCCGGCGGGCTCGCGAAGCAATGCGCGACGAGGTTCCGCCATTCCTGGAAGTCCGGCGAGGCGCGGAACGCGACCGTGTGGTCTTCGAGCGTCTCCCATTCCACGAACAGCCGGTAGCGCGCCGGCGCCTCGACGCAGCGTCTCAGCGCCATCGACCGGCAGCCCTTGGCGCGCCTGAAGAGCGGCGCGGCCTTGGCGACGCCCGCCTCGAACTCCGCCTCCATGCCTTCCTTCACCGCGATCTCGGCCATTTCCAGGACCATGCATCCTCTCCCGCTTCAGTTTCGCTCCGCCGGCCCGGCCGGATCGCCGCGCCGCGCATGCGCTCGGTGGGCCGGCCGCGGTGTGGACGGGGGAAGCGCGGGACGCAAGAGGACGCGGACGATTTCCGCGCCCCAGCCGGCCGCCAGTCCGACCGCCGGATTGAAGACGAGGAGCCCGGCCGCGGCGAGCGCGATGGAGGGCCGGCAGGCTGGCCGCGCGTCGAGGAGCCGGCGCGACAGCGCCAGATCCGCGCCGGCTATGGCCAGCAGCGCGCCGACTGCCGCAAGCGGGATGGCGCGGAAGAGCGCGACCGCACTCTCCGCGAAGAGGCAGCCGACGAGGATCAGGAGGGCTCCGAAGAGGATCGGCGCGAGCCCGGTGCGGGCGCCGAAGCGATACTGGGCCTGCAGCCCGCCCGCGCCATGGCACATCGGCATCGCACCGAACGGCGCGAGCACGAGATTGGCGATGCCGGTCGAGAGCGCGAGGTTGCGCACGCTCGCCGACCGTGCCTCGGGAAAGAGATCGCGGGCGAGCGCCGCCGTCACGATGATCGCGTTGGTGAGCGTGAGCGGCAGCTGGGACACGAGCCCGCGCTCGACGGCGACCGCGAGATCGGACCAGTCCGGCAGGAGGAGCCGCGGCAGGGTGGGTTCCGCCGAGAGGGACGGAAGGGCCGTCCCGCCGCCGAGGGCCGCGAGCGCGAGCGCCGCCGCCACGGTGATCGGCGCCGCCGGCAGCCCCAGCCGCGGCAGTCCGAGAAGAAGCGCCAGCGCCGCCGCGCCGATCCAGGGCTCGTCCGCCATGAAGCCGGCGCCGAGCAGCACCATCGAAAGGCCGAGCCCGAGCTGGAGCCCGGTCGTGACGGATTGCGGGATGAGCCGCGCGATCCGGCCGATCGTTCCGGTCGCGCCGAGGAGAAGGAGCACGATGCCGAGCGCGAGCCCGGTCGCCGCCATTTCGCCGGCGTCGAGTTCGCCGGTGAGGAGGAGCGCCGAGACCGCCTTCATCGGCTGGACCGCCATCGGGATGCCGTAGAAGAGCCCGCTCGCGACCAGGAACAGGCCGAAGCCGAGGAAGACCCCGGCCGGGGCGAGCCCCGCCACCGCGATCGCGCCGACGACATGGGGCACGAAGGTGCCGAGATCCCCGAAGGCGCCGCCGAGATCGGAGAGGACGCGCGCCCGCGGCCGCGGCGGCGCCCTTTCGGCGCCGGCCGCGCCCGAACCGCCGGACGATTCCTCGAGGTTCACGTTCCGCAACTCCGCTTCGGCGGCCGCGCCGTCTCCGGACCGGCACCGGACGATACCACGACGCGCGCACCCATCCGCAGGTTTCATCGGGCCGCCGCGCAAGCGCCTGGCGCGCCGCGCCTCACATCCGGAAGATGCCGAACCGGGTCTCCGGCACGGGCGCCTCGAGACAGGCGGCGAAGGCGAGGCCGAGCGCGTCGCGCGTTTCCGACGGCAGCAGGATTCCGTCATCCCAGAGCCGCGCCGTCGCGTAATAGGGGCTCCCCTCCTCCTCGTAGCGCGCCTTGACCGGTGCCTTGAAGGCGTCCTCCTCCTCGGCGCTCCAGCTGCCGCCCTCCGCCTCGATATTGTCGCGCCTGACCGTCGCGAGCACGGAAGCCGCCTGCTCGCCGCCCATCACCGAGATGCGCGCGTTCGGCCAGGTGAACAGGAAGCGCGGCCCGAAGGCGCGTCCGCACATGCCGTAATTGCCGGCGCCGTAGGAGCCGCCGACGATGACCGTCACCTTGGGCACGTCCGCGCAGGCGACCGCCGTGACGAGCTTCGCGCCGTCCTTGGCGATCCCGCCCGCCTCGTACTGCCGGCCCACCATGAAGCCGGTGATGTTCTGCAGGAAGAGGAGCGGCACGCGGCGCCGGCAGCAGAGTTCGACGAAATGCGCCCCCTTCAGCGCCGATTCGGAGAAGAGGATGCCGTTATTGGCGAGAATGCCGATCTCGATGCCGCGGATGCGCGCGAAGCCCGTCACCAGGGTCGTGCCGTAGAGCGCCTTGAACTCGGCGAAATCGGAATCGTCGGCGAGGCGCGCGATGACGGAGCGGGCGTCGTACTGCCGGCGGAGGTCGACGGGCACCACCGTCTCGAGCTCGGCCGGGTCGTGCCGCGGCGGCCGCGCCTCCGCGAAGCGCGCGGCGCCCGGATCCGGCCTTTCCCCGAGATGCGCCGCGATCTGGCGCACCAGCGCGAGCGCGTGGCGGTCGTCGAGGGCGTAATGGTCGGCGACGCCGGAGCGGCGGGCATGCACCTCGGCGCCGCCGAGATCCTCCGCCGACACCGTCTCGCCGGTGGCGGCCTTCACGAGCGGCGGCCCGGCGAGGAAGATCGTCCCCTGCCCGCGCACGATCACCGTCTCGTCCGACATGGCCGGCACGTAGGCGCCGCCGGCCGTGCAGGATCCCATCACGCAGGCGATCTGCGGGATGCCCTCGGCCGACATGCGGGCCTGGTTGTAGAAGATCCGGCCGAAATGCTCGCGGTCCGGGAACACCTCCGTCTGGTGCGGCAGGTTCGCGCCGCCCGAATCGACGAGATAGATGCAGGGCAGCCGGTTCTCGCGCGCGATCTCCTGGGCGCGGAGATGCTTCTTCACGGTCATCGGGTAATAGGTGCCGCCCTTGATGGTGGCGTCGTTGCAGATCACCATCGCGAGCCGTCCGGCGACGCGGCCGATGCCGGTGATGAGGCCCGCGCCGCGGATCGCCTCGCCATACATGCCGTCCGCGGCGAGCGGCGAGAGCTCCAGGAACGGCGAGCCGGGATCGAGCAGCGTCGCGACCCGGTCGCGCGGCAGCAGCTTGCCGCGTCCGACATGCCGCTCGCGCGCCCGCGCCGGACCGCCCTCGGCCGCCTCCGCCCGCCTTCCGCGGAGCTCGGCGGCGAGCGCCATCCAGGCGGCCGCGTTCTCCGCCCCGGGTGCCGTCTCGAACTGGTCCGGCCTCAGAACCGTCACGCCACCTCCCGCATGCCGTGCCCCCGCGCCCTTGGCCCGAGTGATAGGCGCGGGCCGCCGCCGGCGCAAACGAAAGGCGGGGCGCACGCCCCCGCACGCCCCGCCTCCCGGAATTCAGGTCCTTACTGGACCGCGACTGCCGTGACGTCGCTGCCGCCGGCAATCAGCACGATCACCAGCACCAGGCCGGCGAGCAGACCGAATGTGAGAGCCGCCGTACGCCAACAGGACGGCTCGTTCGAATTCGGCATGGATACCTCCGTGCCCTGCGGATCGTGGCGCACGCCCCGATCACGCATGTTTACGAACTAGTAAGATTCGCCTCAACCCCGTCGGCGGGTGTTTTCCCGGTACCGTGGCTGGGCGGCTCGTGCGGACCGGACCTTCGGAGGCCGCGGGCCGCGGACCCGGCTGCAGATCGGCGCGACCGCGCCGTGCCGGGACAGGAATCACTCGGAGATCGCAAAGACCTCGCTACCCTCGTCGCCGCGCCCGACGGGCCTCCCCATCGGCAGTGCGGCTCGGCCGCCGGACCCTCCCGGCGGCGGCGACCAGATGGCTGCGGACGCGCGGATTTGCAAGCCCGGTGAAGCGGCAGAGCGTCGCAGGCGGCCAATTCCGGGCCCGCCCTTAACGAAATGGCAACCAAGGCCGGCGCTCCGCGGGCTCCGGAGGCGGCCGGCCGCCGGCCCGCTTGCCCTCTTGGGCCGCCTCCGGCAGCCTGCACGCCTCGCTTCGCTGGAGGGCCGGTGTTCACCATCCTGGACTGGATCTCGCTCGTCCTCTTCGTCGCGGGCTGGATTCTCTATTCCTTCCTGATCGAACGCAGCCACTGGCGTGCGCTCACCCTCACCGCGGCGATGAACCGCCAGCGCGTGGTCTGGATGGAGACGATGCTCGCGCGCGAGGTGCGCATCGTCGATACCAGCATCGTGGCCGGCCTGCAGAACGGAACGGCCTTCTTCGCCTCGACCTCGCTCCTCGCCATCGGCTCGGCCTTCGCCCTGATGAACGCCGCCGACCTCGGCATCGAGCTCGCGCGCCATCTTCCCGGCGCCTCGCAGGTGACGCGCGACCAGTGGGAGCTCAAGGCGCTCGGCCTGATGGGCATCTATGGCTACGCCTTCTTCAAGTTCGGCTGGTCGTACCGGCTCTTCAACTACGCCTCGATCCTGATGGGCGCGATGCCGCCGGCATCCGAGCGCGATACGGAAGACGCACGCATCGCGGCCCGCCGCGCCGGCGCGATGAACGCCGCCGCCGGGCGCCATTTCAACCGCGGGCTCCGCGCCTTCTTCTTCTCCGTCGGCTATCTCGGCTGGTTCGCCAGCGACTGGGCGTTCCTGGTGCTCACGCTCGTCGTGCTCGCCGTCCTCGTCCGCCGCCAGCTCGGCTCCGAGGCCGCCCGCATCGCCCGGCTCGGGGATTCAGGTCTCGATGCGTGACGCCGGGCCCGGCCGGCTGAGCTCGACCGGCGTCTTCATGATGATCTCGCGGTGCGGGAACGGAATGGCGATGCCCGCCGCCTTGAAGGCGTCCCAGCAGGCGAGGAGCACGGCGCCGCGCACGTTGGTCAGGCCGTTCTGCGGGTCGCAGATCCAGAACCTGAGGATGAAGTCGAGCGAGGATTCGCCGAAGGCGGTCAGGTGGCAGACCGGAACCGGCTGCGCCTCCACGCGCGGGACGCTTTTCGCGGCCTCGACCGCGAGCCGACGCACGGCATGCGGATCGCTGTCGTAGGCGACGCCGAAGCGCACGTCGACGCGGATCTTGGTGTCCGAGAACGACCAGCTCACCACGCGGTTGGTGATGAAGTCCTCGTTGGGAATGAGATATTCGACGCCGTCGCGCGTGACCACCGAGACGAAGCGCGCGCGCAGCGAGCGGATCCATCCGAACGTGTCCCCGAGCGAGATCGTGTCGCCCGGCTTGATCGACTTGTCGGCGAGAATGATGATGCCGCTCACGAAGTTCGACACGACCTGCTGCAGGCCGAACCCGATCCCGACCCCGAGCGCGCCGGAGAAGACGGTGAACGCGGTGAGGTCGATCCCGAGCGAGGCCACGGCGACGACGCCGGCGAGCACCACGATGCCGATCTTGAAGAGCTTGCCGAGCAGCACGCGCAGGCTCGGCGTCAGGTCGGTGGCGCGCCCGAGCCTGTTCTCCACGAGATTGCCGAGCCCGGTGGCGATCCAGAGCGCGAGCCCGATCACCAGCCCGCCCTTCAGGAGCAGGAGGAGCGAGATCCGCAGCGATCCGAAGGTGAGCGCCGCCGCATCGAGCCCGTCCGCGGCCTCGTCCGCCGCGCCGATCAGGTTGAGCGCGACGAAGGCCCAGGCGGCGTAGGCGGCGAGCCGGCCGAGCGTCCGGTTCCGGATCAGCCGCGAGAGCACCGAGATCGCGACCCAGGAGGCGACGAGCGCGGCCGCGAGTTCCAGGAGTGCGCTCCGCGTGTCGAGGGTCGCGGCCCGGATCACGAAGACGGCGAGCCATGCGAGGAGGGTGGCGAGGATCCAGCGCGTGCGCCTCAGGAGGAGCGCGAGGAAGCGCAGGAGCCGCGGCTGGCCCTGGATCGCCCGGACGCGCCCTTCGAGCCTTGCCTCGAGCCGCGGTCCCACGACGAGGCTTATGGCGAGGATGAGGCCGAGGATGGCGAGCTGGGCGAGCACCCACGGATCGAGCAGCCCTTCCAGCGTCCGCCTCAGCGCGTCCTCCGCGCGGCCTAGCAGAATGAAGGTCCTGATCCCGTCGACCGGTTCCGCCACGCGGGCTCGCTCCTGCCTCGATCATCCCGCAACGCACAGACGCCCCTTCCCGCTCCGTTCGCACGGCGAGCGGTGTCGGAAAGCGGTGTCGGAAAGCGGCAGGACATCGTCCGCCTTGGCGATCGCTCAGGGGCCGGGCAGCAGCCGGTCGGTCCGCCCGGTCGCCCGGTAGGCGGCGAGCCCGACCCATTCGCGGAACGCGATGTCGGTGCGCTGCAGGCCCTCGCCGATCCGGGCGAAGGGGCGGAAGACGTCGGACGGCCCGCCGGTGCGGTAGTCGACGGGATAGGCGACGACGGGAAAGCCGGCCGCGCGGAAGGCGCCGACCGCGCGCGGCATGTGATAGGCGGAGGTGACGAGCAGCCAGGTCTCGCCCGGCCGCGGCTCCGCAATTGCCCGGCTGTAGAGCGCGTTCTGCGCCGTGTTGCGCGAGCGGTTCTCGATCAGGATCGCCCTGTCCCCGAGGCCGAGCTCGTCCTTGCGCGCCGCCAGGAGATCCGCCTCAGGGACCGGCGCGCGGTCGATCAGCGCTCCCGATCCGCCGGAGAACACGATCTTCGCCTCCGGAAACCGGTGCGCGAGCGCGATGAGCGCCAGGATGCGGTCGCCGGCTTCGTTGAGCTCAAGCGTCCCGCCCCTCAGCCCGCCGACGACATCGGTGATGGCGCCGCCGAGAACGACGATCCCGTCCGGGCTCTCGGCAAGCTGCGGCTGCGGGAAGCGCTCCTCGAGCGGCAGGATGAGGAGATTGCCGACGGGACCGAGGCCGCAGGCGAAGAGGGCCGCCGTGCCGGCCAGGGCGAGGCCGAGGCCCGCGCGCCGCCTGCCGAGAAAGCAAAGCAGGAGGCCGAGCGCGATGGCGATTGCGATCGCGTTCGACGGCATCAGGAAGAAGCCGGCGACCTTCGAGAGCAGGTAGAACACGGGTGCCCGGGCCTGCGGACGGTCAGGCGTTCCAGTCGGGCTCGGCGCCGCCGAGGCGGACCATTCGTCCGTCCGGTCGCGCCAGCCCCGAGATCCTGGCCATCTCCGCCGGCGTGAGCGCGAAATCGAACACGGCGAAGTTCTCCGCCAGCCGCGCCGGCTTGGAGGAGCGCGGAATCGCGGCGTTCATCGGCTGCTGCAGGTGCCAGCGCAGGATCACCTGGGCCGGTGTCCTCTCCTTCGCGGCCGCGATCTCCCCGATCACCGGGTCGGAGACGAGCGTGCCCTTGCCGAGCGGCGAGTAGGAGACGAGCGCCATGCCGGCCGCGCGGCACGCCTCCAGGAGGCGCGTCTGGTCGAGCAGCGGGTGATGCTCGACCTGGTTGCAGACGAGCGGTTCGGTCGCGGCCGCGAGCGCCTGCCGCAGCATGCCCGGCGGGAAGTTCGCGACGCCGACATGGCGGGCATAGCCGCGGCGCTTGGCATCGCAGAGCGCGCCGACCTGCTCGGCGATCGATACCTCCCGGTTCGGCCAGTGGATGAGGAGGAGGTCGATCCGGTCGAGCCCCAGGCGCCCAAGGCTCGCCTCCGCGGAGCGCTGCAGCGCGCCCTCGGCCGCGTCCGTCGGCCACACCTTGGTGGTCACGAAGACCTCCTCGCGCGGAACGGAATGGCCGCGGATGCCCTCCCCCACCGCCGCCTCGTTGTCGTACATCGTCGCCGTGTCGATGTGGCGGTAGCCGATGTCGAGCGCCGCGGCGACGCAGCGCGTCGCCACTTCGCCGCGAAGCTGCCACGTCCCGAGCCCGATGACGGGGATCTCGGCGCCGTTGGCGGAAACGGTGTCGGTCATGTTCTCTCCTCGGTGCAAACCGGTCAGACGTCTGGCAAGCCGCGCGCCGCGCCGTCGAGGGCGAGCCTCAACGGCGAGCGCCGCGCCACCTTCCGGAAACCCGCCGCGCGGAAAGTGGATGCGATGCCGACATGGTCTTCGCCGGAGGCGGGCCGCGTTCCGGGCCGAAGAGACCGGCCCGGCGGTCCGGCGTCGGCGGATGGCAGCCTGCCGCTGCCACTCAGGTGAGCGGCGTCGTCAGCACCGCGGCGGCCGCCGGGCGCGAGACGATGTCGTTGTACCAGCGTTCGAGGTTCGGGCGCGGGGCGCGCTCGGCAGGAAGGTTCAGCCAGCGATGGGCGATGCAGCCGGCCGGGATGTCGCCCATCGTGAAGCGGTTTCCGCCGACATAGGCGTTCCTGCCCAGATGCTCGTCGAGGATCGCGGCGAAGGGCTCGCCCTTCTTCATCGCCGCCGCGATCGCCGCCTCGTCCCGCTTCTCGGCGGGCGTTCGGACCAGTCCCATGAAGGCCGCGACGAAGGCGGGCGTGAACGCCGTGGCCTGCCAGTCCATCCAGCGGTCGGCGAGCGCGCGCTCGCGCGGGTCTTCCGGCCACAGGTGGCCGGCGCTGTGACGCGCCGCGAGATAGCGCACGATCGCGTTCGATTCCCAGAGCGTCCAGCCGTCCTCCTCCTCGAGGAGCGGCACCAGCCCGTTCGGGTTCTTCGCCATGTATTCCGGCGTGTTGTTGATGCCGAAGGCGAGCCCGGCGTCGATCCGCTCGAACGGCATGCCGACCTCGCCGGCGCACCAGACGACCTTCTGCACGTTGATGGAGCTGAGCCGCCCCCAGATCTTCGTCATGTTCGAGCATTCCCTCCGTTGATGGTCAGCGCTTGGTCTCCGCCTCGTAGCGGGCCTTGTTCTCGGCATTGGGCGGGTAGAGGCCGGGCAGCGACGCGCCGTTTTCGACCTCCTTCATGATCCAGGCCTCGAGCCGCTCCTGCTCGGGGCCGGCCTTGGCGACCTCGTCCACGAGCGCGGCCGGGACGACCACCGCGCCGTCGTCGTCGGCCACGATCACGTCGTCGGGGAAGACAGCCACCCCGCCGCAGCCGATCGCCTCCTGCCAGCCGACGAAGGTGAGGCCGGCGACCGAGGGCGGCGCCGCCTTGCCGGCGCACCAGACCGGCAGCCCGGTCGCGATCACGCCCGCCATGTCGCGCATCACGCCGTCGGTGACGAGCGCGGCCGCGCCGCGCTTCATCATGCGCGCGCAGAGAATGTCGCCGAAGACGCCGGCATCCGTCACGCCGTTGCCGTCGATCACCGCGACCGCGCCTTCCGGCATCGCCTCGATCGCGGCGCGCGTGGAGATCGGCTTCGACCAGGAGTCCGGCGTCGCGAGGTCCTCCCGCGTCGGCACGAAGCGGAACGTGAAGGCCGGGCCGACGATCCGCTTGCCCTCCGCGTTCCGGTTGGGCATCGGCCCCTTCATCCAGGTCCGCCTGATCCCCTTCTTCAGGAGGATGGTGGTGATCGATCCGGTCGAGGTCTGTTCGAGGGCGGCTCGGATTTCGGCGGTCAGGGGCATGGCGCTCGCTTGGATCGGATTGCGGGGCGGGACCGGCGGCGGGCGCCGGACGGGCGGTTTCTTACCATCGAATCCCGGCCTCGGCCAAAGCGCTTTCCGGGACTTCGCGCGTTGTTGAAGCGCTCAGCCCCGGCGGATCCGGCGGACCGGCTGGCACCGGCTAGCGGACAAGCCGGACGTCGAGGTCGAGCGCCAGCCTCGCCCAGCTTCTGTCGGCCGTGTAGACGGGGAGCCGCTCGCGTTCGGCGAGGGCCAGGCAGCAGCGGTCCCCGAGCGAGAGCCCGTGCGGCTTTCCCGCGAGCCACAGCGTCCCGGCCCTCCTCGCCAGGCGGCGGTCGAGATCGACGAGCCGGTACGGCAGGCCGGACACGATTTCCAGCGCCTCGGCAGGCGGGCTTCCCCTCTGCACGAGCACGCCGATGACCTCCGCTTCGTTCACCACGCAGACGAGCGACTCGGCCAGGAGCTCGGCAATCGGTTCGGCGCCCGCTTCAGAACGAAGCAGGGCGAGCACGGCGGACGCATCAAGAACCGCGCCGGCCATCGCCGGACTTGTCCGCGACTTCGCGTCGGCGGTTCTCGAGAAGGATGTCGACGAGGCTGTCGTCGCCCGGGATCAGGTCGCGTACCGCGCGCTGGGCGCGACGGACCGCCATCGCGGGCGAGATCAGCCGCAGCTCGCCGTCGACCACGCGGGCGATCAGGGTGTCGCCTTCGCCGATCCCCATCGCCGCCCGGAACGCAACCGGGATCACGATCCGCCCGCTCGGTCCGACCCGGACGTCCAGCCGCTCGGGCACCTCCTGCCCGGCCCGATCCGCACCTGTTCCCTCGGGGCGCGGCCGGACATCTGCGACGAGGACGTTGCGAACATGCTGGTAGCGCTTGCCCAGGAACCTGGCGATCTCGCTGCGGGTGAAGCCGGCTGCATCGAGCTTCCGGATCCTTTCGGAGACGGTGCGCAGGTCGCGCGTGAGATCCGCCATCCTCGCTTCCCGTGACATTTCCGGCCTCCGTCCGACCGCGCGAATGCGCGCATTGGGCCGACCGCGCGCCGCGCGAATGCGCGCATCGGCCCGACCCCGCGCGGATGCGCGCATCGGGACAAGAGATGTCGCGTGGCCGGAACGATGTCAATGTAACTACAAAAGTGACGTGACGACCGGTTACCCCGACTTCTGGAAGATCTCGCGCCCGATCAGCATCCGCCGGATCTCGCTCGTGCCGGCGCCGATCTCGTAGAGCTTGGCGTCGCGCAGGATGCGCCCGGTCGCGTTCTCGATCACGTAGCCGTTGCCGCCAAGGCACTGGATGGCGTCGAGCGCGACGGCGGTCGCCTTCTCCGCCGCGAAGAGGATCGCGCCGGCGGCATCCTCGCGGGTCGTCTCGCCGCGGTCGCAGGCCTGCGCGACGGCGTAGACGTAGGCGCGCGCCGCGTTGAGGCCGACATACATGTCCGCGAGCTTCGCCTGCATGAGCTGGAACGAGCCGATCGGCCGGCCGAACTGGTGGCGTTCGTGGAGATAGGGCACGACCAGGTCGAGCGCCGCCTGCATGAGGCCGAGCGGGCCCGCGGCGAGCACGGCGCGCTCGTAGTCGAGGCCGGACATCAGGATGCGGACGCCCTCGCCCTCCGCGCCGAGCACGTTCTCCGCCGGCACCTCGCAATCGCTGAACACCAGTTCGCCGGTCTCCGAGCCGCGCATGCCGAGCTTGTCCAGCTTCTGGGCGACCGAGAAGCCGGCAAACGCCTTCTCCACGATGAAGGCCGTGATGCCCTTCGCACCCGCCGCCGGATCGGTCTTGGCATAGACCACCAGCGTGTCGGCCTGCGGCCCGTTGGTGATCCAGAACTTCGAGCCGTTGAGCACGTAGCGGCTGCCCCGCCGCTCGGCGCGGAGCTTCATGGAGACGACGTCCGATCCCGCGCCCGTCTCCGACATTGCGAGCGCGCCGAGATGCTCGCCGGAGACGAGCTTCGGCAAATAGCGCGCCTTCTGTTCGGCACTTCCCCAGCGCCGGATCTGGTTCACGCAGAGATTGGAATGGGCGCCGTAGGAGAGCCCGACCGAGCCCGAAGCGCGCGAGACCTCCTCCATCGCGATGCAATGCTCGAGATAGCCGAGGCCGGCGCCGCCCCATTCCGGCTCGACCGTGATGCCATGGAGGCCGAGCGCCCCCATCTCGGGCCAGAGCGCGCGCGGGAACCAGTCCTCGCGGTCGACGCGGTCGGCGATGGGCGCGATCCGCCCGGCGGCGAAGGCGCGCACGCTCTCGCGCAGCATGTCGGCGGTCTCGCCGAGCCCGAAGTTGAATTCGCGCGGCATGTTGGGAAGCATCTCGTCCTCGGATTCGCGGGACCCGCCGGCGGGCGGGCGCTAGACTCCACCAGCGACGGAACGACGGCAAGGGGAGGACGGAAGAACATGGAACCGGACATCGCGGAGAGCCCGAACCGGGTGCCGTGGCCGCCGATCGTGCTGTTCGGCGCGCTCGGCCTCGGCTTCGCCCTCGGCGCGGTCGTGCCGCTCCCGTGGCTGGAGGGCCGCGCGCGCGACATCGCCTTCGGGGCCGGGCTCCTGATGGTCACCGCCGCCCTCGTGATCGACATGCGGGTGACCCGCATCTTCCGCCGGCACGGCACCACGCTCCTCCCCCACCGGGGCGCCGACGCGCTCGCCACCGACGGTCCGTTCGCCTGGTCGCGCAACCCGATCTATCTCGGCAACCTCGTCCTCATCGCCGGCGTCGGCCTCGCGGCCGGCGAGCTCTGGCACCTCGTCCTCGTCCCGGTCGCCGCGCTGCTCCTGGAGCGGCTCGCCATCGTGCGCGAGGAGGCCCATCTCGAGGCGAAGTTCGGGCAGGCCTGGCGCGATTACGCCCGCCGCGTCCGGCGCTGGATCTGACCGGCCGGGCCCCCGCTCGCCCCCGTCGGGAGCGGCGCTATTCCTCCGGCTCGGTGGTGAACTGGAGCGGATAGCCCTGGGCGCGCCCGGCGTCGGAGGCGCGCGTCGCCTTGGTCTCCGCCACGTCGCGCGTATAGACCGCGACGACGCAGACCCCCTTGCGGTGGGCGGTGATCATGACGCGGTAGGCCTCGTCCTCGTTGATGCGGAATTCCGCCTTCAGCACGCGCACGACGAATTCGCGCGGCGTGTAGTCGTCATTGACGAGGATCACCTTGTGCAGGCGCGGCCGCTCGACCTTCGGGCGGGCCTTGGTGCGGGGTGTCAGGACGGTGTCGCTCATCGGAGGGCTCCTTCCGACGATGGCGTCTCGGCGGCCGGGCCGCCCGCGGGCTGCGCGGCCGCTGCTCCTCCAGTCCATGCGGCCGGCGGAGCGAAAATGCAAGCGAGCCGACCGCTTGTCCTGCCTGGCGGGGCGGCGGGAGGCGGCAGGCTGCGGGAAGCCGGGCCGTTCCCGGTCCGGTTTCCGTGGCGTCGCGGTGGAAGGCCGCTCAGTCGGCCGCGGCCGCGCGCGCCTCTTCGAGCCAGCCGTCGACCGTCTCGCGGTGCGCGGCGATCCAGTCGGAGGCCTGGCCCGCGATGTCCTTCGCGCTGTCGGCGCCCTCGTTCATCTTCGCGTTCTGGGCGAAGATGTCGTCGAGCGGGATCGAGGCGAGTTCCAGGAGCCGCTTCGCCGCCGGGTTCTCCTCCAGGAACGCGGAATTCGCCACCGGCACGATGTCGTTCGCCGGGAAGCCGAGCTGGCACGGATCGGCGACGCAGCCGGCGACCCCGTTCACCGTCGCGGCATCGGCGAGGTCCTTCTGGTCCTCCGGGAGGTCCACCTTCGGGACCTCGATCCACATCACGTCCTCGCCCGGCTTCAGCGCGTTCACGGTCCAGTTCGGGGTCCAGGTATAGAAGAGGATCGGTTCGCCATTCTCGTGCGCCGCGACGGCGTCGGCCATCGAGGCCGAGTAGCTCGCCTTGATCGGGTTCACGTGGTCGCGCAGCCCGTAGGCATCGAGATGGTGCTCGATCACCATCTCGCAGCCCCAGCCCGGCGGGCAGGCGACGAGATCGGCCTTGCCGTCGCCGTCGCGGTCGAAGGCCTTCTGCACCTCCGGCTTCTTGAAGTCGTCGAGCGTCGTGATGCCGTATTTCTCCTGCGACGCCTTGTCGACGAGATAGCCCTGCAGCGCGCCGCCCTTCGCGACGGCGCCGACGATCTCCGCCCCGTCCTTGAACGTGCTCTCGTAGGTGTTGTGGAGCGGGAACCAGCCGTTCACCCAGAAATCGACGTCGCCCTGGGCGACCGCCTGGTAGAAGGGCGGGTTGTCGAGCGTGGTCGGGCCTTCGACGGTGTAGCCGAGCTCTTCCATCATCTGCTTGTAGATCTCGGCCGTGAACCAGCCGGTGTCCCAGGTCGCCCGGGCCATGCTGATGGTGGTGCCGGAGCCGGGCTGGTCCTGCGCGTCCGCGCCGGTCGCGGCGCCGAGGCCGAGAAGAAGTGCGGCGGCGAGCGCGGGCGCGGTTCTCTTCAGGGTGGGCATGGTGTCGCGATTCCTTTCGCTGCTTGGGTTGGCGGAATGCGGGCGCGGTGCGCCCGCGGAAACGGGCGGCGGCGGTGCCGGCCGCCGCGCGGAAGGCCCAGTACGGAAGGCCCGGTACGGAACCCCTAGTGCGGAAGGCTCAGTTCGCCTTCCTCGGTTCGCCGACCGGGGCTCCCCGCGGCCGGAAGAAGCCGGCGAGCGTGCCGGCGAGCGAGGTGGTCGCGACGGACCGCCGCTCGCCGAGCCCCTGCGTGATCCGGTCGAGAATGATCGCGAGCAGCACGATCCCGATCCCGCCGGCCGTGGCGCCGCCCACATCGAGCCGTCCGAGGCCCGTATAGACGGTGAGGCCGAGGCCGCCGGCGCCGATCAGGGCGGCGATGACGACCATGGAGAGCGACAGCATCAGCGACTGGTTGAGGCCGGCCATGATGGTCCTGAGCGCCATCGGGAACTGCACGTCCCGCAGCATCTGCCAGGGCGTCGAGCCGAACGCCTCGGCCGCCTCGATCAGGTCGGCGCGGACGTTGCGGATGCCGAGATTGGTGAGGCGGATGATCGGCGGCAGCGCGAAGATCGTCGTCGCGATGATCCCGGGCACCATGCCGACGCCGAAGAGCATGACGATCGGCACCAGGTACACGAAGGAAGGGATCGTCTGCATGATGTCGAGGATCGGCCGCACGACGGTCCAGAGCCGGTCGCTCCGCGCGGCGAGGATGCCGACGGGGATGCCGATCGCGGTGCAGAAGAACACCGACGTGACGATCATCGAGAGCGTCGTCATCGTCTCCGGCCAGAGCCCGATCAGGTCGATGAAGACGAGCGCGACGAGCGTGAAGATCGCCACGCCGCGCCCGGCGGTCCGGTCGGCGACCAGGCCGAGAACCGCCGTGAAGACGAGCATCGGGACGAAGTTGAAGAAGGCGTCGAGCCAGCCGAGCACGGCCGAGACGGGAAGCTGCATCGCCCGGAAGAACGGTCGGAAGTTCGGCACGAGCCATTCGCGCACCACGACGTTGATCCAGTCGTCGAGCGGGATGGCGGCAATGTCGGACGGGCTGATCAAATCTTCTCCTCGAACGGCTTTTCGGTGCGGACTGGCGCGTCGGCGAACCGGCGCGCGGCTCCGTCTGGAGCCTATCTGCGGCCTTCCTCGGCCGGCTTCTCCTCGCCGGAGAGCTGGGCGAACACGGCTTCCGGCTCCACGATTCCGACGAGGCGGTTCTCCCCGTCGGTCACCGCGATCGGCAGACCCGCGCTCGCCGCGCCGTAGATCTGGTTGAGCTGCGCGTCGCCTTCGACGGCCGGGAAGTCCGTGATGAGCACGTCGGACACGCTGGTATCGCTGTCGCGGGCGGCCGCCGCGAGATTCTGGTAGGTCACCACCCCGGCGATCCGGTCCCCGTCGAGAACGTAGAGCGCGTTGCGGTTCTGCTCCTCCATGCTCTGGAGGGCGGCCTCCGCGCTCGCGCCGCCGAGCTGGATCGCGGCCGGCTCGGCGGCGACGTGCTCGGCGGTGAAGACGCGGCCGCGGTCGATGTCGGCGACGAAGGCGCTGACGTAATCGTCGGCGGGCGCGGACACGATTTCCTGGGCCGTGCCGACCTGCACGAAGCGGCCGTCCTTCATGATGGCGATCTCGTCGCCGAGAAGGAGCGCCTCGTTGAGGTCGTGGGTGATGAAGATGATGGTCTTCTTCAGCGTCTTCTGGAGGCGCAGAAGCTCGTCCTGCATCTCGCGGCGGATGAGCGGGTCGAGCGCGCCGAACGGCTCGTCCATGAGCAGGATCTGCGGATCGGTGGCGAGCGCCCGGGCGAGCCCCACCCGCTGCTGCATGCCGCCCGAGAGATCCTGCGGATGGCTGTCGGCATAGGCGGCGAGGCCGACCTGACCGAGCGCCTCGACGGCCTTCTCGCGCCGCTCCGCGGGGCCCACGCCTTTGATCTTGAGGCCGTAGGCGGCGTTCTCCGCCACGCTCATGTGCGGAAACAGGGCGAAGTGCTGGAACACCATGGCGATCTTGTCGCGCCGGACGGCGCGCAGCCGCTCGGCGCCGCATTTCGCGACGTCCTCCCCGTCGATCAGGATCTCGCCGGAGGTGGGCGCAATGAGCCCGTTCAGCATGCGGACGAGGGTGGACTTGCCGGATCCCGACAGTCCCATCACCACGAAAATGTGCCCTTCCGGGACGTCGAAGCTCACGTCCTGTACGCCGACCGTCTGACCGGTTTCGGCAAAGATTTCCGTCTTGCTCTCGCCTCTGCCCAACCGCTCAAGGGCGTCCTGCGGAGCGTCTCCGAAGACCTTGAAGATGTGTCGTGCGCGTAACTTGGCCTGCATCACGTCTCGTGTGCTGTCGGTCTCGGGCCATGTAAGTAGATCTCTTCTTGGTACATGGCCGATGAAGACGACATGCGGATCATGGAAGGACAACTGCCCTCCAGACCCGACCGCCGCCGAAATTCCTGTGGATGAGCCGTAACATAAAGTGGCAGATCGGTGGCGTCAACCGCTCCGGACGCATCTTCTGCCCGCAGCTGTTGCGGGACGGGGCCTCCGGCGCAGGCCCCGGCGGCTCGGATCGACTGCGCTCACGACGCAATAAGCCTTTGAATATCCTGTTTTTCTATAGGCCCCCGCCGGCCGTGCCGTGGCGGGCCGAGGCCTGCACCTCCGGCCGGCCCCTCGCCGGCCCTCCGTACAGTTTGCACGTCCGCACCTGTGGGGATCGCCTTCCCGCGGCCACAATTGGATTGCCGACTTCTGAACCACTATGGAACAATGCGGCCCGGGAGCCGCCGACGTGAGGCAGGTGCGCCGGGAGAGCGAAGACGCCGAAGGCGCTGCCGGCGGGAGAGGCGAATGACACGGGCGCTCCGGCAGGGCATCGAGTCCCTTGAGCTGACGACGAAATCGACGCTGGCGGTGCTCGCGCTCGCCTCCGGCGTGTACACCTATCTCGGTGTCCGGGAACTCCTCGACGGCGATCCGACGCTGACCTTCTTCGGCGCGATCATCTATTCCTCGGCGGTGTCGGTCGGCATCTACGCCTTCTGGACCTTCCTGATGCGCTTCCTGCCGCTCGTGCGCGACAGGGGCGCGCGCCGGGGCCTGGTCGGGGCGATGCTGCTCGGCGCCGTCATGATCATGGCGATGTCGTCCTGGCTGAACGCCGCGGCGCTCGCGGGATCGGCCGCGCTCGAGCAGCATCTCGCGAACAAGCTCGAGGATTACGTCCAGGATCTCGACGCCGCGCACAACAACGCGCTCGCCTCGCAGTCCCTGCTGCCGGACATCCAGCTCGCCGCCGATCGTTTCGCCCGCCTCGCGGAGGACGAGCGCGCGTCGGGCGCCCTCACCGGCACGTCGGGTTCGGGCACCGTCGTCCAGCTCCTCCAGCAGACGAGCCGGGACCTGCGGACGCTCGGGGACGAGGTCGCCGCCTCGCGGGAGCGCGTGAAGGCGCTGTTCGAGGAGGGCGGCGAGCACCTGGCGCGCATGCGGAGCCTCGTCTCGGCCCGCGGCCCGATCGCACCCCGCGCCGACAGCTTCGCGGAGGAGGCGGTGGGGCTCGCGGGCGTGATCGCGAGCCTCCAGCAGACCTCCGTGGCGCCCGCGGTCAAGCGCGCCGCCGAGGATCTCTCGGGCAGCTTCATCGCGCCGATCGCGGACGGCCTGACCCCCGACCTGCGCGACCGCCAGACCGAGGTGGTCGGCAATGTCACCGGCGCGGTCGAGGCGCAGTCGAAGGCGCTGGCGGCGGCCGCCGACGAGATCCTCGGCCGGGCCGCCATCGTCCCCGAGCGCTTCGTGCCGCTTTCGGCGCCCGAGGCGGTGCTGCGCTATGCGCGCGATTTCCTGCCCTCCTGGGCGGGCGCGATCTCGATCGATCTCCTGCCGGCCGTGCTCGTCCTGATCCTCGTCGTCGTGCATGGCGCCATCCGCCGGGAGGAGCAGCCGGAAGGCACCGAGACCGTGATGACCGCGGCCGACATGATGGCCGCGCTCCGCCTCTACGAGCGCATGCGGCGCGAGGACATCGCCATCAACCGGCTCGGCGCCGACCAGCTCGGCGCCGAGGCGCCTGCGGCCGCGCAGACGCCGCCGCCCCCGGCGCCGCCTCCCGGCGAGGTCGCCCGGCCGCCGGTCGAGG
>NZ_SPKJ01000077.1 GCF_009866965.1 Propylenella binzhouense | reverse complement strand
CCCGGCGGCGGCCGCTCCGGCGCCCGCGCCGGCAATCCCCCAGCCGGCCGCCCCTCCCGCCGCAAGCGCGGCGGCTCCCCGGGCCGTGGCGGACGGCAGCGAGGCCATCACGGCGCCCATCATGGGCCGCTTCTTCGCCAAGCCGGATCCGGCCTCGCCGCCCTTCGTGACCGTCGGGAGCGAGGTGGAGGAGGGCACGACCGTGGCGCTCATCGAGGTGATGAAGGTGTTCAACGCGGTCCAGGCCGGCATGCGCGGCGTCATCACCGAGATCTGCGTGGCGGATGCGGAACTGGTCGAATATGGCCAGCCGATGTTCCGCGTGCGGCCCGTCGCGTAGGGAGCTCCGGCCGTGACCGTTTCCCGCGTTCTGATCGCCAACCGCGGCGAGATCGCCGTGCGCGTCATCCGGGCCTGCCAGGGGCTCGGCATCGAAACCGTCCTCGCCGTCTCCGACGCCGACCGGGACAGCATGCCGGCGCGGCTGGCGGACCGGGCGGTGTGCATCGGGCCGGCGAGCGCCTCCGAAAGCTACCTGAGCTACCGGGCGATCGTCGCGGCGGCGCTCGGCACCGGCGCCGATGCCGTCCATCCGGGCTACGGCTTCCTGTCGGAATCGCCCGATCTCGCGGCCGCCTGCGCGGCCGAGGGCCTGACCTTCGTCGGCCCGACCGCCGACCACATCCGCGCGATGGGCAACAAGCTGCAGGCGCGGGCGCTCGCCCGCGAATGCGGGGTTCCCGTCCTGCCCGGATCGGAGAAGGTCCATTCCTACGAGGAGGCGCAGACGCTCGCCGAGCGGATCGGCCTGCCGGTGATGATGAAGGCGGCCGCCGGCGGCGGCGGCCGCGGCATGAAGGTGGTCACCGACTTCAAGGACCTGCGGCAGACCTTCCTCGCCGCCTCGGCCGAGGCGCGCACCGCCTTCGGCGACGACACGCTCTATCTCGAGCGCTTCATCCCGAACGCCCGGCACATCGAGGTGCAGGTCCTCGGTGACAGGCACGGCAACGTCATCCATCTCGGCGAACGCGACTGCTCGCTGCAGCGCCGGCACCAGAAGGTGGTGGAGGAGGCGCCGGCGCCCGCCATCCCGGACACGCTCCGCGCCGAGATCCATGCCGCCGCGGTGACGCTCGCGCGGAACATCGATTACGAGAACGCCGGCACGGTCGAGTTCATCTACGACGAGGACGCCAAGGAGTTCTTCTTCCTGGAGATGAACACCCGGATCCAGGTCGAGCATCCGGTGAGCGAGCTCATCACGGGGATCGATCTCGTGCAGGAGCAGCTCCGCGTCGCGCGCGGCGAGCGGCTGCGCTTCACCCAGGACGACGTGATCTTCCGCGGCCACGCGCTCGAGTGCCGCATCACCGCGGAACTCGCGGCGGAGAACTTCCGGCCGAGCCCCGGCCGGATCACGACCTGGCGGCCGCCGGAAGGCCCGTTCATCCGGCTCGATACCCATTGCTACGAGGGCTACAGCGTCCCGATCTTCTACGATTCGCTGCTGGGCAAGCTGATCGTCTACGGCAGCGACCGCACCGAGGCGATCGAGCGGATGCGGCATGCGCTCGAAAGGTTCAGCGTCGCCGGGGTGGGAACCACGATCGACTTCCTCCGCTTCATGATCGGCCATCCCGATTTCGCGGCGGGGCGCGTGACCACGCATCTGATCGCGGACGTGCTGCCGGACATGCTGGCGAAGAAGAACGCCGCCTGAGCGGGGAGCCGGCGCCGCTAGCGGCGCCGGCCGACGGATCGAAACGGATCTGCGGCAAACGGAAACAGGGAGGTTTTGCGATGAGCGACTATCGAATTCCTGACGACATGCGGGCTTGGGCGGAGACCGCCCGCGGCAGGCTGCACCTCTGGGACGCGTTCGCCGGCAGCCGCACGGCGCTCGTCGTCGTCGACATGCAGAACTATTTCGTCGCGCCGAGCTTTCTCGGCGAATGCAAGGCGGCGAGGGCGATCGTGCCGACGGTCAACCGGCTCGGCCAGGCCGTGCGGGAAGCCGGCGGGCGGGTCGTGTGGGTCGCCAACACGAGCTCCGACACGGAGGAGAGCTGGTCCGTCCGGCATGCCTTCGAATCGCCGGAACGGAGCAGGTCCCGCCTGGATCAGATGCGGCTCGGGACCGAGGGCTGCGAGATCTGGCGCGAGCTCGATGTCCGGCCGGAGGACGGGCGGCTCTTCAAGACGCGCTATTCCGCCTGCCTGCAGGGCTCGTCGGAGCTTCCCTCGTTCCTGCGCGAGAACGGGCTCGATACCTTGCTGATCGCGGGCACCTACACGAATGTCTGCTGCCAGACCTCGGCGCAGGACGCGATGATGCTGAACTTCCAGACGGTGATGGTCTCCGACTGCTGTGCCGGCTCCTCGCCGGAGGCGCATGCCGCGGCGCTCACCAACTTCTTCCGCTTCTTCGGGGATGTCCTCACGGCGGACGAGGTGGTCGAGCGGCTGCGGCGGACGGGTACTGAGGCGGCGGCCGCCTGAGGCCCTGCCGGAGGGCGGGGCACCGCCTGCCGGCGGATCCCGTCGCCCGGAATGGCTGAGAGCTTCCGGGGCCGGCCTCGCCGGCCCCGTATGTTCTTCTACAGCGCGTCGGCGGTCGCGAGCACCGAGGTCGACTGGCTCGAGGCGGAATTGCCGCCATTGCCGTTGACCACGGCCGTCTTGGCATCCTTCACCTGGCGCTCGCCGCAGGTGCCGCGCAGCTGGCGGACGGCCTCGATCGTCGCGAAGGCGCCGTACATGTTGGGGTGGACGCAGGAGAGCCCGCCGCCATTGGTGTTGACCGGCAGCTTGCCGCCCGGCGCGATCGCGCCGTCCTCGACGAACGGCCCGCCCTCTCCCTTCCCGCAGAAGCCGAGATCCTCGAGCGCGAGGATCGTGTTGATCGTGAAGGCGTCGTAGATCTGGACGACGTCCATGTCCTTCGGTCCGAGCCCGGCGGCCGCGAAGGCGCGCTCGCCGGATTCCTTCGAGGGCGTCACCGTCAGGTCCGCCATGTTGGCGACCGAGCGGTGCCAGGCCGCCGTCGCGTTCGAGAGGATGTGGACCGGCTTCTGCTTCAGGTCCTTGGCGCGGTCGGCCCGCGTTATCACGTAGGCCGCGGCGCCGTCGGTCACGAGGCAGCAATCGTAGACCGTGAACGGATCGCTGATCATCCGGGCGTTGAGCACCGTCTCGACGTCGAGCGGCCCGCGCGAGAAGGCCTCCGGATTGAGCTGCGCCCATTTCCGCGCCGCCACGGCCACCTCGGCGAGGTGGCGCCGCGTGGTGCCGTACTGGTACATGTGGCGCGCCGCGATCATCGCGTAGGAGGATGGCGGGTTGAAGGGCCGGTAGGGCGCCTCGTACGGATTGTGGTCGAGCAGGTTCCGCGCCGCCGTGCGCTCCTTGCGTCCGAACGTGGAGGTCCGCTGGTTGCTGCCGTAGCAGACGAGGACCGCATCGCAGAGCCCGGCCGCGAGGGCCAGCATGGCATGCGTCTGGTGGGCGACGAAGGCGGCGCCGCCGACATTGGTGCCCTCGACGAATTTCGGGCGGATGCCGAGATATTCGACGACGTTGAGCGGCCACATGGCGGCGCTCAGATTGGCCGTGCAGATGCCGTCTATGTCCGCCATGGCGAGGCCGGCATCCTCGACCGCCGCCTTGGCGGCCTGTGCCAGGATCTCGAGCTCGCTGAAGCCGGTCGCCTCGCCGCAGCCGGCGGTGCCCACCCCGACGATCGCGACCTTGCCGCGCAGGTCCTTCGCGCTCATCGTGCTCCCTCCGGCCGGAAGACGACCAGTCCGCCGCCGCCCTCTTCGATCACCTCGGCGGCGACCCGCATCCCGATCTTCACCTCGCCCGGCGGAACGCCGTCGACGCGGCTCATCATCCGCACGCCCTCGTCGAGATCGACGAGCGAGACGTTGTAGTCTCCGCCGGCATCCGGCTTCCGCCGCACCGTCGTGGTCGAGTAGACCGTGCCGCTGCCCTTTGGCTCCACCCAGGCGAGGCTCTCGCTCCAGCAATGGGGGCAGATGCTCCGCGGAAAGAACACGTGCTTGCCGCAGGATTCGCAGCGTTGAATCAGAAGTCGCCCTTGGTTCAGGGCTGCGCGGTAATGCGCTTCGGCACCTTGGTCTGGCGCGCCATCCATTCGGCTTCTCCGCTCCCCATGAGAATGAACCTGTTTCGTGCTTCCGCCCTGCGGAAGCCCGGCCCGATCCGGCAGCCCCCGCATAAGGCGCGGCCGTCCGAATGTCCAATTTTCGGCCGGCCGCCCGCAAGCGCGGGATCGGAGCGGCGGCGCGGAATTCCGCCTCTCGGGAGTTTGCGGGCGGCGCTCAGTTGACCCGGTTCAGCATGGCCGCGTGGTCGCCGCGGAGGAAGGCGCCGATATTCGGCAGCAGGACCTTCATCGCGCCTTCCGCGTAGCGGTCGCTCCGCCCGCCGATATGGGGCGTGATGAAGACGTTCGGCATCGTCCAGAGCGGGCTCCCGGCGGGCAGCACGCGCTCCTCGAACACGTCGAGGCCCGCCCCGGCGATCCGGCCTTCGCGGAGGGCGGCGATCAGGGCGGCCTCGTCCACCACGCCGCCTCGCGAGACGTTGATGAAGACGGCGTCGGCGCGCATCGCGCGGAACACGTCCGCGCCGACGAGCCGCCGCGTCTCCGGCGAGAGCGGCAAGAGGCTCACCAGGAAGTCGGCCTCGCCGACCGCCGCGATCAGTTCCTCGCGCGGATAGACCCGGTCGAATCCCGCGACGGGGCGCGGCGTGCGCGTGACCCCGACCACGCGCATCCCGAACGCCTTCAGCACGCCCGCGAGATGCTCGGCGATCGCCCCCATGCCGAGGATCGTGGCGGTGCGCCCGTCGAGCACCCGCGGAATGAAGCGGTCCCAGCGGCTCTCCGCCTGCGCCCGCACGAGCTGCGGCACGCGACGGTAGAAGGCGAACATGTGCAGGACCACGGTTTCCGCCATCTGCGGCCCGTGCGCGCCGCGTCCGCTGGTGAGCACGATGTCCGGCCGCGCCTCGAGGAGCGGCGTCAGGTGGTCGGTGCCGGCGAGGAGGCCCTGGATCCATTTCAGGCGCGGGCTGCGGCTCACATTGTCGCGGTTGAGCCAGCGGCCCATGGCGATCACGGCGTCGGCGTCGGGAAGGGCCGCCTCGGCGCCCGCCTCGTCGGAGACGACGAGCTCGAGCTCCGGGAAGGCAGCGGCGATCAGCCGGCGATAGGGCTCGGGATCGAAATGGACGAGGAGGATGCGCGCCGGCACGTTTCGGCCTTTCGGGACGGATTGCGGAGGGATGCCGGAGCGGCGCTCACGGGAGCGGCTTCTCGCCGCCGGGAACCGGCGCGTCGAAGGCGTTGAGGACCATCGCGGCCATCGTGAAGAAGCCGGCGACGGTCACGAGCTCGATCAGCGCGTCCCGGCCGAGGACGCCTTCGGCCCGGCGGTAGCCCGGTTCGGAGAGCGTCCGCGTCTCGAGGAGCTCGGTCACGGTGTCGTAGACGGCGATCTGGGCGGGCTCGGTGAGGACCGGCCGCCGCTTTTCCCGGATCGCGTCGATGGTTTCGTCGGGCAGGCCCGCCTCCCGGGCGCCGCGCGCATGGATGTACCATTCGTACTGCGCCGACCAGAACCGCGCGACGAGGAGGACGGCGAGCCGGTAGAGCCGGATGTCGAGCGTGCCGCCATGGCGCAGCGCGTTTCCGAGATCATTGGCGTGCCGGGCGACCTCGGGAAGCCGGAGCCAGAGCGCGAAGGGACCGCGCACGGCGCCGTGGCGCGCGGCGGAGATCGCCGCCGCGATCCGCCTCTGCTCGGGCGTCAGCTCCACCTCGGGGATATCCGGCACGCGCGCCATGCGGGCGGCCTCAGGCGCTGCCCGCGCCGGCGGCCGCGGCGCGATCCGCGAGCGCCGCGATCTCCGCCGCGATCCGGTCCGGGATCTCGAGCGGCGTGAAGTGCCGCACATTCTCGATCACCTGGAGCGTGGCGCCGGGAATCGCGCTTTGCATCGCTTCGGCCATTTCCGGCGGCGTGGCGTAATCTTCCGCGCCCACGAGGATCGAGGTCGGCGCGCGGATGCCGCCGAGGCCGGAGCGCAGATCGGCGGCGCCCAGCATGCGGCAGGTCTCGACATAGGCCGGGGTCGCGTTGGCGAGGAAGATGCGCTCCGCCTTCCCGACCATTTCGGGGCTTTTCGCCCGGAATTCGTCCCCGAACCAGCGCGTGCGCTGGAACGGCAGCAGGCTCGCAAGCCCCTCCGCCTCCGCCTTGGCGCCCCGTTCCGCCCATTGCGCCGGCGCGTTGGCGCCGTACCAGGCGGTGGTGTCGATGAGCGCGAGGCCCTCCGTCCTGTCCGGGTGGCGGATGGCGAAGGCGAGCGCCACGCAGCCGCCCATGGAGGAGCCGGCCACGATGGCGGAGCGCCAGCCGACCGCGCTGAGAAGCGCGGCGAGGTCGTCGGCGAAGAGCTCGACCGTGTAGGGCCCCGCCGGCTTGTCCGAGGCGCCGTGGCCGCGGCAATCGTAGACGAGCACCGCATAATCGTCGGCGAGCGCGGCCACCACCGGATCCCAGTAGCTCCGGTCCATCGCCAGGGAATGGACGAGCACGATGCGGCGCCGGGCGCCGGGCGGGGCATGGAGCGTATACGCGATGGCCGTGCCGTCCGGCGCGGTGGCTTGGCCGGAAGCCGGCCTGGACGTCTCAGCAGTCTGCATGTCAGCGAACCTTGTTGTTCTGCCTCGGGCGGGAATTCCGCCGGCCTCTCAGGGTACCGGGACCACCGGCACCAGCAGGTGCGAATCGAAGCTGCCGCCCATGTGGACGGAATGGCTGCCCCTGTTCACCGTCTCCAGATGGGCGAAGCGCGGCGGGTAGTCGATGATGTCGTAGCCCTGCACCACGAGGACGAGCTCGTCGCCGGCGTCGAAGCCGGTGCCCGAGGGCATGATCTCGATCTCGACGGGCACCGGTTCGCCCGGCGTGAGCTTCAGCTCGCGCGCGTGCTTCAGCCAGGGCTGCCAGGGCGTCGAGCGCGCCTCGTCGAGCTCGCGGTGCGAGGCGCGCAGCCAGCCCGCCGCGGCGACGCCCTGCTCGTAATGCTGGAAGTCGGGGAAGAAGACCTCGTGGCCGTGGCGGTCGAACTTCTTGAGCGCGACGTGGAGGTCCATGTCGTCGGCCGCCGCCGCGGACACCCAGAGCCGGAGCTTGGCGTGGCCGACGAGCTCGGTCCGCTCGGCGAAGCGGTACCGGAACGCGAGCCGGTTCGGAGCCGGGGCGCCGCGCTCGGACGCGTAGGTCAGGGTTCCCGGTTCGGCGGCAGGGGATTCGGAGAGGCTGCCGTCGGTCCTGAGGTTCAGCGCGCGATAGCGCGTGCCGGGGATCGGGAAGTCGTCCGCGAAGCGGAAGCGGCCCTCGTAGAAGCGGTCGCGGACCTCGTAGCGCACGCGCGGCAGGTCGCGGATGCCGGTCTCCTCGCCCTTCAGGAAGCAGTCGAGGAAGCGGCGCTGCCGTTCGAGCGCCTCGCGCGAATAGTAATATTCCCACTCCTTGCGGCCGTGGCATTCGAGCCACTTCTCCCGCGAGGCGATCTGCTTGAAGCCCTCGATCGAGCCGCGGGTGTGGAGCCCGCCCGTGGCCCAGCCCGCGACGACATAGGCCGGCACGTCGATCTTCCCGAGCTCCGGGTGCTTGGCCCGCCAGAACTCGTCGAGCAGCGGATGCGCCGCCTGTTCCGCGACGATGTTCTCCGCGCTCGCGCCCTTGGCGACGAACCCCGTCTCGGGGTCCATGCGCCGGCTCCAGAGCGAGCGGAAGAAGCCGGTATCGGGAATCCCGCCGTGGAAGGCGTGCTCGCGATAGGGGTCGTTGAAGCCCTCCCAGGGCACGATGGCCTTCAGGTGCGGCGGGTTCTCGGCCGCCCCCAGCCATTGCGTGAGCGCGAGATAGGAGACGCCGTTCGCGCCGACATTGCCGTCGCTCCAGTCCTGGCGCGCCGCCCATTCCACCAGGTCGTGGAAGTCGAGCCCCATCTGACGGGAGAAGTGCTCGAAGCGCGCGCCGCCGGACCGGTTCGTGCCGCGGCAGTCGGCGACGACGAGCACGTAGCCGTGCGGCACCCAGTAGACCGGGTCCGGATTCTCCCAGGCCGCCCATTCGGAGACGAAGATGTTGCCGGTGAAGGGGATGCGCCCGTACTGCGCGTCCGCGGGATAGCCGTCCTTGCCGTAGGGCGCGAGGGTGACGATCACCGGGTAGCGCCCCGCCGCCGCCGGGCGGAAGACGTTGGTCATCAGCGCCACGCCGTCGCGCATCCCGGCAGGCACGTCCTTGAGGAGGACGATCTCGGCGTCCTTCGGCACGCCGTAGACATTCCGGACGCGGGAATCGGCGACCTTGAAGCGTTCTTCCTGGACGGGCGGCATGCGGGGGAATCCGGGTATCGGTGGAGAGGCGCCATGCGCGCCCCATGCGGCGGCCCGCGGCCCCGGGGCACGGCGCCCCCGGGCCGCACGCGGCCGGTCAGCTGCCGGCCATCACCTTGCCGATCGCCTGCAGCGTCTCGGGCGGGATCTTGGTGAGCTCCTCGACCGCCTGCTGCAGCTCTTCGGCGGAGACCGGCTCGACCGAGATCTTCTGCGCCTTCGCCTCGGCCAGGAAGTCGGGATCTTTCATGGTCTCCTCGAAGGCCTTGCGCATGGTCTCCACCGCCTCCTTCGGCGCGCCCGCCGGGAAGAAGTAGGAGCGTCCGAACGTGGCCGAGGCCGCGACGACCTGGAACGCCTGCCTCTGTTCGTCCGTCTGGGCGAGCTCGAGAAGCGTCGGCACGTCCGGGAGCGCCGGATCGCGCTTCGCGCCGTCGACCACGATCGGCTTCAGCAGCTTCTTCTCGGCATAATGCGGCGCGCCGCTCAGCACGCTCACCCAGGATGCGCCGCGGCCGCAGATCTCGCCCTGCTCCATGGCGAGGTTGGTCGCCGCGACGCCGTCATAGCCGAGCACGATGTCGAACTTCGTCCCGAGGAAGTGGTTCATCATCTGCGGCACGATGAACATCGGGGAGGACTTCGCGGTCGCGCCGACCTTGGTCGCCTCCTTCTTCGCGTCCTCGATGCTCTGCACCGGGCAGGCGTGCCAGAGCGCCAGCATGTTCCGGACCGGCGCGATGCCGCCGACCCACTGCCACTTGGTCACGTCGTAGCGCCCGGATTTCGGGCGGATGAACTGGTTGACCGGGATGGTCTGCTGGGTGATGCCGAAGGCCGTTCCGTCCTGCGGCGCGGCGTTGTCCATGTAGTTGGCGGTGTCGAGCCCGCCGCCGCCGCCGCCCCGATATTCGAGCTCGATGGTCGGGTTGCCCGGAATGTGCTTGGGCAGGTGGTTCGCGAGCGTCCGGCTGTAGGTCGCGTAGCTGCCGTCGGGCGGCGCGCCCACGATCATGATCACGCGCTTGCCGGCGTAGAAATCCTCGGCGAGCGCGTGGCCGGTGAGGCCGATCGCGACCGCAAGCGCGAGACCGGCGATCCGGTATGGCTGGCTTTCCTTCATCTCGTCCTCCCATTTCGAGCGTTGTCGTGCTGAGCCCCGGCTGAAAGGTTCACATGGCGGGGCCCGGACAATCTTATGCAAAGGCGGGTTCCAACTATGTATTTCGGCTATAGCCTGCCGCCTCAGGCAAGCCGGCAGGCCTCCTCGAAGGGAAATCTCGGAAGCCGCTGGAAGATCGCGCGCTCGTCCGCATAGCCGAGGTTGCAGAGGAAGTTCGTCCGCCAGCTCGTTCCGGCGAAGAAGGCCTCGTCGACCTTCGCGCGCGAGAAGCCGGACATCGGCCCGGTGTCGAGCCCGAGCGCGCGCGCCGCGATGAGCAGGTAGGCGCCCTGCAGAGTTCCGTTCAGCAAGGCGTCGTCGCGGGCACGGACCGGATTGTCGACGAACTTGTCCCTGGTGTCCTTGTGCGGATGGAGGAACGGCAGGTGCCGCCAGAATTCCGGGTCGTATGCGACGATCGCCGTCACCGGCGCGCTCTCCACCTTCGCGACGTTGCGCGGATTGAGGCAGGGAACGAGCCGCGCCTTCGCCTCCGGCGAGCGCACGAAGACGAAGCGGCCGGGATTGCCGTTGCCGGAGGTCGGGCCCATCCGCAGGATCTCGTAGAGCCGGCGCAGCAGGTCGTCGGGCACGGGCCGGCTCGACCAGGCATAATGCGAGCGGGCCTCGCGGAAGATCAGGTCGAGCCCGTTCTCGTCGAGCCGCGCGATCCGGGCGCGCAGCTCGCGGACGGCGGCCTGGGCGGCGCGCCGTTCCGGCGTGTCGGGGGGTGCGAGGGGGGCGGTCGCGAGGTCCGTCATGATTGTCCCGCCGCTCCGTCAGTTGAAGGAGAAGAGCCGCTCCTCGGTCGCGTGGATCCGCTCGGGAGAGCCGTCCGCGGCGAGGATGTAGTTGTCGCACACCCAGGACATCATCTCCTTGTGGATGTATGTCGGGTGGACGGCCATGTTCATCCGGTCGGCGAGCGGCATCGTCTCGTCGCCGCGGATGAGGGAGCGCTCGACCATGTCGTAGCCCTGGGCGTGGCCGACGAGGCGCTTGTCCTCCGGCCGGCCGCGCGCGGTCATGAATTCGGTGTAGGTCGCGAACACCTCGGCCGGGCTCGCGCCGGGCACGAGGGCGGAGAGGATCACGTCGCGCGCCTCGAGCGTGAAGGCGAACTCGTCCTCGAGCTTCGCGGGAATTGCGCCGAGGACGAACGTGCGGCCGATCTCGGCGTAGAAGCCGCCCGGCCCGTTGGTCTCGATCAGCAGGCCGAACTGGTCGCCTTCCCGCAGCACGCGGTTCTGGTGGTGGCGCGGCGAGAGCCGCATCGGCGTCCCGACCGGCCCGGACGCGCACAGAAAGATGCCCTGCTCGCTGCCGCCGCGCTGGCACCTGTTCATCGCCACGGCCACCACGTCGCTGTCGCGCATGCCCGGCTCGATCGCGGCGAAGGCGGCGGCGAGGGCCTCGTCCTGGAGGCGCGCCGTCCGCCGGATGAGCTGCAGCTCCTCCTCGCTGCGGATCGCCTTGACGCGGTCCAGCATGTCGGTCGCGTCGACGAAGGTCGCGCCCGGGAGGCTCGCCTCGAGATGCTTCGCGAGCGCATGTGACATCTGCGCCGGGCCGACGAGGCCGATCCTGCCGCGGGCGAAGGGCTGCAGCGCCTGCGCGGCGAGATCGGCGTCGTAGGACGCCGTGTAGCCGGCGGTCACGAAATAGGGCATCGTCAGGATGCGCCTGACGCCGCGCCAGATGCCGTTGCCCTCGTGCGGAAGGTCCGTCACGCCGTCGAAGGGCCCCTGGCGGACGACCGTCATGTCGTCCTCGCGCGGGAACACCACGGTGACGGGATAGCCGTTCGAGGCCGGGTTGTCGGTCAGGTATTTGACCGTCCCGCCCATGTGGTCGTTGTTCGTCTGCGCGACGAGCACGTCGATGCCGTCGCGGGCCATCGCCTCGCGGACGAGGCGCCAGCGCCGTTCCAGCTCCTCCGTGGAGATCGGCGTGTTGAGGCGTTCGGAAAGCTGGGGCAAGTCACCGCTCCTGGTCAGGAAGGCCGCCCGGGCCGCCGGCCTGCGCCGGCAGGCCGAAGAGCGCCTGCGCATTGGTGGACATCATCCGCAGCTTGTCGGCTGCCGAGACGCCGGCAAGGCCGCCGATGAAGCCGACCGGATCCTCCTCCACCTCGCCGCGCGGATAGTCGGTTCCCATGACGATCCGGTCGGCGCCGGCTTGGCGGATGAGCCGGGGCATCATGTCGGGGTCGAACACCACCGAGTCGTAGTAGAAGCGGGGAAAGTACGCGCTGGGGGGCTTCGCGATGTTCCGCTTCGGCTCCGGGCGCGAGTGGAAGGCCCGATCGCCGCGCCCGGAATAATAGGGCAGGTAGCCGCCGCCGTGGGACATCACCACGCGCAGGTCCGGATAGGCGTCCAGCACGCCCTCGTGGATGAGCGAGGCCATCGCGAGGGCCTCCTCGAGCGGCTGGCCGATCGTGTTCCAGAGGAAGAACTTGTGGAGCCGGTCGTCGTGGGTGAAGCCGCGGGGATGGATGATGACGGGCAGGCCGAGCTCCGCCGCGCGTGCCCAGAACGGCCGGAAGGCGGCCTCGCCGACCTCGCGGTTGCGGACGTTCGACGGGATCTGGACGCCGCGCAGGTCGAGCCCGGCTATGTGGTCGAGTTCGCGGAGCGCGAGCCGGACGTCCTGGAGGGGCACCACGCCGATGCCGAGGAAGCGGTCGGGCCGCCGGCGGACGAAGGCGGCGACGCCCTCGTTGCAGGCCCGCGCGATCCTCTGGCCGACCGCCGCCGCGGCCCAGTAGGCGGGGGTCGGCAGGTTCATCGAGACGACCTGGATGTCGATCCCCATCGCGTCCATGTCGGGCAGCCGCGCCTCCGGATGGAGGAGCTTCTCCTCCGTCTGGTCGGCCTGCTCGCGGTGCGCCCGCCTCGATTCCTCCGGAATCCAGTCCCGCTTGCCCGGCCCCGAGCCGCGCAGCTTCACGGCGCGGGTCATCTCGAGCACCTCGGGGATGACGATGTGGCAATGCGCGTCGATCCGCGGATGGCGGCTCTGCTGCCGCGGCGCGCTTTCTCCCGGTCGCTCCGGCGAAGGCTGGCTCAAGGCGGCCACTCCGATTTCTTGTTCTCCCGCGACTGGCCGCAACCTCGCATCGCGGCGGCGGCCGATCCAATGCGAAAGGCCCTCCGCCATATGCGCCTTTTGCATAGGCGCCCGGGCAAATGGATTGGCGCCGGGCTGCCTGCCGCTGCATGGTCGCGGCCGCGAAGCGGAGGAGCATCGGAATGGCGCCGAAGAAGGTCTCGGTCGGATTGGACGAACTGCGGCGGGTGGCGGTCCGGATCTTCGCGGCCCGGGGCATGCCCGAGGCGAATGCGGCGCGCGTCGCGGAGGTCCTGGTCTGGGCCGATGCCGGTGGCCACGGTTCGCACGGCGTCGGACGCATCCCGACCTACCTGAAGTTCATCGAGGCCGGCGATCTCGATCCCGCCGGCGTGCCGCTGGTCGATGTCGATTCCGGCGCGGTGTTCCGGGTCGATGCGCGCCGGACCGCGGGAGCGGCCGCGCTTTCGCTCGCCGTCGGCATGGCGGAGGAGCGCGCGCGGCGGCACGGCGTCGCCTTCGGCGTGGTCGGCCACACCACCCATATCGGCGCCGCCGGCTATTATGCGCAGCGCCTCGCCGAGGCCGGGCTCGTCGGCATCGTCCTCAGCGCCGGGGTGCCGCTGATGGCCTATCACGGCACCAAGGTCGCCTCGGTCGCGACCGCGCCGCTTTCGGTCGCGATCCCCGCCGGCGACAGGCCGCCGCTTCTCCTCGACATGGCGAGCAGCGTCGTGGCGCTCGGCAAGATCCGCCAGGCCCTCGCGAACGGCACGCCGCTCCAGCCCGGCTGGGCGCTGACGGCCGACGGCAGACCCACCACCGATCCGGCGGAGGCCGGGATCCAGCTCCCGCTCGGCGGGGCGAAGGGCGCCGGGCTCGCGCTCATGTTCGAGGCGATCGCGAGTCTGCTCGGCAGCGCCCCGGTGCTGGTCGAAGCGCTCGGCGGCGCGGGTCGGCGCCGCCACGTCCAGAACGCCGCCCTGATCGCCGTCGACGTCGCGAAGTTCAGGGAGCCGGCCGGGTTCGCCGCCGACGTGGCGGCGCTCGTCGACACGCTGAAGCGCCTGCCGAAGGCCGAGGGGGTCGAGGAAATCCTGATGCCGGGCGAGCGCTCGCAGGCGCTGCGGGCGCGGGCGGCGGCGCGCGGCGTCGAGATCCGGGCGGACCTCTGGGACGAGCTGCAGGCGCTCGCGCGCGCCTGAGGGCGGCCCGTCAGGCCTCCGGTTCCCTGTCCCTGAGAAGGCTCAGGAGCTCGCCCTCGGCAAGCCGCCAGGCATGCACGACGATGTCGCGGAAGCCGTTCCGGTGGAACGGCTCCTCGCGCATGATCGCCTCGACCTCGCCGAGCGAGGCGCCGCGCAGGATGAACACGCCGCGTCCGAGCACCTTGCCGCTCGCCTCGTCGACGAGCGGCCCGCCTGCGACGAGCCGGCCCGAATGTTCGAGCGCGTTCACGAAGGCGAAGTGCTCGCCGCGGATTGCCGAGCGGTCGCCCGCGCCCTCGCGCGGCTCCATGAAGACCATGTAGAGCCGCATGCCCTCGGCGGCGCGGCGCGCCCGTTCTTTCTCGACGTCCAGTTCGGCCACGGGGATCTCCATCGCCTCAGACGAGGCTCAGCCAGCGGTTCGAGCGCATCCAGGTGAAAAGGTCGCCGAGCCAGGCGGGCGCCCAGGTGACGTGCACCACGAGATGGAAGAGGACGTAGATGGAGCCCATCACGATCCCGGTGAGGAGCAGGGTGGTCGCCCAGCTCTCCCGCTCGTAGAGCTTCAGATAGAGCAGCATGAAGAGCGCGCAGGCCGGCAGCAGCCCGATCGTCGTCGCGGCCAGCACGATGAAGACGCACCACGCGGCGACCGCGAAGAGCCGCCGCCAGAACGTCGCATTGTCGATCCCGCCGAAATCCGTGCCGAAATCCATGTGCATGCCGGTCTCCGGAACGACATGCTCGAAGCCGGGGGCGGGGACGAAGGTCCGGCGCACGAAGAGCTGGACGAAGAGCATCGCCGTCAGCGCGAGCCCGATGCCTGCGACCACGCGCGGCATGAGATAGCTCCGGAACTCCCAGCCGAGCGTGCTCGCGCAGGCATAGCCGAAGAAGAGCAGCGCGGCGGCCGCCATCGCGAGCTGCGCCTTCGGCACGCTTCCTCCGGCGAAGGAGCGGACGTAGCGCCCCTTCGTGCCGAGCGCGCGCTGGCGGCGCCAGGACGCCACGATCGGAGCGCCGAGGCCGAAAAGCGTGACGAGGAGGATCGTGGCCGTGATCGGGCGCGTCATCCAGCTCCAGCCGTAGACGTTGGCCGTGATGAAGGCGTTCGCCTCGAGCAGCTGGCCGAGCACGACCCCGAGAATCATCGGCGAGCGGGGCCAGGCGAGCCGCTTCATGACGAAGCCCAGCACGCCGAAGGCCAGCAGCACGTAGAGGTCGCCCCAGGCGCGCTTGCCCTCGAACGCCCCGAGATAGATGATCACCAGCACGCAGGGGGCGAGGAGCCCGATCCTGACCAGCGCGATGCGCGCGATCTGGTTGGCGAAGACGAAGCAGATGCCGCAGGCGAGCACGTTGGCGAGCGCGATGCTCCAGACCAGCGTGTAGGTGACGTCGAGATGCTCTCCGAGCATGCCCGGCCCCGGCACCACGCCCTGGTAGAGCAGGGCGGCCAGGAACAGCACCATCGAGGCCGAGCCCGGGATGCCGAAGGCGATCGTCGGGACCAGCGACCCGCCCTCCTTGGCGTTGTTGGAGGATTCCGAGGCGAGCACGCCGCGCACGTCGCCCTTGCCGAACGTTTCGCGGGCGCCCTTCTCGGTCCGCGTCGCATGGGCGTAGGCGACCCAGTCGATCACGGGCGCGCCGATGCCCGGAATGGCGCCGAGGATCGAGCCGAGCGCGGAGCAGCGCAGCACCAGGAACCAGTTGCGGATGGTGTCCTGGAAGCCCTTCCATTGCGCTGCCATGGTGACGTGGATCGGCCCGCCTTCGCGGGCGATCGCGCTGCGCTGGATCATCAGGTCGGCGATCTCGGGGAGCGCGAAGAGGCCGAGGGTGATCGGGATGATGGGGATGCCGTCGTAGAGATAGATCGTGTCGAAGATCCAGCGCAGCTCACCGATGTCGTCCTCGCCGACGGTGGCGAGAAGGAGCCCGGCGCAGGCGACCATCAGCCCCTTGACCGGCGAGTTGCCGGAGAGCGAGGCGGCGAGCGAGATGCCGAAGATGGTGACGGCGAGCATTTCGGGCTTGGCGATCGAGAGCACCGCGGGGCGCACCGCCGGGATCAGGAAGGCGAGCAGGATCGCCCCGAACAGGCCGCCGAGCACGGATGCGGCGAAGGCGGCGCCGAGCGCGCGGCCCGCCTCGCCGCGCCGCGCCATCGGATAGCCGTCGAGCACGGTCGCCGCCGAGCCGATGCCGCCGGGGACGCCGAAGAGGATGGCCGGGATCGCGTCGGAGGTGGCGCCCACCGCGGCAAGGCCCATCATGAAGGCCATCGCCGTGAACGGGTCCATGCTGAAGGTGAAGGGCAAAAGGAGCGTCAGCCCGACCAGTCCGCCGACCCCGGGAACCACGCCGAGAAAGAGCCCGATCAGCACGCCGCCGGCCAGGAGGCCCAGCCGCGCAGGCTGGAACAGGGTTTCCATGGCGCTGAGCGCCGCCTGCAGCACGTGTGCGTCCACCGATCCCTCCCCCAGGCTGCCCCCGCGCCGCTCCGGCTCGTCGTGCGTTCCGGCTTCTCAGGCCGGATTGGCCGTGCCGGCATGCAGGCCGCGGCGCGGGGCGCTCTGCCCCTCCTTCCGGTCGACCGGGAAGAACCGGCCGAGCCAGTCGACCACCACCGTCCGCACGCGCGTGTTGCTCTCGTCGAACATGAAGTGGTCGGTCTCGGCGAAGAGATGCAGGTCCTTCGGCTGGCCGGCGCGCTCGTACATGGCCATCGACTGCTCCGTCGGCGTCACCGAATCCTCGGAGCTGTGGAGGAGCAGGAGCGGCCGCGGCGCGATGTTGCCGACGACGTCCTCGGCGCGGAAGTCGAACATGCTCTGCGCGGTCTCGACCGGGAAGGTCAGGATCGAGCCCTCGATCAGGTGCCCGCGCAGATGGTCCGGGATCGGCACGATGTCGTAGCGGGAGACCCGGAGGGATTCGCCCGTCGCCTCCTTGTGCCGGCGGCCTTCCTGCAGCATCGCGAGGAAGCGGGCATAGGCGTCGGGCGTCGCGTGCTGGCCGCGGAACTTGCGCTCGCCGTTGCCCCAGCCGCCGGAGGAGACCACGCAGGCGACGCGCTCGTCGACGCCGGCCGTGTAGACCGCGACCGCCGCGCCGAAGCTCGAGCCGAGCAGCCCGATCCGGTCTGCCTCCACCTCCGGCTGGCTCGCCACCACGGAAAGCGCGGCGCGGGTGTCGGAGACCTGCTCGGTGCAGATCAGCCGGCCGCGTTCGCCCTCGCTCTCGCCGCAGCCGCGCATGTCGAAGCGGAAGGTCGCGTAGCCGAGCTCGCTCAGCATCTGGACCGGCTTCAGCACGTTGCCGGCCTTCTTGTTGCTGCCGAAGCCGTGCAGGACGATGAAGGCGGGCCGCCGCTCGCCGGGCCGAAGCCCGTCGGGCAGTCGCAGGATGCCGGACAGCGACAGGCCGTCCGACTGGAAACGGACGCTCCGCTCCATCATGACCTCGGAATGTCTTGGTTATGTCGGTCCGGCTATGCGGCTTCGGCGTAGGAGACGATCCCGACGCCGGTCGCCCACGGCTCGACCGCTTCGTAGGCGACCACGCGCGGCCGCTTCTCGCCCATGATGCCGGCGAGGCAGATCCAGGCGAGAAGCTCGAGCGTGCCCGCGCCGGCCTTCAGGATCTCCGCATCCGTATAGGCGCCGAGCCGGTCGAGATCGGCGTTGGTCAGGCTCTCGAGGAATTCCGAATCGAAGGCGCGGTCGATGAAGCCGTGGTTGATCTCCCCCGGGTCGTGCGAAAGCCCGCCGGTCGCCACGATGGCGATCCGCTCGCCCGATTCCTCCAGCAGCGGCCTGAGCGTCCTGCCGAGCGCCAGGCAGCGGCGCGCGGTCGGGCGCGGCGTCGCCAGCGTGTTGAACATGAGCGGCACCACCTTCATGTCCATCTGCGGCGTGATGAAGCTGAGCGGCACCATGGAGCCGTGGTCGAGCTTCAGCTCGTCCGAATAGTTGAGCTCGAAGCCGTTCTCGTAGCAGTGCTCGAGGATCGCGTTGGCGAGCGCCGGATTGCCGGGGACGTTGGACTTCGCGACCCGGAGCCACGGCTCCAGCGGCCCCTCGAAGCTCTCGCCGCGCCCGATGCAGAACGCCCCGATATGGTCGAGGAAGAAGTTCGCCCAGTGCTCCGAGGTCAGGAGCAGGATGGTGTCGGGCTTCGACGCCACCAGTTCCTCGTGCACGGACTTGTAGCCGTTCACGAAGCGGTCGACCTGCTCCTTCGGCGCCTTCTCGGTCCAGGCGGTGATGCCGGGCGCGTGGCTGCCGGCGCAGGCGAATACGATGGACATGGTGTCAACCCCTGATGGCCTTGAGGTAGTCCGGCTCGGGAACCTGGTGGAGCAGCGTGAACGGCCTGAGGATCAGCCCGTGCGCCCCCGACCGGTAGAGCGTGCCGATGTCGAGCTCGCGGATCGCGCGCTTCTCCTCGTCGGTGAGGTCGTAGCGGTCGAGCACGCTGTCCTTCGACTTGAAGAATTCCTCGCGGATTCCAGGGTTGCGATTGATGTCGCGCAGCACCTTGTTGAGCGAATAGGCACCCATCCGACCGCCTCGTCCCATGCCGCGGAACGCCAGGACGGCGTTCCCGGTGCGCCGGTCTGACCTGCGGGACCGGAGGGCCCGCGGACCGGCATCTTCACCGCTCCATCCTGAACCAGCCGGGTGGTTTGTCGCTATGCAAAGCTACCGGCCGGCTATAGAATTTCTGCATAAAGATGCCGTCCGGACGCGATCTGCATAACTCGGGCGCCCAGGAGGACCGTTTGCATCGCCTCAGCCGCAACATCCCGACCATGCTGAGCCTGCTCAAGATCACCGAGCACGGCAGCATCAACAAGGCGGCGGAAGTGCTCCACATCTCCCAGCCGGCGCTGACGCGCAGCGTCGGTCGGCTCGAGGCCGTGCTCGGCGTGCCGCTCCTGGAACGCACCGCGCGCGGCGTGCACGCCACCCCGTTCGGTGAGGTCGTGCTCGCGCGTGCCCGCAACATCGAGATCGAGCTCAGGAACGCGGAGCGCGATATCGCAGCACTTCGCAACAGCGTGGCCGGGGCGCTCAGGATTGGCGCGACGCCCCTCGTCGCGGGCTATTTCATGCCGGCCGCGCTGGAGGCGATCTATTCGGCCTTTCCCGAGACGCCGGTGCGCCTCGTCGAGGGCACCCGGCCGGAACTTCTCGGCATGCTCCGCCGCAAGGAGCTCGATTTCGTCGTCTCCACCTTCCCGTTCGACCAGAAGGAGCCGGACCTCGACCAGCATCCGCTTTTCGAGCTCGACCTTCGCGTCGTCGTGCGCGCCTCCCATCCGCTCGCCACGAGCGAAAGGCTGCTGCTGCGCGACATCGCGCATTACCGCTGGATCCTGCCGCGGGCGGACAGCGCGCTCTACAAGCGGGTGGAGCGCGATTTCCTGCGCGCCGGCGTCGCGTTCCCCGGCTCGGTGATCGAGACGTCGTCGCTGGAGACGACACGGTCGCTCGTCACGGCGACCGATTTGGTGGCGATCCTGCCCTTGCGCGCCGTCACGCCGGCGGTCGCGAACGGCACGCTCGCGATCCTCTCCGGCGACTGGAGCTTCGAGCACCGCACGGTCGGCGTCTTCCTCCGGGAGGGGCAGGAGATGCCGCCCTCCTGCCGGATCCTGATGCGGCTCCTCAGGAACATGCCGGCGCCGCGGCCGCGGCGGGCGAAGCCGGGGCCAGCCGCCGGCGAGGCACGGCTCGCGGCGGAGGCCTGAGCCGCGCGGCGTTCGCGTTGCGGAAGCGCCGGACCGG
>NZ_SPKJ01000076.1 GCF_009866965.1 Propylenella binzhouense | reverse complement strand
CGGCCCGGGCCGGACCCTCCGCGCAATGGGCCTCGACGAGCGCGAGCCCGAGCGCCTCGAGCCGCTCCAGCGTGTCGCCGGCCGTCCGCCAAAGCGGCGGGGCCGGCCCGTCGGCGCCCTCGCCCGGCGGAATTGCATCGCGCAGCAGCGCCGGCCGCGGGCCGGTCCACGGCTCGGCATAGGCGCAGGCGAGCGGATCGAAGCCGAGCCCGAGATCCTCGGCGAGCGCCCTGAGGAGCGAGGCGTCCCCGCCCTTTCCCGACCCGCGCGGGATGCGCGCGAGCGCGACGAGCGTCTCCGCGCGCGCGCGGCCGGCGGGACCTGCGCCGAGCGTGTGGAGCCCGTCGCGGATCTGCATCTCCTTGAGGTCGCAGACGTGCTCGTCGAGCCTGCCGAGCGCGGCCTCGAGATCGGCGCCCGGCGCGAGGCCGAGATCGCGGTCGAAGCCGTGCGCCCGCGCGAAGTCGAGGATGCGCGCTGCGACCCTTTTCGCGCGGGCCGGATCGGCCGGCTCGGCGGCGGCATATTCGTCGATGAGCGCCTCGAGCTCGGCCGCCGGCCCGTAGCTCTCGGCACGCGCGAGCGCCGGCATCAGATGGTCGACGATGACGGCCGCGCTCCGGCGCTTGGCCTGCGCGCCCTCGCCCGGATCGTTCACGATGAAGGGGTAGACGACGGGGAGCGGCCCGAGCGCCGCCTCCGGAAAGCACGCCGCGGAGAGCGCGAGCGCCTTGCCCGGCAGCCATTCCAGATTGCCGTGCTTGCCCATGTGGACGAGCGCGTCGGCGCAAAAGGCGGTCCTCAGCCAGGCGTAGAAGGCGAAATAGCCGTGCGGCGGAACGAGGTCCGGATCGTGGTAGCTGGATTTCGGGTCGATATTGTAGCCGCGCGCCGGCTGGATCCCGATCGCGATATTGCCGAAGCGGTGCGCCGGAAGCCGGAACGTGCCGCCCTTGACGAAGGGATCGTCGGCGGCGGCGCCCCAGCGCGCCTCGACCGCCATACGAACATCATCAGGTAGCCCGCTGAAGAATCGTTCGTAATCCGCGATCGGCAGGTCGACGCCGCCGCCCCGCATGCCGCTCCCGCGCGCATTGGTCGGACCCGCGAGAAGCAGCTCCATCAGCGCAGCCCCGACCCGCGGCGCGTCGCCCACCGCATAGCCTGCGCGATCGAGCTCCGCGACGAGCCGCGCCGTCGAGGCCGGCGCGTCCAGCCCCACCCCGTTGGCGATCCGGCCGTCGCGGTTGGGATAGTTGGAGAGCACGATCGCGACGCGCTTTTCGCCGTTCGCAAGGTCTCTCAGCCGTGCCCAGCGGGCGGCGAGATCGGCGACATAGGCGATCCGGTCCGGCTTCGGCCGGTAGCGCACGGGCCGGCACTCGGTGAGCGGATCCCGCTCCTCCGATTCCTTGAAGGAGACCGCCCGCGTGACGAGGCGGCCGTCGACCTCCGGCAGCACGACGTTCATCGTGAGGTCCGTCGGCGAGAGCCCGCGGGAGGACGCCGCCCACGCCGCCTCCGGGACGCCAGCGAACGTGACCTGGAGCACCGGCCGCGCGCCGCCGTCGAGCACCGTCGCAGCGCCGCCCCTGCCCGGCTCGGAAAGCGAGAAGGCGGTCGCGTTGAGGACCAGCGCCGGCTCGTGCGCAGCGAGCTCGGCAGCGACGAAGGCCGCGTCGGCCGCCTGCTTGAGGCTCGAAACATAGAGCGGAAGCGGCGCGAGCCCGCGCGCGGCAAGGGCGTCGCAGAGCGCGTCCACAGGCTCGGTCTGGCCCGCCTGCAGAAGCGCCCGATAGAACAGGATCGCCGCCACCGGACCCTCGCCCAAGGCGGTCGCGCCGCGCCACCGGTAGCGGCCGGCGGTCGGCAGCGGCCGGGCCGGATCCGGTGCCTCGCCCTCCCCGATCAGGTGCCGCGCGAGACGCAGGAAGCGCTCGAGGTTCTCCGAGCCGCCCTCCGCAAGGCAGGACCAGAGCGCCCGCGCCTCGGCTTCGCCGACGGTGCCGAAGGCGGCGAGCGCGCCGTCCCAAGTCGAATCGCCCGGCAGCACGGCGAGGAGGCTGCCGTTCGCGCGCGCGAGCCGCACCGCCTCGTCGAGACCGTAGCGCCAATAGGAGGCGCCGCCGAGCAGGCGGAGCACCACCAGACGGGCATGGGCGAGCACCGTCTCGCCGTAGAGATCGACGGAATAGGGATGGGCGAGCGCCATCCAGTTCGCGAGCCGAACGGAGGGGAAGCCGTCGCCGAGCCGCCGGCGGGCGGCGGCGAGGCCGGCGATCTCCGTGTCGGCCGCGGTGAGGACGATGATGTCGCCGGGCGTCTGCTCCAGATCGACCGGCTCCGCTCCCGCCTCCAGCCCGCGCGTCTGCCCCTTCAGGATGTGCATCGAACGGCCTTCGCCTGTGCCGCCGGGGCGCGCCGGCTCAGCTTCCGAGCGCCGCCTCGACGGCGGCGCGGTCGAGGCTCCTGAGCCCGATCACCACGAGGCCCGGCGGGCGCCCCGCCTCCGGCACGAACCAGGTCTCCACCCGCGGCCCGACCGCCTGGACGGCGAGCGGCGCGGCGCGGCCCGGCACCGTGACGAGGCCCTTGATCCGCAGGACGCCGGGAAGCGCCATCGCTCCCCTCACCCGGGCCTCGATCGCCGCCCGGTCGGACGCCTCGACGGCGAGCACGAAGGTGTCGAAATCGTCGTGATCGTGCTCCTCGCCTTCGAGCTCGTGATGGCTCTTGCGGTTCGCGACATCGGCTTCCGCGGCGGCGCGCTGGCCGAGCAGGATCTCGGCCGGCACGGCGCCGTTGGCGACCCTCACGGTGCGGGCCTCCGGGCGGCGGTCGGCATCGATCGCCGCCTCCACGCGCGCGAGATCGGATTCCGAGACGAGGTCCGTCTTCGAGACCAGGATCAGGTCGGCGCAGCGGAGCTGATCCTCGAACAGCTCCTCGACCGGGTCGTCATGGTCGAGCGCGAGGTCCTTCGCGCGCTGCTCGGCGAGCTTCGCCTCGTCGGAGGCGACCCGCCCCTCGGCGACCGCCGTCGCGTCCACCACGGTCACCACCGCGTCGACCGTGACGCGGTTCCTGACCGTCGGCCAGGTGAAGGCCTTCACCAGCGGCTGGGGCAGCGCGAGCCCGGAGGTCTCGATCACGATGTGGTCCGGCGGCTCCCCGCGCCCGAGGATCGTCTCCATCGCCGGCAGGAAATCGTCGGCGACGGTGCAGCAGATGCAGCCATTGGCGAGCTCGATGATCTCCTCGCCGCCGCACGCCTCGCTGCCGCATTCCGCGAGCACCGAGCCGTCGAAGCCGACATCGCCGAACTCGTTGACGATGAGGGCGATCCTGCGGCCGCCCGCATTCTGCAGGAGGTGGCGGATGAGCGTGGTCTTGCCGGCGCCCAGGAAGCCGGTGACGATCGTGGCCGGGATGCGGCCGAGATCGGCTGTCATTCGCAAGGTCCTTTCAAGCTGAGGGGCAGGCCCGCGGCGACGAACACCACCCGGTCGGCCCGGGCCGCGACGTCCTGGTTGAGCCGGCCTTGCGCATCGCGGAAGCGGCGGGCGAGCGCGTTCTCGGGCACGATGCCGAGCCCGACCTCGTTGGAGACGAGGACGAGAAGCCCCGGCAGCCGGCCGACGAGGCCGGAGAGGGCCCGGCAGCGGGATTCGAGATCGGCGCCGGCGAGGAGAAGGTTCGAGAGCCAGAGCGTCAGGCAATCGACCAGCACGGCCCGCCCGGGCGCGGCCTCCGCCGCCACCGCCTGCTCCAGCGCATCGGGCGCCTCGACGGTGCGCCAGAGCGCGCCGCGCCGGGCGCGGTGATGGGCGATCCGCTCGCCCATCTCCGCATCGCGCGGCTCGGCCGTCGCGACATAGACCCGTTCGAGCCCGCTCGCCGCGGCGAGCGCCTCGGCATGCGCGCTCTTGCCGGACCGGGCGCCGCCGAGCACCAGGACCGAGCCCGCCTTCATCCCGGCCGCGCGAAATGCGCGTAGGCGCGGCCCGAGGCGAAGCCGAGCACCGCCCAGAAGACGGCGCCAAGGACCAGCGAGGCCGCGGCGAAATGGCCCGCGAGCTCGGCCGGCGCGGTGCTGAGATAGGCGTCCGGGTGCGGCGCCCCGATCACATGCGGCAGCGCGATGGCAACGAGGCCGGCGATCCGCGGAAGCGCCGACCGCCCCAGAAAGAGCCCGGCGAGCCCGCCCGCCGTCGCCACCGCCGTCATCGCCCACCAGAGCTGCCGGTCCGCGAGCGCCGCGGCCCCGCTGCCCGGGATCTCCGGCGGCAGCCCGAGCGCGGGCGCGAGCGCGGTCGCCGCGAAGCCGGCTATGCCGAAGAGAAGCCCGGTGCGGCCGTCGACCGGCCCGCCCGCAAGGAGCATCGCCCCGAGAAGCGCAAGCGAGAAGCCGAAGCCGAGCACGATGGTGGCGAGCGAGGTGTAGAGCGAGCGTTCGATCCCCTCCGCCGGCGCCCATTCCGCCGCGTCCGGCGCCTCGGCCGCGCTCGTCGCGTGGACGAGCAGGACGAGGCCCTGATCGTGCCGGACGGCGGCGTGGTCGAGGTGCCCGCCGCCTTCGTAGCGTTCCGCCTCGATGATGAGCGGGGTCGTGGTGACCTGCTGGAGCGCGGATGTGAGGAGGCCGGCCGCGAGCCCTGCCGCCGCGGCGCTCAATACCAGATTTCGGAGCATGGCGGCCTCAGTGGCAGGGAAGGCCGAAGGCGTGGCGCGTGTCGTGCGTGGCGTTGTGGAGCGCCGAAGGGGTCGCGAAGCCGGCGGCGAACACCACCGCGAGACCGAGGGCGAGCGCCGCCACGGCCTGCCATTTCGGCAGGCGGACGGCGGATGCGGGCGAATTCGAGACGTATTCCATCGAGACCTCCTTGCCGTCCCTCCGACGGCCGGGTGAGCGTTTTGCCCGGGCTGGTCTCCTGGCTCGCGGGTCGCCGCCCGTCCCGCGCCTTCCCGTTTCCGGTGGCAGAATGCGGAGGGGCTCGCCGCTTACAGTTGCGGGGGCAGCTGCGGCATTGGAGGCCCGGCTTGGGTCCCTCCGCACCGCATTCCCATTTCATCCCCAGGCGCGTGCCGCGCCGGCGGGGAACCAGAGCAGTCGTCGATTATCGGGAATCGGAGGCGTTGCGCAAGTCGTTTTGCGGGCCCGGATCGGTCCAGGCGGCGAGCTTCGGATAGCGGCGGTGGAACCAGACCGTGAAGCGCCGCCGCCCGCGCCGGACCGGCGCGAAATCATGCGACAGGATGATGAGGCCGAGCGGCAGCATCCAGATGCCGAGCACCGGCAGGAAGGAGAAGACCCCGCCCACCACGAACAGGCCGCCGAGCCCGACCCGCAGGACGCGCGAACGCGGCAGCGGCACCTCGAATCGGCCGAAGCGGAGCTTCTGGGGCTTGCCTGCGGTTTCCCGCGGCTCGTTCGGCTCGTCCGTCATGTCCGTCTCATTGTTGTGCGCCGCGCGCCGGCGCGCTTGAAATACACGGTCCGTCCCGATATATGCGCGAAATCGATCCCCGGTAGCTCAGCGGTAGAGCAACCGGCTGTTAACCGGTTGGTCGCTGGTTCGAATCCGGCCCGGGGAGCCAGATCTCAGAAGGGGTTAGCCGATACGGCTGACCCCTTCGCCGTTTCAGGGGCATGGTAGAGATAGGGCACAGCATGCGGTGGCGAAGTTCGCCGTCGCGGCGTGGCAGAGCATCGCCCGGCCGGATCTCCCCGCGCCTTAGAGGCTGCGGGGCGTTCCTCTCTCCAGGAGCACTCGATGGAACCGGGTTGGCTCGCCAGCCCAGCAGCACCATAGTGCGCGTGCAACGATCTCGAAGCGGAACCGTCGGCCAGCCCTGTCTCGACCCTGCCGACGTCGAGTCCATCACCAAGAGCGGCGGCATTGCCGTGGGTGAGGCTGAGGAGGAGCGGTGAGTGACAGCAATCCAGCCTTGGTGAACCTACTCAGCAGGGTGCGCGATTGGACTCCCATCCCGGAGTTCAGCAGCCTGATGCAGGCCTACTTCGTCTCGGATCGGTCCGAGGCCGAGAAGGCTCGCCATCGAGAGAAGAAAGGGGATCTGAAGAAAGTCCGAGACGAGATCATCCCGGTCTTCCATCACGTCTTGGCGATGAATCTGGCCGGAGATGTCCGGTTCGCCCTCAACGATGCAGTCCCCGATTGCTGGATCAGAACGTTGAACGCGCCCGAGCGAGGAACGGAGGTGACGATTGCTCTGGCCAGGGCCGCGTATGAACAAGGTCGAGCACTGAATGAGCGCGGAGAGGCGCCGGGCTTTCTGCCGTTCCAGGATGATGCTCCAGCCGAAGCGTTCCGGAATGCCGTCACCGCGGAGAGGAAGGCTTACAGTACCGATCAGGCAATTCGGCTGGTTTGCGAGGGAATCGATCGCTGTCTGCGGAGAAAGGCCGGTCCCCGATATGCTGATCTCGACCTTCTGATAGAAGCGCCGCTGAACCTTCTGCCCCGAGAAGCCTGGACCGCCGCCCTCCCTCGGCTGGAAGCGTCAGCTCGATCGTCTCCCTTCCGGGAGGTGCACGTGGTCGGAGATCCCGAATGCAATCCGCCGTTCGGGTTTCAGATCAAGTGATCGCCTTTCCCGCCCCGCAGCAGCCGCGCGCGGGCGGAAGACGCCCTCTATGCCATCTGTCCTCACCGTAGAGGAAATCCTGGCTGCGCGCGGCGTTCGGGCCCGCTGTCGCCTTTGCGGCGGCAGAAGCGCGAACGGCGTCGAGCAATGCCTTGCGGGATTTCGCATCGGCGACCGGCTTGACCGGCACCAGCCGCACGGCGGCATGGCCGTGACGGGTCAGGATGATCTCGTCTCCCGCTTCCGCCCGCCGCACCAGTTCGGTAAGCTGGCCCTTCGCTTCAGTCACAGAGATCCGCATGGCAATGCGCTTTGGCCGCGGTCGACGCTTCGCCCCTCTTATTAAGCCATTTTATGGTCCATCCCAATGCCGATTGGAGCTGTCTAGGATCGGCCGTCAAGCCTGCCTTCCGGGCGCGGCGCGGACGCATGCACGGCAGTCCTTGCGCTCAGTCGATCTGTCGAGTAACATCGACAGACTGACGCGATCAGGCCGTCTCCGGCACTTGTCAGCTGCCCCGTACCGAGCTCCACCGCCTTCCGACGCGGCAAGAGCCCGGCGGCTTCCAGCCGGCGGCATCGCCCGGAGCACGAGCGTTCCCCACAGCGCGATCCTGGCCACCGGGCATGCCGGTTCGAGGGTGCGGCCACGCCGCCTGCCGTCCGGATCGCGAACCGTTCGAAGGACCGTGCGAGCGTGGCCGGACGAGGCCGCGCATCGCCAAAGAGGCGTATTGATGCAGCTGCCCGACCTGACCGATCTGCCGAACATCCATTCCGGCGCCTTCGAAGCCCCGACGACCGCTCGCCTCTTCCCGGAGCCGCCGGCGCACCCGCCGCGCATTCTGCTGCTCTACGGCTCGCTTCGGAAGCGGTCGTTCAGCCGGTTCCAGACCCTGGAGGCCGCGCGCCTGCTGAACGCCTTCGGCGCCGAGACCCGCATCTTCAATCCGAGCGGGCTGCCGCTTCCCGACGACGCGCCGGCCGATCACCCGAAGGTCGCGGAGCTGCGCGACCTGTCGGCCTGGTCGGAGGGGCAGGTCTGGTGCAGCCCGGAACGCCACGGCGCGATGACCGGGATCATGAAGGCGCAGATCGACTGGATTCCGCTTTCCCTCGGGGCGGTGAGGCCGACCCAGGGCAAGACGCTCGCCGTCATGCAGGTGAGCGGCGGGTCGCAATCCTTCAACGCGGTGAACCAGATGCGCATCCTCGGCCGCTGGATGCGCATGATCACGATCCCGAACCAGTCCTCCGTCGCCAAGGCCTACGAGCAGTTCGACGAGGCCGGCCGCATGAAGCCCTCCCCCTATTACGATCGGGTCGTCGACGTGATGGAGGAACTGATGAAGTTCACGCTGCTCACGCGCGGCGCGGGCGCCTATCTCACCAGCCGCTACAGCGAGCGCAAGGAGGCGGCGGCGAAGCACGCCGCCCGCGTGCAGCTCACCGCGATCTGATCTCCCGGTCCGTGGCAGGTCCGGCGCCTCGTTCGGCCGGCCATGCGCATGGCGATGGCGCGCCGGGCCGACGGCCGGCTCAGGCGAGCGCCGAGAAGACGAGCTTCGTGGCGACGATCGCGAGCAGACAGAGGATCAGGTTGTCGAAGAAGCGCTTGGAGAGGCGGCGGGCGATCCGTTCGCCGACCGGCATGAAGGCGAGGATCGGCAGGAAGGTGAGGACGCTGAGGAGAATCCTGTGCGCATCCATCAGGCCGAGATAGCCGAGCGCCGGGAGCTGCACGAGCGTCATCGCGAAGAAGAGCGTCGAGATCGTGCCGATGAAGACCGGCCGGTCGAGCCGCATCGCGTTGAGGAAGGTGACCGCGGCGGGCGACGAGATGCCGGCCGCCCCCTGCAGGATTCCGGCCGCGATCCCCATCGGCACCGAGAGCGCACGGCCGGCCGCATAGCTCACCACCCAGTCGGGCCGGAGCAGCCGGAAACCGATATAGGCGAACACGGCGAGCGCCACGATGAGCGACAGCATGTCCTGCGACAGGCTCGCGAGCACGTAGGAACCGAGCACCACGCCGAGGATGCCGGCCGCGACGAAGGCCGCCATGAAGTTCCGGGGAAGCCGGTGCTCGCGGTAGAGCCACGCCTGCGTGAGGTTCGTGAAGAGGCTCGGCATCACCATGACGGTGACCGCGAACTTGACGTCGACCAGCATGGCGAGCGCCGGCACCGCGACGAGGGGCGCGCCGGCGCCGGTCGCCCCCTTCAGGATGCCGCCGAGCGCAAGACAGACGAAGACGAGGAGCAAGAGCCGGTTCTCCCGGTCGCGTTGTTCGGGGACCGCCTTCTATCCCGGTTCCCGCGCCGGCACGAGAGGAACATTGCGGGATCGGGGTCAGGCGGCATCCCAGACCGGGGAACGGTCCTTCGGCTTGACGATCCGGCCGTCCGGCCGGGCGAGCGCGTGGATCCGCCGCATCTCCTCGTCGTCGAGCGAGAAGCCGAAGACGTCGAAATTCTCGCGGATGCGCTCGGGATTGCTCGAGCCCGGGATCGCCGCCACGCCTTGCTGCTGCAGGAGCCAGCGAAGGACGACCTGCGGCACCGTCCTGCCCCGTGCGGCCGCGATCCCGGCAAGGGTCTCGTCTGCGAGGATCCGGCCGCGGGCGAGCGGGCAATAGGAGACGAAGGCGAGCCCGTTCCGGCGGCAGAATTCGAGCAGCTTCGTCTGGTCGAGGAACGGATGATACTCGGCCTGCAGGGCGGCGAGCGGCTCCGGCGACACCTGCATCGCCTCGGAGAGCAGGGCGATGTTGAAATTCGCCACGCCGATGCTGCGCGCAAGGCCGCGCCGCCTCGCCTGCGCGAGGGCGCCGATCGTATCGCGGAACGGCATGCCGGGAAGCGGCCAGTGGACGAGCAGGAGATCCACGAAATCGAGGCCGAGCGCGGCGAGGCTCGCCTCCGCCGAGCGGAGCAGGGCGTCGGGCGCGAGATCCTCGTGCGACACCTTGGTCGTGACGAAGACCTCACCGCGCGCCAGCCCCGAAGCGCGGATCGCCTCCCCCACCCCGCGCTCCGAGCCGTATTTCCGCGCCGTGTCGATATGGCGGTAGCCCGCCCGAAGCGCCGAGAGCACGATCTCGCCGCACGCCTCGGTCATGCTGCCGCCCGTTCCGAAGCCGAGCGCGGGAATCCGGCGGCCATCCCCGATCGCGATCGTCAAGTCCCCAGACATGCCCACCTTCCTCCCCCTTCTTCTTCCGCGAAGGCGTATCAGGCGCGTCCCGGCTTGAAAATCGGCCGGCGGCCTCCGGGAACGCCAGACCCGCCCTCGAGTTGACGAGGGTTCAGCGGGCCGCGCCGGCCCGATCGCCTCCGGGTCTCCCCATGAAGCTCTTCAAGTGCCAGGCCTGCGGGCAGATCCTGCACTTCGAGAACCACACCTGCATGCGCTGCGGCCGGGCGCTCGGCTACATACCCGAGGCCGGCACGCTTTCCGCGCTCGAGCCCGATGGCGACCGCTGGCGGGCGCTGGCGAGCGAGGGAATCCGGTTCCGCTTCTGCGCCAACGCGGCGCACGGCACCTGCAACTGGCTGATCGCGGCGTCGAGTCCGGCCGCGTTCTGCCTCGCCTGCCGCCACAACGGCGTCATTCCGGATCTCTCCGACCCGGCGCGGCTCGCGGCCTGGCGCATGATCGAGGCGGCGAAGCACAGGCTCTTCTACACGCTCGTGCGCCTCGGCCTTCCGCTTGCGACCCGCGCGGAGGACCCGGAGCACGGCCTCGTCTTCGAGTTCCTGGCCGATCCGCCGGCCGAGCGCGGGCCGAAGGTGATGACGGGCCACGACAACGGGCGGGTGACGATCGCGCTCGCGGAGGCCGACGATTCCGAGCGGGAGCGCCGCCGCACCGAGATGGGCGAGCCCTACCGCACGCTGCTCGGCCATTTCCGCCACGAGATCGGCCACCATTTCTGGGACATACTGGTCCGCGACGGCGGCCCGCTCGACGAATGCCGCCGGACCTTCGGCGACGACCGCCAGGATTATGGGGAGGCGCTCGCGCGTCACTACCGGGACGGCCCTCCGCCCGGCTGGCAGGAGACCCACGTCTCCGCCTACGCCACCACCCATCCGTGGGAGGATTTCGCCGAGACCTGGGCCCACTATCTCCACATCGTCGATACGCTCGAAATGGCCGAGCAGCTCGGCGTCCGGCTGGAGCCGCGCCTCGACGAGACCGGAACGCTCTCGACCGCGGTCGACACCGATCCCTACCGTGCCGCCTCGATGCAGGAGATCGTCGCGGCCTGGGTGCCCGTCACCTTCGCGCTCAACAGCATCAACCGCTGCATGGGCCTGCCGGACCTCTATCCGTTCGTGCTGACGCCGCCCGTCGTCGCGAAGCTCGGCTTCGTGCACGGCCTCGTGCACCGGCGCGTCCCTAACCGAGGAACGACCGGAAGCGCCTGAGCGCGAAGAAAAAGAGGCCGAGGCCGATCGCCAGCAGCGCGGCGAGCTGCGGCCAGACCACGCCGAGCCCGGCGCCGCGGAAGAGCACTGCCTGCGCGAGGATCACGAAATGCGTGTTCGGCGCCGCCAGCATGATGGTCCGGATGATCTCCGGCATGCTTTCGCGCGGGGTGATCGCCCCGGAAAGAACCTGGAGCGGCAGCAGGACGAGCATCAGGAGCAGCCCGAACTGCGGCATGCTCCCCGCCACCGTGGCGAGGAAGATCCCCATCGCGGTGGTGGCGAAGAGCTGCAGGGCGGTGCCGGCGAGGAAGAGCGCCAGCGATCCTTCGATGGGCACGCGGAGGAGCCCCTCCACGACCACGACGAGGGCGAAGGCGGAGGCAACCAGCACGACAAGCCCCATCGACCAGATCTTGCCCATCATGATCTCGACCGGCGTCACCGGCATGACCAGCAGGTGCTCGATCGTGCCGTGCTCCCGCTCCCGGATGAGGGCCGCTCCCGTCAGGATGATGGAGAGCATGGTGATCGATGCGATGACGTTGGTCACGGCGCCGAACCAGCTCTTGTTCAGCTCCGGGTTGAAGCGGGCCCGCACGGCGAGTTCGACCGGCAGCGGCTCGTTCGAACGGTACCGGTCGAGGAATTCGTTGACCTCGCCCGTCACGATCGACTGCACGTAGCCGCCGCCGGTAAAGGCCTGGGACATGCGGGTGGCGTCGATGTTGAGCTGGATCGCGGGCGACCTGCCGGCGAGGAGGTCCCGCTGGAAATTCGGCGGGATGTCGAGCGCGAAGGTGTCGAGGCCGGCATCCATCCGGCTGTCCATCTCGGGCGGCGAGATGAGGCGCGGGACCGTGAAATAGGGCGGGTAGAAGGCGGTGAGAATACGCGAGGAGACGGGCGACTGGTCCTCGTCGACAATGCCGATCGTCGCGCGGTTGAGCGTCTCCGGCATCGCGCTCGACGCCGTGTAGATCGAGATCGTGAAGGCGTAGGCGATCAGCACCAGGAGCATCGGATCGCGGGCGAGCCCGCGCAGTTCCTTGATCCCGAGCTGGACGACGTTGGCGATGCGCATGGTCAGCCCGCCTGCTTCCGCAGGAGCGCGGCGCCGAGCCCGAGCAGGACCGGGACGGCGATCAGGAGCGGCAGGAACGAGGCCGAGAGATCGCCGAAATCGAGCGCCTTCGAGAAGGTGCCGCGCGAGATCGTGACGAAATAGGTGGTCGGGTAGATCCGGCCGATCAGCGCGCCCGCGCCCCGCAGCGAGGAGACCGGATCGATCATGCCGGAGAACTGGACCGCCGGGATGAGCGTGATGAGGGCGGTGGCGAAGATCGCCGCGATCTGGCTCCTCATGAAGCTCGAGATCACGAGCCCCATGCCCGTCGCCACGATGCCGTAGAGGAGCGCGGCGGCCGCAAAGGCCGGCAGGCTTCCGGTGAAGGGCACGCGGAAGACGATGACGGCGAAGCCGAGCAGCAGCGCGGCGTTCAGCATGGCGAGGGCGACATAGGGAAGCTGCTTGCCGACCAGGAACTCGAGCTGGGTGACCGGCGTCACGTAGAAGTTGACGATCGACCCGAGCTCCTTCTCGCGCACGACGCTGAGCACGGCGAGCATGGCCGGGATGATCAGGAGGAGAAGCGGGATGACCGCGGGAACCATCGCGACCAGGCTGCGGACGTCGGGATTGTAGCGGTACCGTATCGCGAGCTGGAAAGATCCCGCCGCGGCGGCATCGCCGTAGATCGCGCGCGCCTTCTCGGCGATCCAGCCCGCATGCACGCCCTGGACGTAGCCGAGCACGGTCTCGGCCCGCGTCGGCATCGCACCGTCGATCCAGGCCCCGATCTCGACGTCGCGCCCGCGCGAGACGTCCCTGCCGAAGCCCGGCGGGATCTCGAGCGCCAGGCTCAGTTCCCCGTCGCGCATGCGCCGGTCGAGATCGGCGTAGTCCGCGATCGGAGCCCTCTCGTCGAAATAGCGCGAGCCGGCGACCTGCTGGACGTAGTCGCGGCTGATCGTGGTGCCGTCCCGGTCGAGCACCGCGAAGGCGAGGTTCTCCACGTCGAGGTTGATGCCGTAGCCGACCACGAACATCAGGATCACGCTGCCGAGCATCGCCAGCGTGGCGCGGATCGGGTCCCGCCCGAGCTCGAGCGCCTCCCGCCGGGTATAGGCGAACATGCGCCGCAGGTCGAAGCGCGGCGGACGCTTCGGCGCGGGACCGGGAGCGCCCGGTCCATCCGTCCCAGCCGGATCCGGGACGGCGGAATCCAATTCGACGCCCTGCCCCGCCTCTCCGGCCGTCGCCTCCTCGAGATAGGCGACGAAGGCCTCCTCGAGCGATCCGGCGGAACGCTTCGCCACGATCGCCTGCGGACTGTCGCTCACGAGCACCCGCCCGGCATGCATGAGCGAGATGCGGTCGCAGCGCTCCGCCTCGTTCATGAAATGGGTGGAGACGAAGATCGTGACGCCGTCCTTCCGGGAGAGGTCGGCGAGGATCTGCCAGAAGCCGTCGCGCGCCACCGGGTCGACGCCCGACGTCGGCTCGTCGAGGATCAGGATCTCGGGCCCGTGGATCATGGCGACGGCCAGCGACAGGCGCTGCCGGACCCCGAGCGGCAGCGCGTCGGGGAGCGCATCGAGGACGCCGGCGAGGCCGAAGCGCTCCACCATCTCCGCAATGCGGCCGGGTATCGCGGCAGGCGAAAGCCTGAAGAGCCGGGCGTGAAGATCGAGGTTCTGCCGGACGGTGAGCTCGCCATAGAGCGAGAATGCCTGCGACATGTAGCCGACGCGGCGGCGCACGCCGACGTCGTCGGGGTCGAGCTCGCGGCCGAACAGCCGGGCCGTGCCCTCGCTCGCGGCCAGCAGGCCGGTGAGCATCTTCATCGTGGTGGTCTTGCCGCAGCCGTTCGAGCCGAGGAACCCGAAGATCTCTCCCCGCGCGATCCGGAAGCTCACGTCGTCGACGGCCGTGAAGTCGCCGAACCGCATGGTGAGATGTTCCGCCTCGATCGCGATCTCCCCCTCGGCGCCGGCCGGCCGCGGCGGCATCGCGAGCTCCCTGTGCCCCCGCCGCTTCGCCTCGGGAAGAAGCGCGATGAAGGCGGCGTCGAGCGTCGCAGCGCCGGTCAGCGCGAGGAGCGCCGGCGGCGTGCCGGTCGCGAGCACCCGGCCCGCATCCATTGCCACGAGCAGGTCGAACCGCGCCGCCTCCTCCATGTAGGCGGTCGAGACGATCACGCTCATGCCGCGCCGCCTCGTCCGGATGCGCTCGATCAGCTCCCAGAACTGGCGCCGCGACAGCGGGTCGACGCCCGTGGTCGGCTCGTCGAGGATCAGCAGGTCGGGATCGTGGATGAGCGCGCAGCAGAGCCCGAGCTTCTGCTTCATCCCCCCGGAGAGCTTCGCCGCCGGACGATCCGCGAAGGGCGCGAGCCCCGTGCTCTTCAGGAGCGCGGCGATCCTGCGCTCCCGCTCCGCCCGGCCCTGGCCGAAGAGCCGGCCGAAGAAATCGACGTTCTCGAAGACGGAGAGCGTCGGGTAGAGATTCCTGCCGAGGCCCTGGGGCATGTAGGCGATGCGGGGGCAGTTCAGCCGGCGATGCGCCGCGTCCGCCATGTCGCCGCCCAAAACCTCGACGCGCCCCTCCTGCACCACGCGCGAGCCGGAGACGAGGGAGAGGAGGGTCGACTTGCCCACCCCGTCCGGACCGATCAGCCCGACCATGGCGCCCGACGGCAAGTCGAGCGTGACCCCGTCGAGGGCCCGCGTCTTCCCGTAGGAAAGCCCGATTCCCGTCAGGCGCACGACCGGCGGAAGCGGCAGCGGCGCCGGATCGCCCTCCGGCCGGCTCATTCCACCACCGGTCCGGAGACTTCCGCCGGCCACTCGGCATCGGGCCGCAGCCGGACATAGGCCGTGCCCGGCAGCCCCGTCTTGACCTGGCGGATATATTTGCGAAGCAGCTCGGGCGGGATCTGCGCCTTGATGCGGAACATCAGCTTCTCCCGCTCGTCCGCCGTCTCGACGGTCTTCGGCGTGAACTGCGCGACGTCGGCGACGAAGGTCGCCTTGGCCGGAATGACATATTGCGGCGCCGCGTCGAGCACGATCCGCACGTCAGCCCCGAGCGCCACGCGCCCCGCCTCGGCGGTCGGCAGGAAGAAGTTCATCGAGACGTCGCCGAGATCGACCAGGCTCAGCACGCGCCCGCCGGCCGACAGCACCTCGCCCGGCTCGGCCACCCGGTACTGCACGCGCCCGGCCCGAGGCGCCTTGAGCGTGCTGTCCCTGATCTCCGCCTCGATGCTCTCGATCGCCGCGCCGGCCGCGTCGACCGCCGCCCGCGCGTCCACGATCTGCGCCTTCGCCGAACCGATCGCGGCATCGGACGCCGCGAGCGAGGCTTCCGCCGCGCCGACGGCCGCCTCCGCTCCGCGCGCCGTCGCGCGGTCGTCGTCGAGCACCTGCCGGGAGACGGTGTCGGTCCTGGCAAGCTGCTCGGAGCGCGCGAGCCGGCTTTGCGCCGCATCGAGCTCCGCCTGCCGCTGGGCGAGGACGGCCGCCGCGGCCTTGCGCTCCGCCTCCCGCTGCACGACGACGCTCTCCGCCGTCTCGACCCCGATCTTCGCCCGCTGGAGCTGCGCCTCGGCCTGCCTGCGCTGCGCCTCGATCTGCTCGGTATCCATCTGCGCGAGCACCTGGCCCGCCTCGACGAAGTCGCCCTCGCCCACGAGGATGTCCCTGACGCGCCCGGCCGCCTTGGTCGCGATGTCGATCTCGACCGCCTCGATCCGGCCGTTCCCGCGAGCGATCCCGTCCGGCAGGCCATCGTCCTGGAGGGCCTGCCAGCCGAGAAAGCCGGCGACGAGCACGGCCGCAGCGGCGGCCGCGACGATCCATCGCGTCCGATCCCGCTTCATTCCGCCCGTCCCGGCAGGCCCGAATCCGGGGCCGAATGCCATCCGGCGGAGAATCGGCCGGCATCCGCCGTCCATCGACGCATCGACTGGCTCCATGGTTCGGGCGATCCGGCCGCGCGACCGGTCTCTCCCAAGAAGCTATCATCCTCGATCAGCACGGCCTTGATCACGCTCAAAAAGGTGGCAGCAACGCCTCCGGCCGACCGGCGCCCGGACGCGCCGGCCCGGCGCACCGGCCATCCCGTTTCCAGCGTCGTAGCCGGCTTGCTCCGTCCGCGCCGGCGTCCTAGCCTGCCGGCGACAAAAGCTCGGTACGCCATGACGGTCGCACGCTCGGTCCTCGACACGATCGGAAACACCCCGCTGATCCGGCTCCGGGAGGCCTCGGAGGCGACAGGCTGCACCATCCTCGGAAAGGCCGAGTTCCTCAATCCCGGCCAGTCGGTGAAGGACCGCGCGGCGCTCTGGATCGTGCGCGACGCGGAGCGCAGGGGGCTGCTCCAGCCGGGCGGCACGATCGTCGAGGGAACCGCCGGCAATACCGGCATCGGCCTCGCCCTGGTCGCCGGCGCGCTCGGCTATCGCTGCGTCATCGTGATCCCGGAGACGCAGTCGCAGGAGAAGAAGGACACGCTCAGATTCGCCGGGGCCCAGCTCGTCGAGGTGCCGGCGGTGCCCTACCGCAACCCGAACAATTACGTGAAGGTGTCCGAGCGCCTCGCCGCGCAGATCGCGGCCGAGGAGCCGAAAGGCGCGATCTGGGCGAACCAGTTCGACAACATCGCCAACCGGCAGGCTCACGTCGAGACCACCGGCCCCGAGATCTGGGCCGCGACGGAAGGCGGCGTCGACGCCTTCATCTGCTCCGTCGGCACCGGCGGAACGCTCGCGGGCACCGGGCTCTACCTCAAGGAGCGCAATGCCGGCATCAGGATCGGCCTCGCCGACCCGCCGGGCTCCGCCCTCTACGAATATTATTCCCACGGCGAGCTCCGCGCCGAAGGCGGCTCGGTGACGGAGGGAATCGGCCAGGGCAGGATCACGGCCAATCTGGAGGGCGCTCCGGTCGACATGGCGTTCCGGATCCCCGACGGGGAATCGGTCGCGCTGCTCTTCGAACTGCTCGAGAACGAGGGCCTCTCGCTCGGCGGTTCGTCCGGCGTCAACGTGGCGGGCGCGATCCGGATGGCGCGGGAGCTCGGCCCGGGGCACGTGATCGTGACCATGCTCTGCGACTACGGCACGCGCTACGCCTCGAAGCTCTACAATCCCGATTTCCTGCGGTCGAGGAGCCTGCCGGTTCCGAGCTGGCTCGAGGAGCGGTCGCCGATCTCCATTCCCTTCCTGCCGGTGGACTAGATGCGGACTGCGACGCTTTTCCGGGACGACGCCTATCTTCGCGCCTGCGAGGCGCAGGTCGTCGAGGTCGGCCCCGAGGGCATCGTGCTCGACCGGACCGTCTTCTACCCCGCCGCGGGCGGACAGCCGGGCGACAGCGGGACGCTCGCTGCGGTCTCGGCCGGCCCGATCGCCATCGGCGCGACGGTCTACGCCGCCGACGGCGCCGCCATTCTCCACGTTCCCGCCGGCGGGGCCGCGGACCTCGCCGCCGGCATGGCGGTCACGGCCGGCCTCGACTGGGAGCGCCGCAGCCGCCACATGCGGATGCATTCCGCGCTGCACCTGCTCTGCTCGCTGATCCCCTACCCTGTCACCGGCGGCTCGGTCGGCGCCGAGGAGGGCCGGCTCGACTTCGACATACCGGATGCCGGCGCGGTCGACCGCGACGCGCTCGCCGAGGCGCTCAACGCGCTGGTGGCGGCCGACCACCCGATCGCGACGCGCTGGATCACCGACGAGGAGCTCGCCGGCAATCCGGGGCTCGTCAGGACCATGAAGGTGAAGCCGCCGACGGGCTCCGGCCGCGTCCGGCTCGTCGCGATCGGCGCGGACGGCGCCGTCGACCTGCAGCCCTGCGGGGGCACGCATGTGCGCGCGACCGGCGAGATCGGACCGCTCGCGGTGACGAAGATCGAGAAGAAGGGCCGGCAGAACCGGCGCGTGCGCATCCGCTTCGCGGAGCCGGCATGACCGCCTTCGTGCCGCCGGAATGGCTGCAGGCCCGCCTGGGCGAGCCTTCGATCCGGATCGTCGACGCCTCCTGGTACCTGCCCGCCCAGAACCGCGACGCCCGCGCGGAATACGAACAGGGCCACATACCGGGCGCCGTCTTCTTCGACATCGACCGGATCGCCGACCCCGGGACCGACCTCCCCCACATGCTGCCCTCCGAAGCGGACTTCTCGGCCGCCGCGCGCGCGCTCGGGCTCTCCAACGACGACACGATCGTCGTCTATGACGGCGCCGGCCTGTTCTCCGCGCCGCGCGTCTGGTGGACGCTGACGGTCTTCGGCGCTTCCGACGTGCGGATCCTCGCGGGCGGCCTTCCGGCCTGGCGCGCGGCGGGCCATCCGCTCGAACGCGGCGCAGCCGAACCCGGTCCGGGCCGCTTCGAGGCGAGGCTCGCCGCCGGCGCGGTGCGCAGCTTCGACGAGGTTCGGCGCAAGCTCGCCGACGGCAGTGCCACGATCGTCGATGCCCGCTCCGCAGCGCGCTTCGAGGGCGCCACGCCGGAGCCCCGGCCCGGCCTTGCGAGCGGCCACATGCCGGGCGCCCGGAACGTGCCGTTCGACCGGCTCGTCGCCGACGGCCGCCTCGTTCCGCCCGCGGCGATCCGCCAGGCCTTCGAGGCGGCGGGCGTCCCCCTCGACAAGCCGGTCGTCACCTCCTGCGGGTCGGGCGTCACGGCTGCCGTGCTCAGTCTGGCGCTCCGGGAGATCGGCAAGACGGATGTCGCGCTCTATGACGGCTCCTGGGCGGAATGGGGCGCCCGCGCGGACGCCCCGGTGGCAACCGGACCCGCATGAGCCGGGCGGTCGAGGCGGTCATCACGCGGCTCGAAATGACCGAGCCGCCCGCGAGCTTTCCCCCGCAGCCCGCCGGCCCGCGCCTCGCGCTCGTGAAAGCCGAGCGCATCCCCCTCCATTTCTACCGCTACCTCTACGAGAATGTCGGCCGTCCCTGGCTGTGGCTCGAGCGCGCGGGCATCTCGGATGCCGAGCTCGCGGAGCGCATCCACAAGCCCGGGGTCGAAATCCACGTGCTCTATGCCGAGGGCGCGCCGGCAGGCTATTTCGAGCTCGAGGCCGGCCTGGAGGTCGTCACGCTGGTCTATTTCGGCCTTTTTCCGGAATGGATCGGACACGGCATCGGCCCGTGGCTCCTCGGCGCCGCGATCCGGCAGGCCTTCTCGTTCGGACCCGCGACGGTCAGGGTCAACACCTGCACGCTCGACCATCCGGCCGCGCTGCCGCTCTACCAGCGGCTCGGCTTCGTGCCGGTGTCCCGGCAGACCGCCGCGCTCCTCGTTCCGGACGAGGCCTATGCGCGCGCCGCCGTCCTACAACGGCCGTAACTCGGGAACATTTGCCGGCTGGTCTCGTTCGGACCCCTCGAGGGGCCTTAGGAAAAATCGGGAAACAATGATGAGATTGCGACTGCTGCTGCTTGCCGGCACCGTACTGCCTGTCTTGACCGCGCCCGCCGCGCAAGCGTTCCAGCCGGCCGGGCAGCGCGCCCTCGTGGTGGCGCAGGCCGACCAGACCCCCGACCAGCAGGAAGGCGAGGCGAATACGCGCCGCAAGCTGGTACCCGGGCAGGTCCCGCCCGGTGCGGCGCAGAACGGGCAGAAGGCCACCGGCCAGCCGAAGGCCGGCGAGGCCCAGGCGCCGCAGCAAAGCGAGCGGCCGCAGCGACCCGCAGGCGCCGGCGAGAAGCCGTCCGCCCCGCAGCAGGCGAAGCCCGCCGGCACCGCTCCCGACCGGGAACCCGCCGAGGGCCAGGCCGAGACCCCGAAGCCGCGTCAGGCGGCACCCGCCACCCCGCCCACAG